>NZ_JAMYKV010000008.1:0-172540 GCF_040317535.1 Mesorhizobium sp. M1409
ACCCCACGCACACGCTCGCCTGGGCCGCCTGGTGTATCGCCAGGCTCGGAGGCTGGAACGGCTACGAAAGCGAGCGCCCGCCAGGGCCCATCACCTTCACCCACGGCCTCAGACGCTTCAACGCCATCACAGACGGCTTCGTTCTCGCCTCGCAAAATCAACCCGAAGCAAATGTGTGCGCACGCTAGCCTCAAGGGGGAGGGGATCGTCCAGTACCATCGGCGGGATTTCCACCGTCGCGGCAGGCTGATAGGCTCGACCAGTCCCGGGAGGAGAGAGCGATGCCAGTCAATCTCGACGAGCTGAAGAATGCCAGCAATTTGCGCGGACATGGATCGCGCAATGGCGGTGTCTTCGTAGCGCCCGTCGACGGCAAGGCGCATGTCTCCGGCGAGCGCACCGTGCCGCTGCTGAACAAGACGATCCCCGCGCTGTTTTCCGACACTGCCAGCAAATATGCCACGCAAGATGCCGCCGTCTTCGTCGACCAGGACAAGCGCTTCACCTGGAGCGAACTGTCGGACACGGTCGACGCGCTGGCCGCCGGCTTCCTGGCACTTGGCCTGGAAAAGGGCGATCGCGTCGGCATCTGGTCGCCCAACCGATGGGAATGGCTGGTGACGCAATTCGCCACCGCCCGCATCGGCCTGATCCTGGTCAACATCAACCCGGCCTACCGGCTGACCGAACTGGACTACGCGCTGAACAAGGTCGGCTGCAAGGCGCTGGTCACGGCGGCCAAATTCAAGACATCGGATTATCTCGGCATGATCGAGACGCTGGCGCCGGAGATCGCGAAGGCCACGCCCGGCAAACTCGAGGCGCAAAAACTGCCGGCGTTGAAGATCGTCATCCGCATGGGCGAGGACAACTCACCCGGCATGTTCAACTTCGGTGATGTGCTGGCCATGGCAGGCCGCGACGAGCATGACAGCCTCGATCGCATCTCGGAGGGGCTTAAGCCGGGCGAGGCCATCAACATCCAGTTCACGTCAGGCACGACAGGAGCCCCCAAGGGCGCGACGCTGACCCACGCCAACATCGTCAACAACGGCAATTTCGTCACCTCGGCGATCAAACTGACCGTCGACGACCGGCTCTGCATCCCGGTGCCGCTCTATCACTGCTTCGGCATGTCGATGGGCACGATAGGCTGCGTGTCGAAGGGCGCGACCATGGTTTTCCCGGGCAAGGGGTTCGACCCGGGCGCCACGCTGAAGGCGGTGGCTCAGGAACGCTGCACCGGGCTCTATGGTGTGCCGACCATGTTCGTCGCGCTGCTCGATCACCCGGACTTTTCATCTTTCGATCTCTCCAGCCTGCGCACCGGCATCATGGCCGGCTCGCCATGCCCGATCGAGGTGATGAAGAAGGTGGTGTCGCTGATGCACATGGAACAGGTGACCATCGCCTATGGCATGACCGAGACCAGCCCGGTCTCGTTCCAGAGCGGCGTCGATGACCCGCTGGAAAAGCGCGTTTCGACGGTCGGGCGCGTCCACCCGCATGTCGAGGTCAAGGCGGTCGATGCCGATGGCGCCACCGTCGCCGTCGGCGCGCCGGGCGAGCTTTGCACACGTGGGTATTCCGTGATGAAGGGCTACTGGGACGACGAGGAGAAGACCCGCGAGGCGATCGACGCCGACGGCTGGATGCACACCGGCGACCTCGCCACCATCGACGCCGAGGGCTATTGCAACATCGTCGGCCGGGTCAAGGACATGGTCATCCGCGGTGGCGAGAACGTCTACCCGCGCGAAGTCGAGGAATTCCTCTACCGCCATCCCAAGGTCAAGGAGGTGCAGGTCTTCGGCATTCCCGACGCCAAATACGGCGAGGAACTGTGCGCCTGGATCGTGCTCAAGCCCGGCCAGATCGTCACCGAGCAGGAAATCAAAAACTTCTGCGCCGGCCAAATCGCCCACTACAAGATCCCGCGCCATATCCGCTTCCGAACCGAATTGCCGATGACGGTGACCGGCAAGCCGCAGAAGTTTTTGATGCGCAATGCGATGATCGAGGAACTTGGGTTGGTGACGCAGAGGACGGCGTGAGTATAGGCTTTCCGCAAGGTTCGCAGAAACACACAGGGCTTGCATGAGTGGTTTCGCGCGATCGGTGACTTCTTATGCGATGCCGTTGGCCGCCTTGGTGATGGCTATCGCAGTCAGAGCCAGCGGGCTGTCGGTGGACGAAGGTTCGCCGAGCGTCAAGATCCTTGTCGGAGCGCTTTCGAGTGCGATCATGTTTATCACCATTTTCGTGGTGCTCGACCACGCCGAAGCGGTAGCTCGGCGAGTAGGGGAGCCTTACGGTACGTTGGTGCTGACTTTTGCCGTGACGGCAATCGAAGTGTCGATCATCGTTTCCATGATGCTGCATGGAGAGAACAATCCTACGCTTGCACGTGAGTCCGTCTTCTCGACGGTGATGATTACATCTACCGGCGTTGTCGGCACGTGTCTCACGCTTGGCGGCTGGCGCCATCGCAAGCAGGCAATCGTTCGACAAGGGACCAGCGCATATCTTGCGGTTCTGGCCGCGCTGACCGTCATGACGCTTATTCTGCCGACCTACACACGAACTACGGAGCCCGGCACATTTTCAGCAGCTCAACTTGGTTTCGTGAGCGTACTTTCAGTGCTGCTCTATGCAGGTTTCGTGTTCGCGCAGACTGTCCGGCATCGCGACGACTTCATCGAAGGACAAGCACACGATGTTTCGATGCGAACTGCCCCGCACGAAAGCATCTCTGCCAGCGCTCTGCTCCTGTTAATCGGGCTGATCGGAATTGTCATGCTCGCCGAGCAAGTCGCCGCAAGCGTTGAAGATGCGCTCGTTACCTACCAGGTGACCCAAGCTGACGCTATTGTGGGAGCATTGATCGCGGGGTTGGTTTTGATGCCAGAGGCCATTTCGGCGGTTCGTGCTTCACTCAACAATGAGCTGCAGCGCGGCTTGAATGTCGCGATGGGTTCGGCTTGCGCTACAATTGGTTTGACAATACCTGCGGTCGCAGCCGCCAGCCTGCTGACGGGAAGGGGTTTGACCCTGGGGCTCCCGGCGACCGACACAGTGCTTTTGATTTTGGCGCTTTTCATATGTAGCGTAAGCTTTAGCAATGAAAGAACGACATTCCTGACCGGCATGGTCCATCTTGTATTATTTTTTACTTACGTATTTCTGATATTTGTACCATGAAAGCTTTGGTTCGAGCAGGCAATTACTGCACGAATGAGGCAACTGCTACTGGTGACGCAGAAGATGGCGTGAGGGCAGGGTGCGACGTCCCTCATAACCTCACGCGCCGGATTTGAGGTGATCGATGAAGGCGCGCAGCTTCGGCAGGATCTGGCGTTTGCCGGGATGATAGAGGAAGACGCCCGGCGTCGTGGCGGCGACGCCGTCCAGCACCGATCTGAGTTTGCCCTGTTCTATCGGGGCTACGGCGACGGGTCGAGGCGTCTGTGCCAGGCCGATGCCTTGTATCGCCGCACCGAGCAACGTCGGATAGTCGTGCGCGATCAGCGGGCCGGAGACCATCGCCTCGATTGCCTCGTTGCCGTCGACGAAGGACCAGGGCGCGATGGCGCCGTTCGAGCGGCGCAATCGCAGGCAGGCGTGGTGGCGCAAGTCGTCCACACGCTCGGGGCTGCCGTGGCGCTCGAGATAGTCCGGGCTGCCGACAACCACGAACGGGAACGACGGCGTCAGCCGCACAGCGACCATATCGGGCGCGATGAACTGGCCGAGGCGGATGCCGGCATCGAACCCGCCGGTGGCGAGATCGACCATTTCGTCGCTTGCGGCGATCTCCAGTTCGATCTCGGGATAGGTTCGGCAGAAAGACGCGATCATCGGCTCCAGGATCAACGGCACGACGGCGCGGGGTACGGACAGGCGCAGCAACCCGGTCGGCCGTTGGCCGAGGTCGCGCGCGGCCTCGCCTGCCGCGACGAGTTCCTCGAAGGCAGGGCCCGCACGGTCGAGGAACCGCTGACCGGCCTCGGTCAAACCGACGCTCCGCGTCGTGCGCACGAACAGCGCCGCACCCGTGCGGGCCTCCAGCGTGCGTACCGCTTGGCTCACGGCCGACGGCGTCACGCCGAGGTCCGCGGCGGCACGGCGGAAATTGCGCCGCCTGGCGACGGCCAGGAAGGCTTCGACGCCTTCCAGCGCACCGTGTCGAACTGTGTAGTTCTGCTTCATAGGTTGTGGTGATTACACCGGCTAGTCGAACTATGAAAGCTGGCTTAGATGTAACCGACTGGCTGGGAGGCTGCGTGAACCAGCCGCTGACAGGAGGCCAAATGTCCACGGAAATGCTGTTCCAGACCCATCTCGTTCTAGGCTACGTCGCGTGGCTGCTTTGCTTTGGCGCATATGGTCTGCCGTGGCTGAGCTCAATGGACCGGGTCGCCGCGCAACGTGCGATCGCCACCCTGCACAGCTTCCGCTTCTTTGGCCTCGTGTTCATCCTGCCGGGCGTCGTTAGCCGCGATCTGCCGGCCGGCTTCGCCGTGTTCGCCGCCTATGGCGACTTCGCGACAGGGGTGCTGGCGATGCTGGCGCTGCTCACGGTGAGGATACCACCGCTCTTCTGGCCGCTCGTCGTCGCCTTCAACCTTGTCGGAATGGCCGAGCTCGTCGTCGATTATTACCACGCCATCCAGGTCGGCCTCCCCGCGCACGCGGAACAACTGGGCGCCGCCTACGCGATCCCGATCATCTACGTGCCGCTGCTGATGATCACGCACATCGCCGCATTCTATTTTCTGCTGCGTCCTCACCAGAACGCGACCCGAGCCATTGCAGACGATGCGGCTGTTTCATAGAGCATCCGGAGGTCCGTTTCGGGTCCTAACGACCACCGGCCCCACTGTGCCTTTGACGGCAAGAGCATCCACCAAGGAAAAAGGCGCGGACCCGGGCCCGCGCCTTTTTCTCGTTCAGCCTTTCGAAGCTCAGTCCTTCTCGAAGATGCGCGCCTTGGCGACGACGCCGGCGATGGCGCCGCCGATCAACGGTGCGACGATGAAGAGCCAGAGCTGGCCGATCGCGGCAGTTCCCGAAAACAGCGCCGGGCCGATCGAGCGGGCCGGGTTGAGCGAGGTGCCGGTCACCGGGATGATGGCGAAATGCAATCCTGCCAGCGTCAGGCCGATGACCAGCCCGGCAAACGCCGTTGAGTGCTTTTCAGCCGTGACGCCCAGGATCACCGTGACGAAGGTGAAGGTGCCGATCACTTCCCACAGGAACGCCGAGCTGACGCCCCATTTCGTCACGTCCCAGCCATTGGCGCCGAAGCCGCCAGTGTGTCCGCCGGTCTGACCGGAGACGATGATCCACAACGCCAGCGAGGCGAGGATGGCGCCGATGACCTGCGCGATCCAGTAGGGGATGACGTCCTTGGCCGGCAGCCGGCCGGCAAGGAAGACTCCGAGCGTCACCGCCGGATTGAGATGCGCGCCCGAAATAGGGCCGATCGCATAGGCCGCCGCAATGAGGCCGATGCCGAACGCCAGACCGATGCCTTCCTGGCCAAGCGGCAGCGCACCGCCGAAGCCGCCCGTCACCACAGAAGCCGTACCGATGAACACCAATAGAAATGTGCCTAGAACTTCCGCCAGATAAGTTTTCATTGCCCTCTCCTCGTAGCGATCCGCCGGTCCGCCTTTTCCGCGCCGCGAATCATGGCGCCAAGAGTATTCTCAACTGAAAAACTTGGGAAGCAGAGCGGTTGCGTCACATGCCATGCTTGAAGTCGCCGGTCACGAATATTAGAGACCGTTCATCTATTGATCGATCTGCTGCCGCCGGCTTAGGGCATATACTGGCTGGCTCGCTGGTCTCGGTTTGGATTGCCTCGTCGTCGCCAGGCGGAAGCGGGGTTCAATCCAGGCGCGAAAGGCTCTAAGAGCAGGCTAAGATCACGTGCTCGATTTGATGGAATGACGAATGCGACTGGGCGGACGGCTGGCTGCGGCCATCGAAGTGCTGGAAGACATCGGCCGACGCCACCGGCCGGTGGCGGACGCGCTGAAGGATTGGGGCCTGTCGCATCGCTTCGCCGGCGGCGGTGACCGCGCGGCAATCGGCAACATCGTCTATGATGCCTTGCGCCACAAGCGTTCCGCCGGCTGGCTGCTGGGCGAGGACACGCCGCGCGCCATCGGCTTCGGCGCCCTGCTGCTCGAATGGGGCCAGACCGCACAATCGCTTAACGACGCGCTCGATGGCGACAAGTTCGCACCGCCGCTGCTGACCGCCGCCGAGCTTCAGGCAATCGCCGAACGCCGGCTTGCCGATGCGCCGGACACGGTACGGGCGGATGTTCCCGACTGGTGCGCGCCGCTTTTCGAACGAGCCTTTGGCCCCACTTGGGTCGACGAGGGAGCGGCGCTGGCGACACGCCCGCCGCTCGATCTCAGGGTCAATACGTTGCAGGCCAATCGCGACAAGGTGCTGGCCGAACTGTCGGGAACCGGCGCGAAACCCGCCGCCATCGCCCCGCACGGTATCCGCATCCCGCCGATCGACGGCGACGGCAGGCACCCGAACGTCCAGGCCGAGCCGGCGTTCCAGAAAGGCTGGTTCGAGGTCCAGGACGAAGGCTCGCAAGTGGCGGCCGCCCTTGCCGGGGCCGAAGCCGGCATGCAGGTGCTGGATTTCTGCGCCGGCGCCGGCGGCAAGACGCTGGCGCTGTCGGCTTCGATGGGCAATAGGGGCCAGATCTTCGCCCACGACGCCGAAAAGGCGCGGCTGGCGCCGATCTTCGACCGCATCCGTCGTTCGGAAAACCGCAATATCCAGATCGTCACCAAGCCGACCGAACTCGCCCCGCTCGGCAACCACATGGATATCGTGCTGGTCGATGCGCCCTGCACCGGCAGCGGCACCTGGCGGCGCCGTCCAGATGCCAAGTGGCGGCTGACGCAAAGACAGCTCGACGCCCGCAAGGGTGAGCAATCGGCGATCCTCGATGCGGCCAAAGCCTATGTCAAGTCAGGCGGCCTGCTGGTCTACATCACCTGCTCGGTCTTCGATGAGGAGAATGGCGAGCAGGTCGCGGCCTTCCGCGACCGCAACAGCGGTTTTGTCCCGGTCGATCATCGCGCGCTCTGGGACGGCCGTTTTCCCGGCCATGCGGCAGCCGCACGCATCGGTGCCAAAGGCGACATCTCGCTGTCGCCGGCGCTGAGCGGCACCGACGGGTTCTACTTCTGTGCGTTGCGCAGGTCGGCCTGAACCTCATTGGATACCGCCAATCCCGGCGGATGCGTAACCCTTGCCGGCAGACGAGACCGATTGCTGCAGTGCAGCAAAAGCGTTTGCCTGCCGCCCATGCCTCTGCAATAAGCTTATCCGCATAAAGGAAAGCAGCGGCCATGGCAGCAAAGATCGTACCCGCCCCGGACTATGACGACCGCGTCAGGACATCCTTCGCGCGTCAGAAAGCGATGGCCACGATCGGCGCCGAACTGACGCTGGTGACGCCCGGTATCATCGAGATCGAGATGCCTTATTCGGCGGCGCTCACCCAGCAGCACGGTTTTCTCCATGCCGGCGTCATTTCGACCGCGCTGGACTCGGCCTGCGGCTATGCGGCGTTTTCGCTGATGCCGGAAAACTCAGGCGTGCTGACCATCGAGTTCAAGGTCAATCTGCTGGCGCCGGGCCGAGGCGAGCGCTTCCTGTTCCGCGGCTCCGTGACCAAACCCGGCCGCACCATCATCGTTGCCGATGGCCAGGCCTATGCCTTCGCCGCCGACGGCGAAGCCAAGCTGATTGCCACGATGACCGGAACGATGATGACGGTGGTCGGGCGGGACGGCATTGAAGGGTGATCCGATGGGCAACGTTGCGCGACTAGGCAGCAAGGGCGTCCTCTTCGTCATGGCGGCACAGGCCGAATACGGCCCGCACCTCAAGCAACTGTTCACGCCGCTGATGACCGGTGTCGGGCCGGTCGAGGCCGGCGTCAGGCTGGGCGCCGAACTCTCCTGGCTGAAGTCGCGGAAGGCGCTGCCGGACCTCGTCGTGTCGCTCGGCTCGGCCGGCAGCCGGACGCTGGAGCAGACGGAAATCTACCAGGCGGTGTCGGTCAGCTATCGCGACATCGACGCCTCGCCGCTCGGTTTCGAGAAAGGGGCGACGCCGTTTCTCGATCTGCCGGTGACGGTGCCACTGCCGTTCAAAATTCCTGAAATCAGGGAGGCGACGCTGTCGACCGGCGGCGCGATCGTCACCGGCGCGGCTTATGATGCGATCGCCGCCGACATGGTCGACATGGAGACCTTCGCTTGCCTGCGCGCCTGCCAGTTGTTCGATGTGCCGCTGATCGGACTGCGCGGCATCTCCGACGGCGCGGCTGATCTGCGGCACGTCAACGACTGGACCGAATATCTGCACGTCATCGACGAGAAGCTGGCCGGGGCGGTCGGGCTGCTGGAACAGGCAATCCGCCACGGTCTGCTCGGCGCCTGACCGCAAATCGGATCAAGCCGCCAAGCTTGCGGCCGGAGAGGCTGCTGCAATGGATGAAGACGCTGGCGCTGAAGGTGAAGTCGTGGAATCGAAGTGACAGCTAGGCCTCGCAACCCATTGCGCCGACTCATTTCTTTCTCTAAACGCTCGCCATGAAAACAGCCAATCATCCCGACACCGTCCTGATTGTCGATTTCGGCAGCCAGTTTACCCAGCTCATCGCCCGCCGCGTCCGCGAGGCCGGAGTGTTTTCCGAGATTGTGCCGTTCCAGTCGGCCGAAGCGGCGTTCAAGCGCATCAATCCGAAGGCTGTCATCCTGTCCGGCGGCCCGGCTTCGACCGGCGATATCGGCAGTCCGCGCGCGCCGCGGATCGTCTTCGACGCCGGCGTGCCGGTGCTCGGCATCTGCTATGGCCAGATGGCCATGTGCGTGCAGATGGGCGGCGTCGCCGAAAGCTCCGACCATCGCGAATTCGGCCGCGCCTTCGTCGAGATCGAAAAGGACAGCCCGCTGTTCGAGGGCCTGTGGGCGCCCGGCCAGCGCCACCAGGTGTGGATGAGCCACGGCGACCGCGTCATCTCCTTGCCCCAGGGGTTCGAAGTGTTCGGCAAGTCGGAAGGCTCGCCCTTCGCCATCTTCGGCAATATCGAGCGCAAGATGTACGGCATCATGTTCCATCCCGAGGTGGTGCACACACCCGATGGCGCCCGGCTGCTGCGCAACTTCGTCCACAACATCGCCGGCATCGAGGGCGACTGGACCATGCGCGCCTACCGCGAGCACGCCGTCGAGGCCATTCGCAAGCAGGTCGGCAAGGGCAAGGTCATCTGCGCGCTGTCGGGCGGCGTCGACTCCTCGGTCGCGGCGCTGTTGATCCATGAGGCGGTCGGCGACCAGCTGACTTGCATTCTTGTCGACCACGGCCTGATGCGCAAGGACGAGGCCGCGGGCGTGGTGGCGATGTTCCGCGAGCACTACAATTTGCCGCTCATTCTGGTGAACGCATCGGACCGTTTCATCGACGCCTTGGAGGGCGAGTCGGACCCGGAGAAAAAGCGCAAGACAATCGGCCGGCTGTTCATCGAGGTGTTCGAGGAGGAGGCCAAGAAACTCGGCGGCGCCGAATTCCTGGCGCAAGGCACGCTCTATCCCGACGTCATCGAAAGCGTCTCCTTCACCGGCGGCCCGTCGGTGACGATCAAATCGCACCACAATGTCGGCGGCCTGCCCGCGCGCATGAACATGCAACTGGTCGAGCCGCTGCGCGAACTGTTCAAGGACGAGGTGAGGGCGCTCGGTAAGGAACTCGGTCTGCCCGAGAGCTTCATCGGCCGGCATCCATTCCCAGGTCCGGGTCTCGCCATCCGCTGCCCCGGCGGCATCACCCGCGAAAAGCTGGAGATCCTGCGCGAGGCCGACGCCATCTATCTCGACGAGATCCGCAAGGCCGGCCTCTACGACGCCATCTGGCAGGCCTTCGCCGTTCTGTTGCCGGTGCAGACCGTCGGCGTGATGGGCGATGGCCGCACCTACGAATTCGTCTGCGCCCTGCGTGCCGTCACCTCGGTCGATGGCATGACGGCGGATTTCTATCACTACGACATGGCGTTCCTCGGAGCTGCCGCCACCCGCATCATCAACGAAGTCCGCGGCATCAACCGCGTCGTCTACGACGTCACCTCGAAGCCGCCGGGAACGATTGAGTGGGAATGATTTTTGCCCGTCCGGCTGTATCCGTTTGTACGCTCTAGTACGCCTTAAGGCATTGAAACATAACGATAATCGTGACGGCATCTATTGCCGTCTATCGAGGGGCAGTGCTTCGATTTGACGGTATAGCAGACGGTATGGGGAAACTTGTTCGATCTGGAGTTTCGCTATACCGTCATGGCTAAGAGAGCTGCTGACGGTATTATTTTTGGTATTAACAGGCTGATTCCAAAAGGGATTTATGCTTCTAGCATCGCCTATTTGGCCTGACGGTATAATCGGTGCCTCTCTCCAGTTTTTGAACGGTTTTTGGAGGCCCTCATGCTAACTGACACAGCGATTAAGGCGCTGAGATCACAGAAGAAATTGTACAAGGTGAGCGATCGTGACGGTATGTACGTTGTAGCGCAGCCGTCGGGGCGATCGTGTTTCGGTACGACTACCGCCTCAACGGACGTCGAGAGACGCTGACGCTCGGCCGATACGGCCCCGATGGCCTCTCGCTTGCCAGGGCTCGCGAGAAGCTGATCGACGCGAAGCGGGCCATTTCAGAGGGACGGTCGCCTGCTCAAGAGAAGCAGCACGACAAGCGCCGACTGAAGGAGGCGAAGCGGTTCGGCGAGTTCGGCGAGAAGTGGTTCCAAGAGTCGCGCATGAGCGACGCGGCGAAAGCTCCCCGTGCTCGGCCGCGATCATCGCGTAACGAAGGTATCGAAGGTCGAGAGACATATTTGGCATGCGTTCCCGGCATCCTTAATGCTGCTCGTGTTTGCCGATGGCTCGCTTTGGCCGACTTCATCGTCCACCTCCAGGCACCGGGCGGGTTGTTTCTCGGGATTAGGTTCGGCCTCAGAGGAGTGTGTTCGCGCCGTCCTCTGAGAGGATCAGTCGGTCGGAAGGCGCATTATAGACGGCTGATGCCGGAGCTCTCCACCTTTACCGACTCCACGGCGCTGAGCGAGGCCGCAGGAACCAGTCGAAGTGTTTTGCTATCAACGGGCTCACAACAAAGACAATTAGGCTTACTGTGATCGGCGTTAGAACCAGTGTTCGATGCCACACAGCCCAGTTGTCGGCCAGCGGACTCAATGCGTAGAGCAGGAGTGTCACGATCGGGTAGACGAATACAATCATGACGACTGTCATTCTGATTTTAGATGGTCTGATCGGAGCGACGACGGGGCCGTCGCATGCCTTCAGATTATTCAAATCGCAGGTCATAGCCTTGGGCTTGTTCAAATCACTAACCCCTTAGTATTCGGCGCTCGGTCGCTGGCGAAACTTCTTGTACCAGGCGTCAAGGCGCGGATGGACGGAGCCGAAGGGTTGGTCGAACCTCTCCCGGCATGTTTGAAAAATTGAAAATCCCGTGCAGTCCGCGATCGTAGGCCTATCTCCTGCCAGAAACTCGTTATCTCCGATCGTCACCTCCAGGACATCCAGTATTTCGGTGACATACCCAAAGAGTTTGGCAGCAACCTCCGGTGATGGCGACGGCTCCTTGGCGGGAAAGGATTGAGTAACGTTCCACAGCCAAAGCTGAGACCGGACCACCAGATCAGTTCCCAGGCGCTCAAGCGAGCGCACTTTCGCTCGGGAAACCGGATCTGTCCCCATCATTGGCGTGTCGGGATACAGCTCCTCCAGATACTCGACTATGGCAGCCGAGTCTGTGATCGGCATACCCTCATCCGTCACGAGTGTCGGGGCTCGTCCGCTGGGATTGATCGCGAGGTATTCACGCGACTTGTGCTCCCCTCCCGCGTAATCGAGTTCATATCGCGGAACGTCGATCCCTTTTTCGTTCAGGTAAATGATAACGCGCCGAGGATTTGTCCCCCTTTGAAACTGGTAGAGCAGCATACCATCCAACCTTCCGACCTTGGGCAATTCGATCACTAGCCATGTCTCAGAAATCTACGGGCAAATTTATCGTGTTACAATGGAGCTTTTATGCTATTACTAAAGTGATGCTTTGCGAGGTGAGACGTGGCGTCTGATCGTTTAACGCGTGTGCCGGCCAGACAGGCGCTGTCGGACTTCATCCGCCAATGTCGCGAACGCACTTCGCCTGAATCGCTTGGCTTGCCGCAGGTGCGCCGCCGTCGAACCAAAGGCCTTCGTCGTGAGGAAGTCGCCGCTTTGGCTGGTGTCGGTTTGACGTGGTACACTTGGTTCGAGCAGGGACGCGACATAGCAGTATCGGATGATTTCCTCCATCGATTGGCGCGAGGACTTCGCCTCGACCGAGCCGAACGGGAGCACCTTTTTGCACTGGCTGGCCGTGAGACATTTGCGGATGGCGCTGAAAGTGCCGAGTTTCCTCAGTCACTCGTAAGGATGATCAATGCTCTCGATCAAGCCGCCTACATAATGAACAGCGCTTGGGATGTCCTGGCCCATAACGAGGCGGCCGGGATCCTGTTTGAAGACTTCAAATTGCCGCGACCGAATATACTCCGCATCGTTTTCTTTTCCGACCACTACCGGCAGAGGATTCAAAACTGGCAGTTCGCCGCGAGGCTTGTCCTGCTCAAGGCACGCCATGACTATCTGACGGGCGGGAAGAGCCCGACTTTAAGGTCCATCCTCAACGAGGTACTTCAAGCCGTTCCACAAACTATGGAATGGTGGGATGAGCCCGAAATCCTCCGAATCGGCGATACGGACATTACGCTCCGCGATGGACAGGGCAGGTGGCGAAGCTATCGCCTCAATATCCTCGTCTCCGAGGACAGGCCCGGACTTCGCATCGCCTTCTACGATGAAAAAGTAGCAGCTTGAGCGCACAGCCTTACAGCGTGGTGGACGCCAGATGCAGAAGATGGTTGTTCAAGACCGGCAGATGCCTTTGGGCCGCGAACCCGCCCACAGTTATAGGAGGTCTGGTTGGCGATTTTCCATAGAGTGTTTTGGCTTGCCGGGCTGTAAAGCCTCACGCCGATTTCACTGACTTTATGAAATCGAGGAATGCCCGCAGTGGGGGCGGAACAAGACGGCGTCCGGAATAATAGAGAAAAGGGCCGGGAAAAGGCGTCCACCATTCAGGCAGAACGGGGTTCAGTTTTCCGGCTTCGATATGCGGCTGCAGCCATTCCTCGAACAGGCCTATGATCCCGACACCGGCGACCGCCATGTCCACCGCCAGGTCCATCGCGCCGCTGATGCTCACGGTCAGCGGCCCCTTCGGCTCGATCCGGACCGTCTCGTCGCCGCGTTCAAGCTCCCATGGGCTGAAGAGCGACCCGTTGTCGAACCGTCCACGCAGGCATCGATGCTGCAGCAGATCCCGCGGATGCTCTGGATTGCCCGCCTGGGCGAGATAGTCCGGCGCGGCGGCCATCGCGAACCGCTGCACCCGCGGACCGATCGGCACCGCGATCATGTCCTGCTCCAGCTTCTCGTCGTAGCGGATCCCGGCGTCAGCGCCGGCCGCGAGCACGTCGACGATGGTGTCCTCGGCGACGACCTCGACCTGAATGTCTGGGTAGAGGGTGAGAAACTCCGGCAGGAGTGTCGGGAGCACCAATCGCGCGACACCTACGGGCACGTTGAGCCGGAGCGTGCCCGCCGGCGTGTCGCGCAGGTCATTGAGGCTAGCGAGCGCCGCATCCATCTGCGTGAGGAGAGGAGCCAATTGCTCGACAAGCCGCCCGCCGGCTTCGGTCGGGGAGACGCTGCGGGTGGTGCGGTGAAGCAGGCGCACACCCAGCCGGTCCTCCAGGCGGCGCACGGTTTCACTGAGCGTCGTCGGGCTGACGCCGAGTAAGCGCCCGGCTTCGCGGAAACCACGCGCCCTCGCGACGGCGACAAACGCCGTGAGATCGTCGATGTTCGCAACCAATGTCCAGTTATCCGTACAGCCTGTGTTGATAATGCCGGATTATCGCTATGATCCGCAAGGGGTACATGTTGGGCATCAGCCACCTTCCAACCCGGCTGAGCTCTGAAAGGAAATTGACATGACCCAGGTAACGGAAGCTGCAACAGCACAACCGACCCGCGCCGAGCTCATCGCCGGTCTGGTCTCCGCCATGGCGAACCCGGCGCGTTCGCCGATCCTCCGCTCGCCGGCTGACGACGGCATCGCCTTCTCGGACGTCTTCTTCCCCGCGATGGACGGGGTGACGATCGAGGGCTGGTTCATCCCCGGCGACAGTGATCGCCTGATCATCGCCAACCATCCGATCTGGGCTAACCGGCAAGGCTACCCCGGCCATCTGAAGCCCTACAGCGACGCCTGGGAAGCGAGCGGCAACAACATCGAAGTCAACTTCATGCCGGACTACAAGCACCTGCACGAGGCGGGCTACAACATCCTCGCCTACGATCTGCGCAACTTTGGCCAGAGCGGCGCCGGCAGCGGCGCGTGATCGGCAACGGCATCCGCGAGTATCGCGACGTGATCGGCTCGCTGCGCTACGTCCGTTCACGCCCCGATCTCAAGAACCTGAAGCTCGGCCTGCTCAGCCGCTGCTGCGGCATGAACGCGACCATGGTTGCCATCTCCAAGCACCGCGAGGAGTTCGACGACGTTCGGGCGATCGTCGCGCCGCAGCCGATCTCGCTCAGCTCCTTCTACCGCACGATCCTCGACCACATGGGGATGCCGGATGCGCTGCCAGAGGTCGCCGACGCCCTGCGCCGCATGACCAGCATGGAGTTGAAGGACATGGACATGCCGCCCTATGCAACGGCCGTGGATATTCCGACGCTGCTCCTGCAGGTCCGCGACGACACGCTGACCACGCCCGCCGACGTGCAGGCGATCTATGACGCCATGCCAACCGACCAGAAGGACCTGATCTGGATCGACGGCACGAACCGGCGCTTCGACGGCTACAACTACCTGCCCGCCAACCCCAAGCCGATGCTCGACTGGTTCGAACGATTCATGAAGTGAAGCACCTGCCGGTCGGCCGCGTGCCTGCCGCATCGGGTCAAACGATCCCGAGCGGCAGCTCCGGCCGGACCATCCTATTCGCAAGAGCTATCTGAAAAGGAGGACAAGATGTCCAACATTAACAACACTCTCACCGTCGTGCTGTGGGAAGCCAAGGCGAAGCCGGGCCGCGAGGCCGAGATGAAGGACTTCCTGACCGCAGCGGTGACGCCATCGAGGCACGATGCCGGCTGCATCGACTACGAGCCGCACGAGATGGAAGGTCAGCCCGGCACCTTCATCATCTATGAGCGCTGGATAAGCCGGGAAGCGCTCGAAGCACACCTTCACGCGCCGAGGATGCAGGAACTGGTGCCGCAGCTTCTCGAACTCATGGAGGGGTCGATTGAGGCCGGGATCCGGCTCCTTCGCCCATTTCGTCCGGCTTGAGGTCGGGCGACATCGAACGCGAGGACGGCTCGCGCCGCGGAGCCCCACCACACCGGAGCTAGGAGGTCCATATGTACTGGTTTTCAATGAGCGCGGCGCTGCTGATCTCGATCGGCATCATTGCAATTGGGGCGATGTATCTCGCCCGTCCCGCGACCGCTATGCGCAGCTTCGGCTTGCCGCTTCCCGGAGACGGCGAGAGTACCATGTGGTGGCTTCGCCTGAAAGGCGTCCGCGACATCGCGGCGGGATTGCTCGTCCTGGCGCTGATGCTCCGCGGCACCCCGCAGATCGTCGGCATTGCGTTGCTGGTCGACGCGCTGATCCCCCTCGGCGACATGTCGCTCATCCTCGGCGCAAAGGGTTCGACGCGAGCGGCGCTCTCGATCCACGGCGTAACCGCGCTGTTGATGATCGCGGCAGGCATTCCCCTGGTCATGGGGCTGGCGTGACGCGTTCACCCATCGGGCGAGGCGCTTGGACGGCGCAGCCGGTTGATGCCGGGAATGATGGCGAACACCATCCGCGCGCGTCGGGGTCCGCCGAGCGCCGACGATGCGGTTGCCCAAACGAGACAAGCCAGTCCGGGACAGAGCCTGTGACTGCGGAGTGATCACGACGGATTGATGAGATTGAACACCTTGTCGAAGCTGCCGGTCTGTTCGGCGGTGCGCTGCGGCAAGACGCGCTGAACCAGCACTTCCTTCGGGGTGACATCCGCACACAATAGCCCGACCGTTTCCGTGACAAAGGCATCAAGCGGCATCGCATGTGGATTGCTCGACTGCCCAGGCGTCAGTTCCGTCGCCACCAGCGGAGGGGCGATCTCGACGACCGAGACGCTTGTGTTCCGCAACTCGTGGCGAAGGCTCTGGGTCCAGGAGTGTAGGCCGGCTTTGCTCGCACTGTATGCGGACGCGGACGCGAGGGGCACGAAGGCCAGCCCGGATGATACTGTGACGATTGCTGCTTCCGCCTTGGAGCGGAGGTGCGGCAGGAGTTCGGCGGTCAACCGGATCGGAGCCAGTAGGTTGGTAACAACGACCTTGTCTACGATTTCCATGTCGTAGCGCTCTGCCAGGACATTCTCGTACGGCAGGATGCCGGCGTTGTGGATGACGGCATTCAAGTCAGGGTGGTTCCCAATGACTTTGGCGGCGAATGCCTTGAGGTCAACGACGTTGGCGACATCGAGCTGATAGGCGGACATTCCGGGATTGGCGTCGGCCACCTCTTCAAGCCGATCCTTGTTGCGCCCAGTGATGATGATCTTTGCGCCGAGAGTAGCGAGGGCTTCTGCAAGGCCGCGGCCGATGCCCGAGTTGCCTCCGGTGATAAGGATGGTTGCGTTGGAGAACTTCACTTCTGCTTCCTTTATTTCTGAGAGATGCTCGGAGGTCAGCCGTCTCTCCTATCTTATGAGAGCCTATGTCTAGGCTCACGCCTCGCATTAATAATCAGAGCTAAATTGACAAGATAATTCCGTTGGCGATAACAATGTTAGAATGGACCTACTGAATAGCATGCGCCTTTTCGTGAGGATCGTTGAGCGCGGCAGCTTCAGCTCCGCCGCAGGCGACATCGGTATTCCCCGGGCCACCGCGACCAACACTATCAAGGCGCTCGAACGCCGGCTTGGCGTGTCGCTTCTGCAGCGAACGACGCGGCACGTCGCTCCCACGATGGACGGGGACGCTTACTACCACAGGTGCCGCGCATTGATCCGCGATCTGGAAGCTATGGAAGACGAGTTCGCCGCCTCGCCTCCAAAGGGGCACTTACGTATCGATGTGCACGGCAATCTTTTTCGCCAATTGCTCCTGCCACGGTTTTCTGAGTTCACGGCCCGATATCCCGAGCTCACGCTGCATATCGGCGATGGCGACCGGCTGGTGGACCTTGTTCGCGAAGGCGTCGATTGCGTGGTGAGAGCGGGAGAGCTCGACGACAGCGGCATGGTTGTACGTCGTCTTGCGCTGCTCGAAGAAGTCACGGTGGCAAGCCCGGACTATCTTGCAAAGCACGGCACGCCCGCCTGCCTGGAAGATCTCCACTCTCAGGGACATCGGATGATCGGGTTCGTATCGTCCCGGGCAGGGATAGTGTTGCCCCTCGAATTCACCGACAACGGATCGGTCCATCACGTGACCCTTTCGTCGCCTCTGACCGTCAATAGTTCCGATACCAGCGCGGCATTGGCGCGCGCCGGATTCGGACTTGTGCAGGCTCCCCGATTTCGTTTCGAGGAGGAACTCGCGTCAGGATCCCTGATTGACATCCTGCCCAACAATCCGCCGACGCCGACACCGCTCTCGGTTCTTTATCCCGGCCAGCGTCACGTTTCACGACGTCTTCGGATATTCATCAACTGGCTCGTAGATGTATTCGGCGATCTGCAGTCTGAGCCACGCTTTCTTTCTCCGAGCTCTGATAAAGGCCGGTGAATGACGGATTGGAGATTTCCCGGCGTTGACAATAGATGACCGGCGACCGCCGGAGACATCTTGAGATTCTGGCTGCAAAGTTATGTGGCTCTCGCAATGGTGGTCACGGCCGAATGCTTCCCCAAACGCGCCATACGAAGCAGCGCGAGTTTGTGGCAGAGCGCGTTGGCATGGTCCGGGCCAAACCGTGCCGCATGCCCTTACTTTGACCCGCAGCTATATCGCCCTTTCCACCTATCTGGAGAGGGGGGCCGAGCCCCAAACGTCCGAACTGACCCGCGTCGAACCGTCGTTGGTTCGGAAAGCGGGGACTTCCCGACCTTGTTGGGCAGGCCCAGCACGCCGCTTATCAAGGTTGACACCATGAGGAGGTCAAACAACCAACATGACAGCCATGGGGCAGGCACCTGAAGTCGCTGCCGTCGCTCGACCTGCATGCCGAGCTGCGCCCAGCCGTCGCGTTTTGAAGCCATCTGCCGGCTGGTGGCTTTCGTTGTGCATGAGGCAACTGCCATGTTTGACGTCAGCTATGCGACCACGGCCCGAACCGTCTCGCCAGTTGAGCAGCACGTGCATAGTTTTCTAGAGATGATTCCGTTGATTGGAATTGTCAGCGTGATATCGCTTCACTGGGTGCAGTTTCAGGCGTTGTTCGGTTTTGGAGAAGAACCTGCTCGGTTCGGGATTGCCTGGAAACCCGAGCCACTGCCCGTTGGTTACGTTGCCACGGTTATGATCCTCGTTCTTTTGTTAGAGTTGCTCCCTTACCTGGAGGAATTTGTTCGCGGTCTTCACGCCAACGGGTGGAGACTGATTCCCAACAAGACGCGCCGCGCCAAATCGGGATCTTCAACAAGGCGCTAATTCAAACAATCCGGTAGCTTTTGAGCCAGCCAGTGCCCAAGCTGCTGGATTGGCCAACTATTTTTCTCTTGGCTCCGCGAAATCGCTGCCGGCTATGAAAAAACTGCCTTGGTGCTGGGCGTTGACGGCCTGAGCCAGCGTTCTTGCAGCATTTCGGACCTCGTTTTGAATGTCTTTGTCCGCGTCCAGCTCAAGGTGGCTCGTAGCGTAGGGCTTCCAGTAGCCAATATAGCGGTCAACCTCTGCCAGTGGACCGGCCGGCGCCAGTTTCATGAAGCGCAACCAATCCGATATCGAATGCCGGACATTCTCCACACCATCGACGTCGCCATGAACAACCACAGAGAAGAGTCGGCCTTGCAGGTGGCGCGGATAGTTCCACCCGGCCATTTCGATCGCCTTCGCTTCATCCGCGTGTTTGCCGTGGGTGGCTGTCGGGTCCGGATTTCCCCCGTCCGCGCAGACCAGGCGATCCATCATCAGCTTCAGGGGGGAGGTCACCTGATACCAATTGACCGGAGTGACGATCATGATCCCATGCGCCGCGACCCACATCGGATAGATTTCAGCCATCCAGTCCTGCGTTTGACCGAGGGAGTGGTTTGGATAACAAGAACACGGCCAATGGCACAGCGGAGCCGCGGTCGAGAAACATGCCTTGCAGGGATGGATCTTGCGCCCGTATTCCGAAGCGAGGCGGGATAGGTCCAATATCTCAATTTCGAAATCGCCTTCGTCCAGGATCGCGTCCCGGGACAGTTCGACCAGCCGGTAGCTCTTCGACATTTCCCCAGGACAGGTATGCTCGCTGCGCGAGGACGCATTGACGAGCAATATCCGAGGTGTCTTGGAAGGGGCGTCATGTCTTGCCTGCGCGGCTTGGATGGCATCGCGCGCCGCTAACCAGTCCACCGAAAGCTCGTAATCAGGATCGGTAAATCCCTCTCCGGCTTTCCTGGTGATAGGGCTCTTACGGGATGCGGCATAAGCCTGCCACGCGACTTCAGCAATCTTGGACAATTCGGAGTCGAGGCCGCGAAATGCCGGATCTTCAAACTGGCCCAGATATCGTGTCTTGAATTCTTCTTCTGCTAGCTTGGGACTTGGCATGCCTTTGCGCGGCGAAGGTGCATTGGATTGTTGACCGGGCGTTTTCATCGACAACCACAACCTTTCAGCGCCCCTAGCAGACACAGAGCAAAACGCGCTGGAAGAGTTATGGTTCGCAGCCCCGGTCGCCGAGCGTTCAAAAGACAACGGCGCCCGTCGGGCGAGGCGCCCACGTCGGAAATGAGTGGCGACGTGCTTCCACCCTGTCAACCCATCATCGTCTTCAGAGGCTCCTGGGCGAGGTTTGTTTCTATCTCCTGTCGACCCGGCGTTTCTTTCAGCGCGGTGCGCATGTTCTTGCGATACTCCTCGGGCATGCGCGGCGGCAGCATGGGCTCATAGGCGTCAACGACTGCCTCAATGATCACCGGACCTTCGGCTGCGAAAGCTGCATCCAGAACTCCCTCAACGTCCTCGGGCCGGGTAACGCTGTAGCCGATACCGCCCATTGCCTGTGCGGCCATGGCGAAATCGATCGGCTGCAGTTCGCAGGCAAATTGCGGGTTGCCGAGAAACATCATCTGTTCCCACGCGATCTGGTTGAGCATGTTGTTCTTGATCACCAGAAGCTTGAGCGGGATCTTGTAGCGCACCGCCGTCGAAAATTCGCCAAGCTGCATGGCCAGCCCACCGTCGCCAACCACGGCGAAAACCGGTCGGCCAGGAAAGGCGATGCCGGCCGCGATCGCATAGGGCAATCCGCAGGTCATGGATGCCAGCGAGCCGGAGACGGCGAAGTCCTGACCCGCCTTTATATCGATATGTCGGGCGGCAAGTTCGGTATTCTGGCCGGAGTCGGTGGCGAGGATGGCGTTGGCCGGCATGCGGTCGCCGAATGCCTTCACCACGCGCTGCGGCTTGAGCGGCACGTCGTCCTTGCTTTCCGCTTCGGCCATCATGCCGCGCCAGCGCCGTACACCCTGCTGTGCCTGTTCGAGAAATGACCTGTCTGTTTTCTGCTTCAACCTTTCATTGAGCAATTGCAGCGTGACGGCCGCATCGCCGACGAGGCCAGCCTCGACGGGATGGCGCAGACCTATGCGCTGCGCATTGCGGTCGATCTGGACCCCGCGCGCCTTGCCTGGCTTGGGGTAATATTCAATGTAGGGAAAGGTTGAGCCGACGATCAGCAGCGCCTCGCATTGCTCCATTATTTCCTGGGAGGCCAGCGTTCCCAATATTCCTATGCCGCCGACGACGTTCGGATGATCGTCCGGCAGCACGGCTTTGCCAAGCAGGGCCTTGGCAACGGGCGCAGCGAGCAGCTTCGCGGTTTTCTCGAGTTCCGCCTTGGCATTGAGGGCGCCACGCCCGGCAAGGATCGCCACTTTCGAGGCCGCATTGAGAATGTTTGCCGCGAGATCGAGTTGGGCCTCGCCGGGTTGCTTGCTGCCTTCGAACCATCGGTTAGGCGTGTGCCTTGGAAGGTTGCGCGGTGAGCGCTTCGCCGATGTCTGTTCCTGCACGTCGCTTGCTATCGACAGATGGGAAACGCCGCGCCCGGCAAGCGCGGAGCGGCAGGCCAGGCTGGCGACGTTTTCCATGTGCGCCGCATCGGCGACATGAGCGTTGAAGACGCTGACGTCGTTGAAGACGCGGGTCAGATCGACATCCTGCTGCGTGAAGGTCTCGATCAGGTCATGGAACTGCATTCCGGTTACGGCGAGGACCGGCACCTGATCGAGCTTTGCGTCGTAGAGGCCGGTCAGCAGATGGGTGCCACCCGGTCCGGAGGTGGCGAGACAGACACCGAGCTTGCCGGTCCATTTTGCATAGGCCGTCGCCATGAACGCCGCCGACTCCTCGTGCCGCACCTGAACAAAACGGATTTTGTCCTGTCTGGTGCGCAGCGCCTCCATGATCCCGTTGATGCCGTCTCCAGGAAGACCGAAGATCACGCGCACATCCCATGCGATCAGCGTGTCGACAAGTATCTCGGCGGTGTTGGGCATCGTAACCTCCACTCTGTCGCTTGCCAAACCCGAGCGCGCTGTGCACTGACGGTATCGGCGTGCCGCTGGCCTGTGCCGCCGCCCAACCAACCACAGGATGACAATGCGCCCGTGTGCCATCCCGCGCGTTATCACCAGCAGGGCTGTCCGGCCCGCGGCACCTCCATCCGGATGACGGTCCCGACGAAAGCCGCCTGGAGAGCCAGGTTCATTATCAACCAACGGGTGGTTCTGCCGCGTTCCGTTTCGTCGCTCGGGGCCTGTGCAGGACATCCGGGGTCACAACGTGCGGGGAACTATCCTCCCTTGACAGATCGCCGAACGTCCGTGAAAACGCCGCGCATCCGGTTCAGTGCAGCAGAACAGTTCTCAGCCAAGCCGTGAACCTGCTTCCGCGAATGGTCCTACGCACCCTGACGGCGGCCCAACTCGCTTGCATCGTAGTCCCGACGTGACAGCTGCAGACGATTTCGTGCAGTTGCCAGTCGCCCAGCTGGAAAAAGCGTTTTGCCTCCCCATAGCTGTCATCCTGGAGACCCGATGCACGCAGCAGCGGATCCTCGAATGCAACGGTAATAGCCGATCCAGCCGTGCGTGCTTCCTCACGGACTTTGGGATGAAGATGTTCAGTGCCAACAAGCGCTCCAAGGGATCGCGAGGGGTTCCGCTCGAGAAGCTCCGCCCAACGTTCGATCCTCTGTGTTTTGGTCATGACGACGCTTTGCGCCGTGGGTTTAACATCTGCGATTGTCTGCAGTTCGTGGAGGGTCTGGTGTTTCATGGTTTGGCTCCTGTTGGTCGCGGCATTCCCCCTTTTTCTAGGAACTATCGCGACGGGATGTCCTGACAAGGGCGTCGCCGAAAAGGAGTTCCATTGACCGCGCAACGGTCGGTCCCAAGACAACCTCCAGCACTCGGACGTCGTGCGTTGCGGCGTCCCATTTGCAAACACCCCAAGAAACTCGGCGAAGGACTGCGGCAGCGCGAAACAAGCGGCTCCCGTCGAAGAAATTGGCCTGGAATCCCGGTTCAATGGAACCTGTCGGCTTACCGCGGGTTGCTCAGCAACCCGTCGCAAAACAAGTCCAAAGGAGGACCGCATGGCGCGCAAAGCAGCTCCCCCCAATCCCAATGCCGCGACGATTCACGACCAAACCCTTGTTCGAGGGCAGGGTGGAGAACTGCACCGGGTTGCGGAAGTAACAGCCAGGGTCAAGTTATAGGAGAGGTCCATCCGACAGGCCACCGCCTGCCGGATGAACTGGAGCGTTCCCTTTCGAACTGAAAGGAATGAGCAGTGGCTGACGAAGAAACCAGACGCCCGGTCATAACCCCGCAAGCCGTGCGGGCGCTGGCGCGCGAGTGCGGAGTGACGGAGAGCCAAATCCGTGAGATCGTTTCATTGGTCGGGACGGACAGGGCATCGATCCTGCGCGAGGCCCGGCTTCTTAAACAGGGCGGGGGTTGAGTCCGCGGCTTTGTATTTTTTCGACCAAACGACAGACTGGCAGGAGGATGCGCCAATGTCGAAAGCGAAAGAGACCCTGCGCAAGAAAGTCGAGAACGACGCCCAAGGATGGCGTGACGAGCGTAAAACCGCGCGTATTGCAGAGCCAACCGACGCAAAAATTCCGAGGTCGAGGGCTCTGAGGGCTGGCGGCAACGCGATTGACAGCACTCTTCAGCCTAAAGAGCGGCGCTATCCGTCTCGTCTAACAATTGGGGTGTGAGCGACGGGGCAGTGGGCCTTTCGGTGCTGATCGCTTTGGTCTGCTATGTTCTTGCCGGGGCCGAGTTCTTGCTGGGGCCGGCGAAGCGGCGCCAGCCGCCGAAGGACGAGATGTCGGACGCACCGCTGAGGCCAGCGGTTTCGACCAGGAAGCCCTTGGCCGAACTGCCGTCATCGAGCTCGATGGTTCCGATGCCGAGCGGTGGCGGGATGGCCGCGACGAAGCGGCCGAAGGCATCGGCCGACAGCCGCCAGACTTCGACCTCGACGGCAGCGCCGCCCTCTGCGACACGGAGCAGCCCCGGCTTGGGCACGGACTGGCCAGCCAGCGCATAGAGCCTGTAGGCGGCGGATGTCTTTGCCGAGCGCGAGAACCGTGCGCCGAGCTGGCTCAGTTGGCCGTTGAGCGGCATTCCCGAAAGATGCGCGCCAACAACCACGAGATCGATCATGCCATCATCGGCTGATGAAGCTGAAGGCAGAAAACCCGGCTGCTGCCAGCCGGTTGCGCCGAGCGAAAGGCCGCTCGCCGCATGCAGGTCGCGGGCGAGCGCCGCTGTCAGCGCATCGCGGCCGGCCGGCGCCAGCAAGGTGACGCTCATCGGCAGGCCGTCGTCGCGCTTGCCTGTCGGCACGGCGATGCCACACATGTCGAGCAGGTTGACGAAATTGGTGTAGGTGCCGAGGCGGCTGTTGGTGTCGATCGGATCGGCGAGCACGGCGGCGGTGGTGTAGTGCGTCGGCGCGGTCGGCACGCAGAACAGGTCGACCGAGGCGATGACGGGAGCGAGCTTCGCCCTGTAGGCCTGCAACGCATAGAGGCCGCGGAAAGCGTCCGCCGCCGAAAGGTTGCGCGCGCCGCCGATGATCTTGCGTGTCACCGGATGCAGGGCCGCTTCGTTGGCCTCCATGAAATCGCGGATCGCCGCATAGCGCTCGGCCACCCAGGCGCCCTCATAGAGAAGGTTGGCGGTGGCGTAGAAATCGCCGAAGGGGATTTCCACCAGCCGGCAGCCGAGCCGCGACAGCGTGGCAAGCGAGGCCTCGAAGCCGGCTTGCATCGCCGCATCGCCAAAGAACTTCAGGTCGGCCTTAGCCGGGATGCCGACGCTCAGCACCGGCGGGCGTACGGCGAGCGGCTGGACGGCGATGTCGCGAGAATATGGATCGGCCGCGTCGCGCCCCGCCGCCGCCAAGAACACCCGATAGGCGTCGTCGACGGTCAATGCGAACACCGAGACGCAGTCGAGCGTGCGGCAGGCCGGCACGACGCCGGCGGCCGACAGCGCGCCGACCGTCGGCTTCAGCCCGACGATGTTGTTGAGGCCGGCTGGAATGCGGCCGGACCCGGCGGTGTCGGTGCCCAGCGCGAAGGAGACGATGCCGCGCGCCGTTGCCACCGCGGACCCCGACGAGGATCCGCCCGGCACCAAGCTGGCATCGACCGCGTTCCTCGGGATCGGATACGGCGTGCGCACGCCGACAAGGCCGGTGGCGAACTGGTCGAGATTGGTCTTGCCCACCACCAATGCGCCGGCTGCCTTCAGCCGGGCCACCACGGTAGCGTCCGCCTCTGGCATATAGGCATATTCGGCGCAGGCGGCGGTTGTCGGCATGCCGGCGACATCGATGTTGTCCTTGACCGCGAACGGCACGCCCCACAGCGGCTTGGCCACCGGATCGAACGGTCCGAGCTTTTGCGCCTGCGCCAGCATGTCCGCCTTGCCGGGCAGATGAATGAAGATGCCGGGATCGTCGGCCGCCGCGATGCGGGCGTGAACGGCATCGATCATGGCGGCAACACTGACGCCGGCTGCATAGGCAGCATGTAGACTGCCTATGTCGAAGCGGACCTCGCTCATGTGGACTCTCCCAGAATGATCACCGGAAGGTCCCACTGGATCAGCACGACGCAGCCGTCTTTCGTCCACACCGAATGCTCGGTGCCGACCGGATTCAGCACGACGCTGCCGGTGGGATAGTCGCCATTCTCGTCACTCTGCGTTCCCTCCAGCACGACGATGGTCTCCAGCCCGACATGGCGGTGGCGCGGCACGCCGGCACCGGGCCGGTAGCTGAGGATGGCGACCGACGGCTCCGCCGGCCCGCCCTTCAGCAGCCAGTGCACACTGATGCCGTCACGGAAAGGCTCGAACGCCAGATCGCGCCAGCCGCCGTCGAGCAGGCCGGCAAAGGCAAGATTAGGCATTGGCAATTCCCTTGAGTACCTGGTCGGTGGTCGCTGTCCAGCCGACGATGGCGCCCTGCGCCCTGATCATGGCGATCGCCGCTGCCTTGAACTCGGGGAAATAGCTTTCCGTCGCGTCCTCGGCGAGCAGGCACTCATAGCCACGGTCGTTGGCCTCGCGTATCGTCGTCTGCACGCAGACCTCGGTGGTGACGCCGGCAAAGACCAGCTGCCCGGCGCCGAGCCTCTTGAGGTCCTCGTTGAAGGAGGTGGCGTAGAATGCCCCCTTGCCGGGCTTCTCGATGACGATCTCACCGGGCAGCGGCGCCAGCTCGTCGAGGATCGCCGTACCCGGCTCGCCGACGATCAGCACGCGGCCCATCGGGCCGACATCGCCGATGCGGATCGAGGGATTGCCGCGATTGCGCTTGGCTGGCGGCAAATCCGAAAGGTCCGGACGATGGCATTCCATCGTGTGGATCACCGGCAGGCCGGCGGCGCGGAACCCCTCGATCAGCCGCTTCACCGTCGGCACGATGGTGGTGATGCGGCTGACGTCGTTGCCGAGGCTGGCGCCGAAGCCGCCGGGCTCGGCGAAGTCGCGCTGCATGTCGATGACGACCAGCGCCAGGGACTCCGGCTTGAAGGCAAAGGCAAACGGCTGCGCATCGATTTCGGCCATCAGTGATGCCCCGCCATATGCTCGCCGATGGTCTGCACACTCGCACCGGCGATCGGCGTCTCATAGACCAGAGTGCCGTCCGACATGACGAAGATGCGGTCTGACAGCTCCAGTAGCTCGTCGAGATCTTCCGACATCAAAAGCACCGCGGCGCCGGCATTGCGCGCCTTCATGATGCGGGCGCGGATTTCGGCCACTGCCGAGAAGTCGAGGCCGAAGCACGGGTTGGAGACGATCAGAAGGTCGACCTCGCCGGTGAGTTCGCGGGCGAGCACGGCGCGCTGCACATTGCCGCCTGACAGCGAGGCGATCGGCGAGGACAGCGAGGCGGTCTTGACCTTGAACTGCTCGACCAGGCGGGCGCTGAAGGCCCTGATGGCGCCGGCGCTGATCCAGCTCACCGGCTTGCCGTTGCCGTCGATGTCGAAGGTGCGGAAGGAGATGTTTTCGGCCACGGTCATCTTCGGCGCGCAGGCGTTCTTCAGCGGCTCCTCCGGAATGAGGCGGACATTGAGCGCACGCGCCTCGGCGCGTGTCGCCGCATAGGCGGTGCCGCGCACCATCACTTCGCCGGCATCGCGCGGGCGCTGCCCGGCCAGCACTTCGAGGAATTCCTTCTGGCCGTTGCCGGAAATGCCGGCGATGCCGACGATCTCGCCGGACCGCACGCCGAGATCCTCGATCCGGATCGACTTCAGCCCGGTGCGGTCCGGCGCCTTCAGCGCCTTGATCTTGAGTACGATCTCGGCGTCCGGCTTCGGCTCGGCGCGGCTGTCGAGCGTCGCGATCGGCTGGTCGCCGATCATCATCGCCGCCATCTGCCTGTGGTTGAGGTCGGCTACGCGGCCGGTGCCGGTCAGCCTGCCCTTGCGCAGCACGCTGACGTCGTCGGCGAACGCCGTCACTTCGTGGAACTTGTGCGAGATCATCAGCACGGTGAGGTCGCCCGCCCTGGTCATGGCGCGCACGAGGCCGAGCACCTCCTGCGCCTCACCGGGGGTGAGCACCGAAGTCGGCTCGTCCAACACCAGGAAGGAGCGGCCGAGATAGAGCTGCTTGACGATCTCCAGCTTCTGCTTCTCGCCGGCGGCAAGCTCGGCCACCTTGACGTCGAGCGGAAGCTTGAAGGGCATCCGGTCCATGAACATGGCAAGCTCGCCGCGCTCCTTGCGCCAGTCAATGATGCCAGGCACCTTTTCGCGCGAAATGACCAGGTTTTCCGCCCCGGTCAGCGACGGCACGAGGGTGAAATGCTGGTAGACCATGCCAAGGCCGAGCGCCGAGGCATCCTTGGGGCTGGCGATCGCCGCCTCGCGGCCGTCGACCAGCATGTCGCCGGAGGTCGGATGGTAAAAACCCATCATGCATTTGACCAGCGTCGACTTGCCGGCGCCGTTCTCGCCGAGCAGCGCGTGGAATGATCCCGCCGGCACCTTGACCGAGACATCGTCGAGCGCCGTGAAGGCGCCGAACCGCATGGTCATGCCGATGGTTTCGACGCCGACGGCCTTCTTGCCGGTGATTTTGATCATCCCCGGTTCCTCACGGCAGTTGGGCGACGAATGACGCCGAGTTCGACACCGCGCCGAAGACGCCGCCTTGCATCTTGATCATCTTGATGGCGGCCAGATGGTTCCCATAGTCGGTCGCGCCACAGCAATCCTCCAGCATCACGCATTCGAAGCCGCGGTCGTTGGCCTCGCGCATGGTGGTGTGGACGCAGACATCGGTGGTGATGCCGGTGAGCACGATGTTTTCGATACCGCGCTGGTTGAGGATCAGCTCCAGGTCGGTGGCGCAGAAGGAGCCCTTGCCCGGCTTGTCGATGATCGGCTCGCCCTCGGCCGGATAGAGGTCGGGGATGATGTCCCAGCCGGGCTCGCCGCGCACCAGGATGCGCCCGCAGGGGCCGGGATCGCCGATGCCGGCATTGATGCGACGCGAGCGCCAGCGCTTGTTGGCCGGCAGGTCGGCGAGGTCGGGCCGATGGCCCTCGCGGGTGTGAATGATGGTGTAGCCCTTGGCCCGCATCTCCGACAGCACCGACTTGATCGGCTCGATCGGCGCACGCACCAGCGACAGATCGTAGCCCATATGATCGACATAACCGCCCGGCCCGCAGAAGTCGGTCTGCATGTCGATGATGATCAGCGCCGTGTTGTCGGGACGAAGCTCGCCATTGTAGGGCCATGGATAGGGATCGGCGTCGATATAGCGCTGGGTGACACCGGCTCTGGCGTTCATGGCAAAAACTCCGGTCTCATTTGGTGATCGACAGTTCGCTCGGTGCGCCGGCGAGCGAACGGGTCGGCGACGACGTGGCGATCATGATGACCAGGGTGAGGATGTAAGGGGCGGCGTAGAAGAGGTAATACCCTTGCGTGACGCCGACCGACTGCAGCGCCGGCCCGAGTGCCCCGGCGCCGCCGAACAGAAGGGCGGCGGCAAAGCAGCCAAGCGGGTTCCAGCGCGCGAAGATGACCAGCGCCACCGCCATCAGTCCTTGGCCCGACGAGATGCGTTCGGTCCAGCTGCCGGGATAATAGAGCGACAGATAGGCGCCGCCGATGCCGGCGAGCGCGCCGCCGACGCCGGTGGCGATCAGGCGCACGGTGTTGGGATTGAGGCCCATGGCGCGCGCTGCGTCGGAACTGTCGCCGACGACGCGCACGATGAGGCCGGCGCGGGTGTTGCGGAAGGCCCACCATAGGAACACCGCAAGTGCGGCGCCGATCAGGAATAGCACGTTGACGTCGAGGGCTGCCTGCACCTGCGGAATGTCCGACCAGGCGCCCAACGGAATGGCCGGCAGGTCGGGCGCCGAGGGCTGGATGAACGGCTTGCCGAAGAAGAAGGCGAGGCCCGAGCCGAACAGCATCAAGGCGATACCGATGGCGATGTCGTTGACCTTCGGGAATTTGCAGATCCAGCCGTGAAAGAGGCCGAAGCACAGGCCGGCGAAGGCGGCGGCGATGAGGCCGAGCCAGGGCGAGCCGGTCATAACCGCCACGGCATAGGCGGCCATGGCGCCGAACACCAGCGTGCCTTCCAACCCGAGGTTGATGCGGCCCGAACGCTCGGTGATGGCTTCGCCGAGCGAGACAAAGATGAAGGGCGTTGAGACGCGGATCGCGCCGCCGAGGATGGCGAGCGGCACGCCCCACAGGCCGATCCCGCTGGCGTCCATCAGCTGCTCCTCTGCCACAGATCGGGGTTGAAGGCCTTGAGGCGGCCATAGAAGGTCTCGCTGAAGAGGATGACGATGAACAGCATGCCCTGCAGCACCAGCACGGTGGCGTCGGGCAGGTCCATGCGGCGCTGGATCAGCCCGCCGGAGGCGTCGATGCCGCCGAGCAGGAAGGCGACCGGGATGATGGCCAGCGGATTGTGGCGGGCGAGGAAGGCGACGAGGATGCCGGTATAGCCATAGCCGGCGGCAAGCGAGGCGTTGGCGCTGCCCTGCACCGCCGCGACCTCCAGCATGCCGGCAAGACCGGAGAAGCCGCCGGCCAGCCCGGTGAAGCCGACGATCAGCGAGCCGACGGCAAGCCCCTGCACCTGGGCGGCCCTGACATTGCCGCCAGCGATGCGGGCGGCAAAGCCCCAGCGGGTCTTTTCGATCAGCACCCAGGACAGAACGCAGGCGACGACGCCGACGGCAAGGCCCCAATGTACCTCCATGCCCGGCATGCTGCCGATGCGGTAGATATCGGCCAGCGGCTGGGTCGAGGGCTTGTTGAGCGAGGCCGGGTCGCGCAGCGGCCCTTCGACCAGTTGGTTCATCAGGGCGATGGCGATATAAGCCATCAGCAGGCTGGAGATGGTCTCGTTGACGGCGCGGTAATGGCGGAGCGCGCCGACGGCACCTATCCAGATGCCGCCGGCGGCCATGCCCGCCACGCCCATGACGAGAATGACGATGAAGGAGGGAGCGCCGTCGAGCGCCGTGCCTGCTGCCGCGGCGGCGACGCCGCCGAGCACGATGGCGCCCTCGCCGCCGATAACGACGAGGCCGAGCCGCGCCGGCAGCGCCACGCAGAGCGCCGCCAGCAACAGGGGTGCGGCGCGTGACAGCGAGTTCTGCACCGAGAACCACGAGCCGAAGCCGCCGCGCCACATCGTTTCATAGAGCTGGACCGGCGACTTGCCGACAGCCAGGATGAACAGGCTGAACAGGGCCATGCCGACGACCAGCGCCGCCAGCGGAATGACGAATGCTTCCGCCCGCCGCGCCATCCATTCCAGCACTGCCGGATGACCCCTGGTGCCGAATGTCACCGGCATGCCGGCTTCCGTCACTATCTCCGCCATCGCCCCGCTCCCTTTCGGTCAGGCGGTCGAGCCGACGACCCCGTCGACCAGATAGTCCATGCTTTCGAGTTCGATCGCGTTCTCGGGGAAAGCCTGGCCCTCGGTGGCCACGACAGCGCCCTTGTTGCTGTTCAGCGGACCCTTGATGACGGCGAAGCCGCCCTTCATCATTTCGGCCAGCGCGGCGTCGAACTGTTTGCGCGCCGGCTCGGAGACGGCGGGGCCGAGCGGGCTCATCTTGACGAAGCCATCGGCCAGACCGCCGCGCGTGAAGTTGGGCAAAGGCTTGCCGGCGACGAGATCGTCGACGAACATCTTGTAGACCTTGGCCCAGTTCCATTCGGCGCCGGTCAGGTATTTCTCGGGTGCCAGCGGGCTCTGGTTGGCGTGGTAGCCGCAGACGAAGGCGCCGCGGCCGGCTGCCGTCTCGACCACCACTTTCGGGCTGTCGACATGGCAGGTGACGACATCGGCGCCCTGGTCGACCAGTGCGTTGGTGGCTTCCGCCTCCTTGACCGCCAGCGACCATTCGCCGGTGAAGATGACCTGGCAAGTGATCGTCGGATCAACCGAGCGCGCGCCGAGCAGGAAGGAGTTGATGTTGAGCAGCACCTGCGGAATGGGCTTGGCCGCGACGAAGCCGAGCTTCTTGGTCTTGGAGGTGTGGCCGGCGATGACGCCGTTGAGATACTGACCCATGCCGATATAGCCGAAGTAGGAGCCGGCATTCATCGGATGCTTATCCTTGTTCCACATGCCGCCGCAGTGGCGGAACTGAACGTCGGGGAATTTCGCGCACATGGCCAGCATGTGGGGGTCGAAATAGCCGAACGAGGTCGGGAAGATCAGCGAGGCGCCGTCGAGATTGATCATCGATTCCATAGTCTTTTGGACATCGACCGTCTCCGGTACGTTCTCCTCCTCGACGACGGTGATGCCCTTAATGCCTTTCAGCGCCGCTGCCCCCTCGGCATGCGCCTGGTTGTAGCCGTAATCATCCTTCGGGCCGACATAGATGAAGCCGACCGTGGCGCTCGCGGCGAACGCCTTGCTGATGGGAAAGGCCGCGGAGGCAAGCCCGAGTGCGGCTCCCGCGGCGGTGGTCTTGAGCAATTGGCGGCGGCTAAGCATGAATCGGTCGGTCATGTGAATGCTCCCCTGTAGGACCCTCTCCGGGTCGGTTAACGCCTTTTCGAGAAAGTGCATGCAATCGCTGTGCCAGTTCAAAACAGAAGATTTATATAATGAAATCAGGAATGAATATCTTTTGCGCTGCACAATTGAAAGGCAATTGCATACACTTATTGCCTTAAACGAAGCCAGTTTGACAGGTGGATTAAAATATAGGCATAGAGGATGCGAGGCGAGTCGGGTCGCGCCGTTCGGCACTGATTTCATGGCTCGGACGTAGAAGCACGGAAGGCGAAGCAGATTTGTCGGGAAAGCGCAGCCTGATCCGGTCAGGCACGACCGTCGATCAGATGGTGAGGGCGATCGGCGACCGCATCGTCACCGGCGTGCTGCGCCCTGGTGAAAAGCTCGACGAGGCTTCGCTCGCCGCCCGCTTCGAGGTGTCACGCACGCCGGTACGCGAGGCGCTTGGCCAGCTCAGCGTCATGGGCCTTGTCGAAAGGCGACCTAACCGGGGCGCGATCGTCGCCGTGGTGACGCAGGAGCATCTCGCCTCGATGTTCGAAAGCATGGCCGAGTTGGAAGGCATCTGCGCCCGCTTCTGCGCCGAACGCATGACCGGCGGCGAGCGTCGCGCGCTCGAGATCGAACACCAAGCCTCGGCCAGGTTGGTGCGGCTGGGCGCCGAGGAAGACTATGAATACTTCAACACCGAATTCCACAGCCGGCTCTATCGCGGCGCCCATAGCGCGCACATCCAAGAGCTGACCGTCACGACGCGCAGCCGCCTCGCCCCCTTCCGCCGCGCGCAGTTCAGACTAGCCGGCCGCCTGGCCAAGTCCTGGCAAGAGCATGACGCCATCGTCACCGCCATCCTGCGCGGCGATGGTACCGCAGCCGGAACCGCGGCCAAGAATCACGTCTCGATCGTCAGCGAGGCAAGTGCCGTCTTTGCCGTCGGTGATCAGCCGAAAGCCGCAAGCACGACGCCGGTCACCGCCGACTGAGAAACCAACTGGTTGCAGCACCGGCACATAGCGCCGAAGCTACGGATCTGGCTGCGCGACCTTGTGGCCTTCAAATATTCGGTCGCGCGCTGCTCGAAGAGGTTAGCGCGCGACCAGTTCTCGGCGTCGATCGCACGCGGTCGTAGATCGATTATTGCTCCTTCTTGAACAAATCCTGGAAGATGAGCTGGCCCCAAGTGCGGCCGCGTGCGTGCACCAGCGCGCCACCCTCGTTGAGCTTTCCCAGCTTGACGGGTGCAAACCCGAGTTGTTTGGCCAAGGCCGCCACGGGTGCGATCGCGTCCTCGTCGTCGCTCGACAGAAAGACGACCCGGTGGCCGCCCTCGACGACCGGATCGGTAGCCAGGGTGGCCGCAACCAGGTGATTGAATCCTTTCACGAACTTGGCGCCGGTGAACGACTTCGCGACGAATGCGGAGGACGGGAGGCCGTCCAGCTCTTCAGGGACAGGAAACGCGTTCATCGCGTCGATGACCGTCTTGCCTTTCCAACTCGGCAGGGCTTTCGCAACCTCGCGATGCTCCCCGAAAGGGACCGCCAAGATGATTGTGTCGGCCTCGAGTGCTTCCCGCAGCGACTTGGCGACGACCGTTGGTCCAATCGCCCGAGCCTGCGGCGCCAACGCCTCGGGCGGCCGGCGGCTTGCGACGGTCACGCCGATGTTCTTACGGGCGAAGGCGTGGGCGAGGGCCTGGCCTATCTTACCGAATCCTACAATCGCGTAGTTCATAATGCTTCTCCGATCCGTGTTGATATTGATTCTCTGACCCTTCAGATGGCCGAGAAGCCGCCGTCGACAGACAACTCCACCCCATTCACGAAGCTCGAATCGTCTGAAGCAAGAAACAGCGCGACCGCCGCAATTTCCTCAGGACGCCCCATCTTTCCCCGCGGGATCAGGGATTCGAACATCTGCTTCGCCTCCTCGGTGAGAACTTGGTCCTGCATCGGTGTGGCGATCGGCCCTGGGTGCAGCACGTTCACCCGGATATTCCTGCCCTTGAGTTCGTTGAGCCATCCGCGTGCGAATGCGAGCAACGTCGCCTTGCTCGCCGCATACACGCTGTAACCAGGAAAACCTTTGATCGAAGCAACCGACCCGGTCATGAAGATCGATCCGCCATCGTTGAACAGCGGCAACGCCTTCTGAACCGTAAACAGCGTGCCGCGCGCATTCAGGTTGAAGGCCGCATCGAAGTGCTGCTCGGTAATCTCGCCCAGTGGGAGGGCTTCGCCGGTGCCGGCGCTCGCATACAGGACGTCGATCTTGCCCTTTTCCCGCTTGACTGTATCGAACAGGCGGTCGAGGTCGTCGAGATTGGACGCGTCGCCGCGCACGCCGGTCACGTTCCGGCCGATCAGCCTGACGGCCTCGTCGAGCGGCTCCTGTCTCCGGCCCGTGATGAAAACATAGGCGCCTTCTTCAACGAACCGCCTGGCGCTCGCCAGCGCCATGCCGCTCGATCCTCCGGTGATCACAGCAACCTTACCCTCAAGCTTTCCCATGACTTCTCCTTTTGTGTTGTCGGGACAGCATCTGCCTCCGAGGACCTCGAAATGGGTCCGCCGGTATCAGTTGTTGAGTGCGGAAGCGCGCACATCGGTGGTGCGAAATCGATCCGGTTGGACGACTGACGCCAGCCGCGACGATCGGTGTCCGCCGTTCGGAATTGGGCCGCACTCGTCGACATAGGCCATTATTGACCACCCGCACTGCTGTTCGATGTGTTAGATACGGGGCTTTGGAAGGCGCACCGCGCGGTGCTGGATTGCACCATGATCGACTGGGATGACGTTCGCTACTTTCTTGCCGTCGCACGCGCAGGCTCAGTGCGGGCCGCCGCCGAGCGCCTCGGGGTGAATCACTCGACCGCGCTGCGACGCATCGCTCAGCTCGAGGAACGCCTAGGGGCGCAGATGTTCGAAAAGCTGCCTTCGGGCTACCGCCTGACGGCCGCGGGCGAGGAGGTCCTGGAACTCGCAAACCAGATGGAATCGTCGTCGCACCAGCTGGAGACGCGCGTCTTCGGGCGCGACCAGAGCGTGCGCGGGCTTCTGCGGGTGACGCTGGCACCACCCCTGGCGACACATCTGCTCATGCCGGACTTCGCCGATTTCGCGCGTCTGCATCCGGACATCGAGATGGAAATCTTGTCGTCCGGCGAGCTGGCAAATCTGACCAATCGAGAGGCCGACGTCGCGATCCGCGTCGTCTACGACCGCAAAACCCTGCCGCTCAATCTTCACGGCCTGAAAGGACCGGAGCTGTTCGGCGGCGTCTACATGTCCTGCGATCGACTAGCCGCGTGGCGTGCGGGCGCGCCTGATCCCATCCGGTGGATCGTCATAAGCATTCATGGAATCCCGGACTGGGCCAGCGAGGGTGAGGTCCGCGCCACGGGGGTTCCATTCAGGACCTCGGACGCCGAGGCTCAGATCGTTGCCGTACGGCAAGGGCTCGGGATCACGACACTGCCGTGCTTCGTTGGCGATGCCGACCCCCTACTGGCGAGGGTGCCGGGTACCGACCTGCACCTGTACGGAACAGTTTGGCTCCTCACACAGGGGGAGACACGCAAGACGAAGCGCGTGAGGCTCTTCACCGAATTCGTATCCCGCAGGCTCGCCGCGTACGCGCCGCTTCTTGCGGGGCTGTCCATATCGCTCGACTGATGCGCGGCAGGTCGCCGGCGACGCTTGCCGTAATCCGGTCGGAAGCCGAGCGCGATCGCTTGAAGCGGCGTCGTTCAGTCCGCGAATGGCGCGCCGTATCGCAACCGGCGCGAGGGCCGCACTACTACTGGCGGGGTACGGACACATCGAGAATCGTCGCTCAGGTCGGTATCAGTTCGCCCCCACCGCGTAGCGTGGCGACGCGCCACTGGCGACGTGGATCTCACCAGGCTTGAGATCATAGAGGCGCGTCGATTTTGTCATGAGGCTTGCATCCGGATGTTGGTGGCTTGGGCGGTCCGAGAAGGCCCCAGCGCCACAGCGTTCTGGACCAGCGCACGCATGTAGCCCAAGGCAAAGGCCTTTCCGGCGTGCCAGGGCGCGTCGCAGGACATCTCCGGCGTGTGGTCGGGAATCATTACACCTTCATAGTTTTCGTCGCGCAGGATGCGGATGATTTCGGCCATATCGATGTCGCCGTCATCGACGAAAGTCTCATGATAGTTAGGCACCTTGCCACGCACATTGCGGAAGTGGATGTAGCCGATGCGTTTGCTTCGAGCGAAGCGCCTGACGTGTCCGTAGATATCGTCGGTGCCGGGCATCTCCTGAAGCGAGCCGAGGCAGAGTTCCAGCCCATTGGACGGCGAGTCGACGATGCCCATCAGCCGATCGTATTTCTGCGGCCGGTTGACGAGCCGCGCGGCGCCACGCAGCGCCTCGGCCGGCGGATCGTCGGGGTGCGCCGCCATCACAACGCCAGCTTCTTCGGCCACTGGTATGATCTCGCGAAGAAAGACGTCGAGCAGCCGCCAAAGCTCATCGCTGCTGACCTTTACCGTTTCGGCATTGGGCCGCCCGGCACGATAGCGCATGTTCCAGACCACGCCGTCGGGGAGGGGCAGATCGGGATCGATGGCAGCGAGGTCGAGCCCCACCGACATCGCCTCGCCCCGAGCGAATGGGCCGCGCGACCAGCCCCAGACGCCGGCGATCGAGAAGTTGTAGCCGATACAGGGAATACCGGCACGTCCGGCATCACGAACAAGGCGCTTCAATCCTTCGATCTGTTTTGCCCTGTCAGGACCGCCGAGCAGCACGTCCGACCAGAAACGCGGCGAGAAATTCTCGATCGCGGCGATTTCCAGGCCGTTGTCGCGCACGGTCTTCAGCAGACCGACGAAATCCTCATAATCCCAAAGCTCATCGCTGGAGCAATCGCCCCAACCCTCGGCTTCGCTGCCGGCGGACAGCGAAGGATCGCGGCCGCGAAAATAGTTGGTGAGGTGGGCAACGATGTGGGTGGCGCCTGCCTGGCGGGCGAAGCGGAAATTATCAGGGGTCAGCGACTCCCGGTAAAGGCCAAGACCGATCTTCATGGCCTACTTCACACCGATACCGGCGGTTAGACCACCGTCTATTCTGTAGTCCGCGCCAGTGCAGAAGCCGGCCTTCGACGAGCACAGGAAGGCGATCAGCTCCGCCACCTCCTCCGGCTCGCCGATACGGCCAAGCGGATGGGCCGCGCCGAAGCGCTTGTAGGCAGCCTCGACATCGGCATCCGTGCCGCTGTCGCCGCGCGCGGCCTTCTCGAGTATCGGCGTGCGGATCGAGCCTGGACTGACGGAATTGACCCGGATACCCGCCGCCGCGTAGTCCAGCGCCAGCGATCGCGTCAGCGTGTGGATGGCCCCCTTGGTCGTGGCATAGGCGGCGACGTTCTGCTGACAGGCGAAGCCCTGCACCGAAGCGACGTTGACGATGGCGCCGCCGCCTCGCTTGATCATTTCCGGGATGCCGAAATGCGCGGTCAAATAGATCGAACCGACATTGACCGCCATCGCCCGGTTCCAGGTTTCCCAGTCGGTCGTCGTCGCCGTCCCGTAGGGATGCACCGCCGCGGAATTGACGATGATGTCGATGCCGCCAAACCGCTTGACGCCCGCCGCGACCGCGTCGCGAACCTGGTGGGAAACCGAAACATCCACCGTTTGCACCAGCGCATTCGCTCCGGCTCCGGCGAGGCTTTCCTGCATGGCCGCATTGGCTGCCTCATCGATGCCGCAGGCGACGATCGCGGCACCCCCCTGCGCCAGACGCTTCGCGGTGGCGAGCGCGATGCCGGTCGTGCCGGTGATCAGCGCAACCTTGTTCTCAAACTCAGACATGCTGCAAATCCTTGGAAGATGTCGGGTCCGGCAGCGCCGGCGAGGTGCGAGCGTTTTCGAGGTCGTCGGGAACGAAGCGCAGGCCGAAATCGAGATGTCGGCTCATCAGGTAGCTGTAAGCGATGCGGTCGCGCGCCCGCAGAGCCGCGATGATCTCGCCATGGGCGTGGCGTGTCTCGCTCAGCACCGGACGGATGGATTTGCCGACGGTCATGATGTGCAGGATGACCGGCGACAGGAACTGATAAGTCTGCACCAGCATGCGGTTGCCGGCAAGCTTCATCAGCGCCAGATGGAAATCGAAATCGCGCTGCGCGGCTTCCTGGACGTCCTTGCTGGTTTCGATCAGGCCGTTGACTTCGTCCAGGACATCGAGTTCGGCGGCACTGGCATTGAGGATGATGTGGTCGCCGATGCTCACTTCGATGATGCGGCGAAACCCCTGTATGTCGTGAAAGGAGGTCCTTGAAATATCCATCTGGGCGGCGAAGAAATTCTGGATCGCGATATTCTGGCGGTCGGCCAGTACCGCGCCGACACGCGGCTTGGGGTCGATCAGGCCATAGGTGCGGATGGTGCGCAGCGCCTCGCGTATCGTGTTGCGGCTGGCGCCGAATAGCTCGCCAAGGTCCCGCTCGGTTGGCAGGACGTCGCCGACGGACATGGCGCGGTTCCGAATGAGGTCAAGGATCTGCCGCACAGTCTGGTCGACGGCCGAACTGCTGACTCCGGCATCTTCCGTCGCTTCTTGATCCAAGGGTTGTCTCTCCTTATTTGTTGGACCAAGCCTAGGCCCAATCGGATAGGAAATCAATCGGCGCCCGGCAAAAGAGGGAAAAAGGATCGCCGCCAGAAGAATTCAGCTTGTTGACAGGTCTGTGGTCCAACAATATGGTCGCCTTGTTAACATTGAGGAGGCTTCATGGAACAGTGCTGGCGCTGGTATGGACCGAACGACCCGGTAACTCTCGATCATGTCAGGCAGGCAGGCGCGACAGGCGTGGTGACGGCCTTGCACGATATCTATGACGGGCGCGCCTGGCCGCTCGAGAGCATTCTGGAGCGCAAGCGGATCATCGAGGCCGCTGATCTGACATGGTCGGTTGTCGAGAGCATCCCGGTCCACAATTCCTTCAAGATCGGCGCACCGGAACGCGAGCGCTACGCCGGCTATTATCGTGACAGCATCCGCGCGCTCGCCAAGGCCGGCATCGCGACGGTCTGCTACAATTTCATGCCCGTGGTCGACTGGACCCGCACGGATCTGGCCTATCGGCTTCCGACAACGGGTTATGCGCTGCGATTCGACGCGGTCGATTTCGCGGCCTACGATTTGTTCGTGCTGAAGCGCAGGAATGCCGAGGCCGGCTACAGTGCCGCCCGCATCGCCGAAGCGGAAGCGCGACTGAAGGAACTGAGCAGCGAGGCGATCGACAGGATCGAGCGCAACCTGATCGCCGGCCTGCCGGCGACGGAGCGCAGCTACAACAGGGACAGTTTTCGCGAGGCCCTGGCGGAATACGATACGATCGGTCCGAAGGAATTGCGCGACAACCTTGCGTGGTTCCTGCGCGAGATCATTCCGGTGGCCGAAGAGGAGGGGGTGCGCATGTGCATCCATCCCGACGACCCGCCCTTCTCACTCTATGGCCTGCCCCGCATCGTCTCGACCGCCGAGGATGCGCGTTTCATCCTCAACGCCGTCGACAGCCCCGCCAATGGCCTGACGTTCTGCACAGGCTCCTACGGGACACGCGCCGACAACGACATTGTCGCCATGGTCAAGGAGTTCGCCGGCCGCATCCATTTCGCCCATCTGCGCAACATCACCATCGAGGATGATGGTTCGTTCTATGAGGCCGAGCATCTGGAGGGCGGCACCGACATGGCGCATGTCATCCTCGCTCTGATGCAGGAGGAGACGCGGCGCCGGAAGGAGGGCCGCGCCGACTGGCGCATTCCGATGCGGCCGGATCACGGCCATCTGCTCGCCGACGATATCGGCAAGACCAGGATCAATCCCGGCTATTCGCTGATCGGCCGGCTGAAAGGCCTCGCCGAGCTGCGTGGCATCATTCGCGCCGTGGAACGCTTCGGGCTGGCGTGAAGCCGTCAGGAAGCCAACTGTAATTTGCATATGTAAAAGTTACTTGTCTATGTGAAAATAGGTGCTACGACTGCGGGCCGGGCGGACATGCTCGGTTCCAGGGAGGAATTGCCTGAAATGACAAGACTGCGCGGTCTTGCGTGGGATCATCGACGCTGCTGGGGTCCGCTCGACGCCAGCGTGGCGCCGTATTGCGCTGGCAATCCAGGCCTTGAAATCGAATGGGATCGCCGCAGCCTCTATGAATTCGGCGAGGGTGCTCTCGGTTCGGTGCTCGGCAATTACGATCTGGTCGTGCTCGACCATCCCTTCATCGGCGACATCGCGCAGGATGAGCTGATGGTGCCGTTCGACGCCTATCTGTCGGCCGAACAAATCCGTTTCTTCGAACACGATTCGGTCGGTGCGTCCTGGCGCTCCTACGCAAAGGACGGACGCCAATGGGCGTTGCCGATCGATGCCGCTTGTCAGGTCGCGTCCTATCGCCCGGATCTCCTGGAGTGTTACGGGCCGGTGCCGCGCGCACATGACGAGGTGGTCGAGCTTGGTCGGCGCGCCCGTAAGAACGGCAAATGGCTCGGCCTGCCCTCGGTCCCGACGGATGCCATGTGCATGCTTCTGACGCTTGGCCGCCCACAGGAGAACGGTGGGCAATTCATTGCCAGGGAGACGGTCGAGCAGGCCGTCGCTCAATTGCGAGAGCTCGCGGCGCTGTCGCATCCGAACTCATCAAAATGGAACCCGATCCGCTGCTATGACCACATGATCGCGCATGACGACGTGGTCTATGTTCCTTTCGCGTTCGGCTATGTGAACTATGCCTCCAAGAGCGACAGGCCGTGTCTGCGCTTTGCCGACGTGCCGACGCCGCACTTCGCCGGAGCCTTGCTCGGCGGTGCCGGCATCGGCGTCAGCGCCCGGTCGAAACACAAGCAGGCCGCGATCGACTACGCGGTGTTCCTGTGCTCGCCCGAATACCAACGCGGCGACTATGTGAAGTCGGGCGGACAGCCGGGATCGCTGGCGGCCTGGAAGGATGTCGAGGTCAACCAACTCACCGGCAATTTTTTCAGCTCGACGCTTGCGACGATCAGTTCGTCCTATCTGCGTCCGACGCATCCAGGCTTCATCGCCTTCTTCCGCGAATGCGCGCCGCATGCGGCGGCCGCCATTGCCGGCGACATTTCGGCTGCCGAACTCGCCGACCATGTGAATCGCCTCTACCGCGAAACCAGGCAACCGGAACGGAGCATTGCGTGATGGCCGCCAGCGTTACCGAGACGCTCGACGACAGCGAAAGCGGCCGCAACGGCTATCGTGTGCCGGCGGTAGACAAGGCGCTCGACGTCCTTGAGTTCATGGCAGCCAGCGCCGAAACGCTGACCCAGACCGAGATCGCGGCCGGCCTCGGGCGCTCCATTCACGAAATCTACCGCATCCTGCTCCTGCTGGAAAAGCGCGGATACATCTTTCGCACGCAGTCGGACCGCTTCCGCCTGTCGCTGAAGCTGTTCGAGCTGGCGCACATGCACCCGCCGGTAAACCGGCTGGTCGAATGCGCGCTGCCGGTGATGCGTGAGTTGACCGCCAATGCCGATCAGAGTTGCCACCTCGTGGTGCGCGAAGGCCAGAACGCGCTCGTGGTGCTGCAGATCGATTCACCGCTGCCGATGCGCTACTCGGTTGCCTTGGGGTCGCATTTCCCGATCCTCGAAACCAGTTCAGGCGCGGTCTTGCTCGCCCATTCGAACCGGGCCGAGCGCGACCGCATTGTCGATCGCATCGTGACCGCCGGCGAAGGACAGGGCACGCGGGCCGAAATCGAGGCACGGCTGAACGAGGTGGCCAGGCTCGGCTACGAGATGCGGGCCTCGCTGGCCGTCGAAGCCTGCACCAACATCTCCATGCCGGTGCGCGATCACACCGGTGCCGTCATCGCCGCACTCACGGTCCCGCTGCTGCCGCAGAAGGCGGCACGGTTCGACCGGCAGGCCGTCTTCGAACGCACCCGGGCAGCCGCCGAGAAGATATCGGCGGAGCTCGGTTGGGGGGAATCCAACTCTTCGTTACGTGCCGACCCGGAACGGCGGGACTATCCGTTCAGCGATTAACAAAAGCGATAAACCTGGGAGAAGAAAATGCACTGGTCCAAGTCAATCCTGTTTGCGTCCGCGGCCGCGCTGGCCATGAGCGCGGCGGCTGCATATGCCGAGAACATGCCCAAGCGCATCGGCTACGTCACCAATTACGCCACCCATGAATGGTACCAGAACGTCATCAAGGGCATGAAGGCTCACGGGAAGGAACTCGGCATCGAGGTCGAGGTGCAGGACGCCAATCTCGACATATCCAAGCAGGTCGCCGCGGCCGAAGACTTCATCGCCAAGGGCGTCGATGTGCTGATCATCACGCCGGTGAATGAAGAAGGTGTGGTGCCGCTGCTGCGTCAGGCCAAAGCCGCCAACATTCCGGTTGTGCTCGAGGGCAATCCGGTCAAGGGCATGACCACGATGGTCGCCATCTGCGATTATGACACCGGCTATTTCTCCGGCGTCGAGGCCGGCAAATATGCCAAGGAAAAGCTCGGCGGCGTTGCCAAGGTGATGAATGTCGGCCTGCCGCTGCTTTCCGCCACGGTGCTGCGCTCGCACGGCTTCATGGACGGGCTGAAGACCGTCATCCCTGACGCGGTCATGATCCACGACCTTGACGGCGGCGGCAATCCGGACCGCGCGCTCGAAGTGTCTTCGGCGGCACTCGCCAAGAACGCCGACATCAACATCATCTACGGCATCAACGACTCGTCGTCGCTGGGCGGCCTGCAAGCCTGGAAGGCGGCCGGCAAGCAGCAGGACGGCCTGTTGACCGTCGGCACCGGCGGCGAGGGGCTTGCCTTCATCAACGCGATGCAGAACGAGCCATCGTATCGTATCGAGGCCGCGATGTTCCCGGAAAAGGAAGGCTTTACTGCCATCGATGCCGCGGTGAAACTGTTCAACAGCGAGGAAGTGCCGGAGCACATCGTCAGCCCGACCGCGCCGATGAACGGCGAGGACTGGAAGAAGTTCTATGACTACGACGGCACCACCCGAACCATCAAATGGGATGCCGTCAACGCACTGCAGCCGCCGGCAAAGTGCATGAAGACGTCCGCCGACCTGAAGAAATAAAGCCGACCGACTTTGCCCTTCCCGCATTGCGGGAAGGGCGCCTGAACCATGGCGGCTCGGAATGGATTGAGATGAGCGAACTTATACACGCCTCCGCGCCGAAGCGCCTTGTCGGCGGCCAGCTGCTGGGCAGCAGCCAGCTTGTGCTGGGTGTCATCCTGGCTGTGCTGTGCATCGCCATCTCGATCGCGGCGCCGCAATTCTATTCGGAGGCCAACATCATCGCCATTCTGCGCCAATGCGCGCTGGTGCTGATCGTTGCCTCGGGCATGACCATGCTCATCATCACTGCCGAGGTCGATTTGTCGGTCGGCGCTTCACTCGCCTTCGTCGGCTGCATCGGCATGGCGGTGCTCAATTCTACCCACAGCCTCACGCTCGGCTTGCTGGCGGCCCTTGCCTTTGCCGGCGGGGTAGGCCTGTTCAATGGGCTGGTCGTCACCAGGCTCCGGGTCAACTCGCTGATCGCCACCATCGGCACGATGATGATGCTGCAAGGCGGCGTCTATCTGTTCACGCGCGAGGCGGTGCAGAACCACAATCAGCTCGCGAGCTTCACCGATCTCGGCGCCGGCTACGTCGGCGCGGTGCCGGTCCCCGTCATTCTGGCGGCGCTGATCTTCGTGGTTGCCTATGTGACGCTGCGTTTCACCACGCTCGGCCGCTACCTCTATGCGGTTGGCGCCAATGAAAAGGCGGTGCGCCTGTCCGGCCTTCGGTCGGAGCGCCTCAAGCTGTTTGCCTTCGTTCTCACCGGGCTCTGCGTCGGCGTTGCCGGCATGATCCTGTCGTCGCTGATGAATGCCGGCCAGCCGACCGCCGGCCGCGGCTTCGAACTGACGGTCATTGCTGCCGTCATCCTCGGCGGCACCAGCCTGCTCGGCGGCCGTGGATCGCTGTTCGGCACCTTGCTCGGCGTACTGGTGCTGAAGGTGATCGACAACGGCATCATCATTCTCGGCTGGAACCAGGACCTGCAGATGGTCGTGCCGGGCGTCGTCATCATCCTTGCAACCTATCTCGACATCATCCGGAACAGAGCCAATGTCCGTTGATTTCCTTCACCCTGGCGAAGGCGCGGCCATCGACACCAGCGTGCCGGCGCTCGAACTGCGCGGCATCGACAAGCGCTTCCCCGGCGTCGTGGCGCTCGACAATGTCGACTTCAGCCTGGAGCCCGGCAAGATCCATGCCTTGATGGGCGAGAACGGCGCCGGCAAGTCGACGCTGATCAAGATCATGGCTGGTGTCTACGGCAAGGATGCCGGCACCATCCGCATGCGCGGGCGCGAGGTCGACATCAAGTCGCCGCGCGACAGCTTGAAGGAAGGCATCAAGGTCGTGTTTCAGGAGATCGCGCTGATCTCCGAATTCACCGTTGCCGAGAACATCTTCTTGGAAGGCTATCCGACCGGCAGGGCCGGCTCGATCGACTGGAAGAAGATTCGTGCCGATTCTGCCGCGCTGTTCAACCGCATCGGCTTCAACGTCGATCCGGCGGCACGCACGGGATCGCTGCCGGTCAGCCAGCAGCAGATGGTCGAGATCGCCCGTGCGCTCGCCCATGAAGCCCGCGTCGTGGTGATGGACGAACCGACATCCTCGCTGACGCCGAACGAGGTCTCGTTGCTATTCACAGTCATCCGCCGGCTGGCCAGCCTTGGCATCGCGGTGGTCTATGTCAGCCACAAGCTCGACGAGGTTTTCGAGATCGCCGACACGGTGACCGTGCTGCGCGATGGACGCCACATCTCGACCAGGCCGATCGGCGAGCACACCAACGACACGCTCATCCAGGACATGATCGGCCGGCGCATCGACAATCTGTTTCCCCGCCAGCGCGGCGCGGCGGGCAGCAAGGTCGCGCTGTCGGTGGATAACCTCAGCACGGCGAAGAAGCTGACCGACGTCTCCTTCGAGGCGCGCGCCGGCGAGGTGCTCGGCTTCTTCGGGTTGATGGGCGCGGGCCGCACCGAACTCGCCAAGGCGATCGTCGGCTACGACCCAATCACCGCGGGGACGATCACCGTCGACGGCAGCCGGCTCGCGCCGCACGATACGCGCACCGGCGTCAAGCTCGGCATTGGTCTGCTTACCGAGGACCGCAAGAGCGAAGGGCTGATGGGCGAACTGCCTGTCTACCAGAATGCAAGCCTGGCCTCGCTTGGTGCTTTCGCCCGCCTGGGGTTCGTCGACAAGGCGAAGGAACACAAAGCAGTGCAGGACTATGTCGACCGTTTCCGCATCAAGACGCCCAGCCTGCTCCAGCAGGTGAAGAACCTGTCGGGCGGCAATCAGCAGAAAGTGCTGATCGCGCGTTGGCTGATGCGGGGCCTGAAAGTGATCGTCGTCGACGAGCCGACGCGCGGCATCGATGTCGGTGCCAAGTCGGAAATCTTCGCGCTGATCGACCGGCTCGCCGGCGAGGGCCTAGCGGTGGTCATGATGACGTCCGAGATGCCGGAACTGCTCGGTCTTGCGGACCGGATCGCGGTGATGTGCGAAGGCCGCCTGACCGTGATCATGTCGCGCGAGGAAGCCACACAGGAGAAGATCCTCAATGCGGCGATCGGGTAAGATGATGACATCCAGCGATCAGCCCCGCCTCGAAGGGAGCATCCGATGAGCTTTGCAGCCACGGCTTCCGCAAGGGCCCAACCATCCATGCTGGTGCGGCTCGTTGCCCGGCAGGAACTGGCGCTGCTTGTCTGCCTTATCCTGGTGTTGGCGTTCTTTTCCTTCACGGTCGAGAATTTCTTCTCCGTGCGCAATCTGACCAACGTGCTTGGCCAGGCGTCGCTGCCGCTGATCGCCGGGATTGGCTGCGCCATCGTCTTCATTTCCGGCGAGGTCGACATCTCGATCGGCTCGCTGCTCGCGACCATTGCGTTGCCGCTGGTCATCGTCATGAACGACACCAATTCGCTGTGGCTCGGCGTCAGTTGCGCGCTGCTGTTCGGGCTGATCATCGGCGTGGTGAACGGCTATCTCACCGCCTATGCCGGCATCAACTCGCTGATCGTGACCTTGGGCACGATGTTCATCATGCGTGGCGGCGTTTATCTCTACACCGGCCAGCGCGCCATCCCGGACGATGCCAGCCTCGACAGCTTCATCGCTCTGTCGGATGGCCGCCTGTTCAACACCATCCCCTATTCGGCTGTCATCGCCATCGTCCTGCTCGCCGCCTTCGCCTACATGATGCGGCATCGGCCGTTCGGACGGCAGATCTATGCCGTCGGCGGCAATCAGGAAGTGGCGCGGCTGGCCGGCTATGATGTGCGGCGCGTCAAGTTCATCTGCTTCATCATCAGCTCACTGCTGGCGACCGTTGCGGGCATTATTCTGGCCGCACGCGTCGGCTCGGCGCAGCATACGGCGGGGCTCAATTTCGAATTCCAGGTCGTTGCCGCGACGGTGCTCGGTGGGGTCAGCCTTGCCGGCGGCATCGGCAGCCTGACCGGCATGGCGCTGGGCGTGCTGATCCTGCAGTTCCTGTCCAACGGCCTGCGCGGGCTCGGCCTGCCTACCGAATGGCAGCTGGTCATCACCGGCATGATCATCATCGCCGCGGTCGCCTTCGACGAGGCGAAACGCCGGCGCGCGAATGGAGGCTGACATGGCTCGTCTCGAAGGGAAAACCGCCGTCATCACCGGTGCCGCCGATGGCATCGGCCACGCGATCACTGAAGCGATGGCGCGTGAAGGCGCGCATGTCTTCCTCGGCGACATAGCCGACGGCGCGGGCGAGGAATTCGCGACCGCGCTTCGCGCCGCCGGCCGTCAGGCCGATTACGTGCATTGCGATGTCTCTCAAGAGGCCGATATCGCCGGCCTCATCGACAGCGCTGTCACCAGGACTGGGCACCTCGACGTCCTGGTCAACAATGCCGCCATCGCCATTGGCGGCATGCCGGTGCACGAGATGACCGATGAGCAATGGCACCGGCTGATCGCGGTCAACCTGACCAGCGTGTTTCGCGGCTGCAAATACGCGTTGCCGCACATGATCGCACAGAAGTCCGGCTCGATCATCAACATGGCCTCGGCGCAGGGTCATATCGGCCTCGACGGCTGGACCGCCTATGCCGGCGCCAAGGGCGCGGTGATGGCGATGACGCGCCAGATGGCGGTCGAGTTTGGGCCGGTGAACATCCGCGTCAATTCGATCTCGCCGGGCACCATCAACACGCCGATGAACGACAGGCTGATCAAGGAGATCGGCGGCAATCTGGCAAAAGCCTGGGTCAAGATGCATCCGCTCGGCCGCATCGGCGAGCCTTCCGAAGTGGCGGAGGCTGCCGTCTATCTCGCCTCCGATGCCGCGGGCTTCACCACCGGCACCGATCTGCGTGTGGATGGCGGACTGACCGCCGCACCGCGCTATGTTCCCGAACTGCTTTGAAAACACGAAACGAGATTTGAAATGAACAAGGCCCTCGAAGGCGTCCGCATCCTCGATTTCAGCCATTTGCTGCAGGGGCCGTTCGCCACGCAGCTGCTCGGCGACATGGGCGCCGACGTCATCAAGGTCGAGCGCGCCGGCGCCGGCGACATGTTCCGCGGCATGACCTTCTTCGCAAAATGGGTGGGCGGCTCGGAGAGCCCGAATTTCCTCGCCTGGAACCGCAACAAGCGCTCGATTGCCCTCAACCTGAAGAGCCGCAAGGTGCACGCCATCATCATGGAGATGGCCAAGAGCGCCGATGTGGTGGTGCAGAATTTCCGCCCCGGCGTGCTGGCCAAGCTCGGCTATGGCTATGAGGACTTCAAGGTAGTCAATCCGCGCATCATCTATTGTTCGGGTTCCGGCTATGGTGAGGAAGGCCCCTATGTCGAGCGCCCCGGCCAGGACATGCTGATCCAGGGGCTTGCCGGGTTGATTGCCAACACCGGCCGCGGCGATCAGGCGCCGGTTCCGGCCGGCGCCGGACTCGCCGACCAGATCGGCGCCATGAACATGGTCTACGGCATCCTGTCGGCGCTCTATTATCGCGAGAAAACCGGCAAAGGCCAGAAGATCGAGGTCAATCTGCTGGCCGGCCTGCTGGCGCATCTCAATCAGGAATATGTCGCCGTGCTCAACCTCGGCGAGGATTTCGTGCGGCCCAATTCCGGCATCGGTCATCCCGGCATGCAGGCGCCGTTCGGCATCTACGAAGCGAAGGACGGCGGCTACATCTCGATCGCGATGAGCCCGTTCAAGACGCTTTACGAGGTGCTGGAGGCGCCGCAGCTTGCCGTCTATGACGATTTGAAAACCCTGTTCGACAAGCGCGACGAGGTGTTCGAGAAGGTCAACGCGGAGACGAAGAAATTCGCTACGCAGGATCTGCTGGCACGGCTGCTGGCGGCCGACGTCTGGTGCGCCGAGGTGAAGGATATCCGCAGTGCGGCAGAGGACCCGCAGGTCAAGCATATGGGCATGATCACCAGTTATGATCATCCGCGCGGCGGCAAGGTGCGGGTGGTGGCACCCGCGGTCAAGATGAGCGAGACCCCCGCGACCATCGATCGGCCGGCGCCGCTGGTCGGCCAGCATGGCCGCGAGATCCTGGCCGAGTTCGGCGTCTCCAAGGAGGAAATCGCAGCATTGGAGGCGTCCGGCGACATGACCGTGGACGCGGCATGACAATGCGCGTCTACCAGACACTCACGGTCGAAATCCTGGGCCGCGTCGCGGTCGTCACCTTCCGCCGCGCCGACCAGCTCAACGCCATGAACCGGATGATGCAAGGCGAGATCACCAACGCCTTCGAGGCCCTGTCCGACGATGCGGGTGTAGGGGCGATCGTGGTGACCGGCGAAGGTCGCGGCTTCATGGCCGGCGCCGATATCAAGGAATACGCCGCGCAGACGGCCGCCGAGTTCGACACGTTCCAGGCTGCCGGCATGCGCATGTACGCGGCGATCGAGAACAACAGCAAGCCGGTGATCGCGGCGGTCAACGGCTTTGCCTTGGGCGGCGGCATGGAACTGGTGCTGTGTTGCGACATCGTGATCGCCAACCAGTTCGCGAAACTCGGTCTGCCGGAGATCAAGCTGGGGCTGGTTCCCGGCGGTGGCGGCACGCAACGCAGCGTCGCCAAGCTCGGCCGCAACCGTGCCAACCTTCTGCTGATGACCGGTGCCATCGTGCCGGCTTCCGAATTCATCGCTGCCGGCCTGGTCAACGAGGTCGTCGATGTCGACAGGCTGATGCCGCGCGCGCTTGAGCTGGCGCAGATGATCGCCGCCGAACCGGCCGAGGCGATCGAAGGGTTGAAGGCCCTGACGGCGCACGCCGTGTCTGGCAATCTGGCCGATGGCCTCGCCATGGAGCGCGACATGCTGGGTGACCTCTACCGAGGCGAGATCGGCCAGCAGCGCGTCAAGGCGTTTGCCGACAAGAGCGGAGCGCAGGTGAAAAAGGCCGGGCCGTGAGCGTCGATGATGACTATCGTGGGCTGGGTTGGGCGCATGGCGCGCTGACCGTGCAGCGGCTCGGCGCGATGCTGGCGCCCATCACGTTCCTCCTGGCGGACGGCCGGCAAATCTCGCCGATGCACATCGCACCCTGGTCGCACGAGCCGGGGGCGGAAGCCTTGCCGGGCATCCTGCGCCGGTTGCGCGGCGAGTGGCCCTGCGTGCCCTTCGGCTATTCAGTGCCCGCCGGTGGATGGCCCGAGGGCTGGACGCGCGTGATGGGGCCGCCGGAGCTTGACGAAGAAGTCCATGGCCACAGCTCCAACCATGACTGGGCTTGGCGCGACAGCGAGAGCGGGTCGCTGTCGCTGGTACTGGACTATCCCAAAGGCAGTCCTGTCGAGCGTGTTGAACGGACGATTACGCCCGATCAATCGGCGCCGGCTATCGACATTGAATTCAAGATCGCCGTCCGCCGAGCCTGTCGCTTGCCGATCGGCCTGCACCCGGTGTTCCGGCTGCCGTTCGAGACAGGCGCCGCCGCGCTCGAGCTCGGCGGTTTCGATGAAGGCCGCACCTATCCACACGACGTGGAACCGGGCGCAGCGCTGTTTGCAAGAAACAAAACCTTCTTCGAACTGAGCGCCGTGCCATCGCGCAGCGGGGGTGCGATCGATGCCTCGCTGCTTCCTCTGGCCGCCGACACGGAGGAGTTGCTGCAGATCGAGGGGGTCGATGGTGTGGCGGCGCTCGCCAACCACGAGGACGGCTACCGGGTAGAGCTCTCCTGGCAGAGGGAGCATTTCCCCAGCCTTCTGCTCTGGTACTCCAATCGCGGCCGCAAGGCGGCTCCCTGGAATGGGCGTCATGTCGCCATCGGCATCGAGCCGATCTGCTCAGCCTTCGGGCTCGGCCCGGCGACCGCGCTGGCTGACAACCCCATCGCCCAATCCGGCATTGCGACGGCACTGGAATTCTCAGCCGAAAAGCCGTTCGTGACCCGCTACCGCATCGAGGCGTCCGCGCTGTGAATGATCGTGCCGCAATGTCCCTGGTCAAGTCGAACCGGCCGCGCTTCACTGAGATCGAAGGGCTGGCCGCGATGGTCCGACAAGGCGACTCGCTTGGCGTCGGCGGTCACCATTTCGCTCGGTTGCCGATTGCATTGCTGCGCACGATAGCCCAGTCGGACGTCAAGGATTTGCGTTACGTCTGCTGGGCCGGCGGCTTGCCGCTCGAACTGCTGCTCGAAGCGGGTGCGGTGGCGGAGATCGATGTCTGCTTTTCCAGCCTCGACATTTTCGGCCTGCCGCCGCGTTTCCGCGCTGCCGCCGAAACTGGTGCGATGCCGGTTCGCGACTGGACAGCGCTGGCCATGATCCAGGCGTTACGGGCAGCGCAGCAGAACCTGCCGTCAATGCCGTTTCAGCTGCCCCTGGGTTCCGACATGCTGGCGCGCGTGCCGGGGGCGAGCGCCGGGCCTGATCCGATCGCCGGGACCGACACCGGTTTCATCCCGCCGCTGCGCCTCGATACGTTCGTCGTCCACGCCCAGCGCGCGGATGAAAGCGGCAATGTGCAGATCGTTGGGCCGCGCGCATTGGACTTCGCGATGGCGGGTGCCGCGCGCAAGGTGCTGGTCACGGTCGAGGAGGTCGTCCCGGTCGGGGCGCTGCGGCAGGACGGGCGCCAGAGCATCCTCACCCGCAACCAGGTTTCGGCCATAGCGCTGGCGCCGGGTGGCGCCTGGCCGGCGTCCTGCCTGCCATTCTATGTCACCGATTATCAGGCGCTTGCGCAGGGATTGGCGGCCAGCGAAACGCTCTTGGCGGATAGTTTGCGGCTGCCCTCCGATGGCGTGCCGAAGCCGCTGCAAAAGGCCGCGAAGGTTCGCGCCAAAACGGCCCTCGCAATGCCGGCGCTCGCACATGGTGAGGAGAAAGCATCCATCGACGAGATCATTGCAGGCCGCATCGCCGCCGAACTCGACAATGAGAGTTTTGCCAGCGCCGGCGCTGTCTCGCCGCTGGCCAACGTTGCCTACCGGCTGGCCAAGGCAACGCACGCGCCCGACATGATCATCGCGACGATGAGCTGCGGCCATCTCGACATCGCGCCGAGCCCGATGATCCTGTCGCTGATCGAAAGCCTGGATTGGGAGACGGCTGTGACGCATGCCGGCGGCGACGACACCTACTCGACCTACTATCAGGCAGGTGCCGTGACGCATGAGATCGTCGGCGCGGCACAAGTCGACCGGCGTGGTCGCGTCAACACCATCGCGCTGCGCAAACCGAGCGGCGGCCTGATCCGGTTGCCAGGGCAAGGCGGCATGGCCGATGTCGCCAACATGCACCGCGACTATTTGCTCTACATTCCCCGGCATTCTGTCCAGTCGCTGGTGGACGAGGTGGAGATCGCGAGTTCCGCCCGCGGGCTGCTGACGCCGGCCGAGCGCGAGCCGATGGGCTATCGCACCGGCAAGGCGCTGGTGTTCACCGATCTCTGCGTCTTCCGGCTCGACCGGATATCCCGGGAATTGATCGTCATCGAGACCATGCCAGGCGTCATGCAGCAGCAGATCCGCGCCGCCACCGGGTTTGCGGTGACCTTCGACGCCGATTGCCGAGAGGTCCCGTTGCCTTCCAGCGATGCGCTCGCTGTTCTGCGCAATCGCATCGACCCGCTCGGCCTGCGTCGTCTCGAATTTGTCAGCGCCAAGGAGCGCGGTGCGCTGATCGCCGAGATTCTCGCCGCCGACCGCGCGATGGTCGAGCGCTGCATCGTCGCACAGAGATCGTATATCGCAAGCTGAGGACCCCATGGTAAAGCCGTTGCTCGACATGTCCGCCGCGCGCGTTTTCTTCGACGGCATCTTCACCAGCCCTCGCGTCGCGCACCCGGAGGGCGTGGCTGTCCACCGTGACGGGTCGATCTGGTGCGGCACCGAAACCGGTGACCTCCTGCGGCTTGCCGCCGACGGCGGCTCGGTCGAACGCATGGGCGGCACGGATGGCTTCCTGCTTGGCATAGCCTTCGACAGCGCCGGCAACTGTTTTGCCTGCGACCTGAAGCATGCCGCGATCTTTCGCTGGGATGCCGCAACCGCGCGCATGGAACGCTTCGCGTCGTCCGGCATCCGCGTGCCGAATTATCCCATCGTCGACGAGGCGAGGGGCTGGCTCTACGTGTCGGACAGCGTCGGCGAGGACAATCGCTCCGGCATCTTCCGCTACGATCTCAAGACGGGCGAGGGCCGTCTGTGGTGCCAGGAGGCGATGTCCTTCGCCAACGGGATGGCCATGGCGCCGGAGGGGAGCGGGCTTTATGTGGTGGAAAGCAATGCGTCGTGTGTCAGCCACGTGCCGATCCTTGCCGACGGTGCGGCTGGGCCGCGACGGGTCGTTGTCGAAGGCGTGCATAACGTCCCGGATGGCCTAGCCTTCGCTCAGGACGGCTCGTTGTTCATTTCATGCTATGAGCCCAGCCGGATCTATTGCTGGCGCAAGGACCGGGGACTCGAGACACTGATCGAGGATTCGGCCGCGACGACGCTCGCGCATCCCACCAACATCGCATTCAAAGGCAACAAACTTTACGCCGCCAATCTCGGCCGCTGGCACATTACCGAGATCGATTTGACCTTGGTCGGTCGATAAACCGACGCACGGCGTCAATTGCTCGTGGTGACATGTGCAAATTCGATCAGACCTTGTGGGTGGATTGTCGCCAGTACCGCGCGGTCTCCGCGTGCGGCTCGGCATGTTGGTCAGCCCTCCTCCGCGGTTTGAGCAGAAAAATGCCCAGCCAGTGCATTGATTAAATCAATTATCCCGATATACAAGGTAATTTCGGATATAGATTTCGCACAGGGTTGGCAAATTCATGAGTCGCAATTTTCTTGTGATCGAACCCGAGAAGGACATTGCCGTCCTCAAGGGGCTGGCCTCTTTGGCACGCATCTCCATGCTGAAATTGCTGCATGAGAAGGGGCCGATGAATGTCAATGACATCGCCGCCGTGCTGTCGCTGCCGCAATCGACGGTCTCGACCAATATCCAGGTGCTCGAGGATGCTGGCCTGATCCGCACCGAGAACCAGAAGGCGAAGAAGGGCAGCCAGAAGATCTGTTATCCGACCGCCGAGGAAGTGCTCGTGGTCTTCAAGAGCGAATATCGCGCGGTCAGGAACAACGCGATCGAAGTGTCGATGCCGATCGGGCTTTACACTGGTTTCGAGGTCACGGCGCCCTGCGGCCTGTGTTCGCCGGATGGGATCATCGGTCTGCTCGACGTGCCGAACACGTTCCTCGATCCGGACCGTATGAAAGCCGGGCTGCTGTGGTTCACGCGCGGCTTTGTCGAATATCAGTTCCCCAACAATGCCAAGCTCGCCAACGCCGAGATCACCGAACTCGAAGTGGCAATGGAACTGTCCTCGGAGGTGCCGGGCACCAGCGCCGACTGGCCCTCCGACATCACGTTGACCATCAATGGCGTCGATGTCGGCACCTGGACGTCACCCGGCGATTTCGGCGACAAGCGTGGCGTTTTCACGCCCTCCTGGTGGAAGCTCAAGGGCTCGCAATATGGCAAGCTGAAGAACTGGCGAATTTCCACTGACGGCACCTATGTCGACGGCCTCAGGATTTCCGAAACCAGCCTCTCCGCGCTCGACCTCAAGAGCCATCATTCAATCCGCGTCCGTATTGGCGTCAAGGACGACGCCAAGCGTCCCGGTGGGATCAATATTTTCGGCAAGGGGTTTGGAAATTACGACCAGGACATCCTGCTTAGGATCAAAACCGGTTGATATCATCAAACCGGGTTTTGAAATAACTAAGCAATTTCAATGGCATGAAATCACTTATTGCCGAAATCATAGTTCAATTGTCAGACTTTTGCCAATTTTGACTTGACGAAGGCTGCCAAGTCGCCTTTGATATCGGGTAAGGTGATTTAAATCATCATTTGTGATATTGTGGGAGGAATGTATGCAGGCAGCCGTTACGGCGCATCCGCGCTATGTCGTCTCGGAAATCGATCCGAGGCTGTATGGATCCTTTATCGAGCATCTGGGGCGGGCAGTTTACACCGGCATCTATGAGCCGGGCCACCCGACGGCGGATGCCAATGGCATGCGTCAAGACGTTATCGATCTGGTCAGGGAACTCAACGTTCCGATCGTCCGCTATCCCGGCGGCAATTTTGTGTCCGCTTACAATTGGGAGGACGGTGTCGGCCCCAAGGGAGAACGCCCGGTGCGCCTCGACCTCGCCTGGCATACGTCGGAAAGCAACGAAGTCGGCCTGCATGAATTTGCCAACTGGTGCGCATCCGCCAACACCGAGATGATGCTTGCCGTCAATCTCGGCTCGCGTGGCCTCGATGAAGCCCGCAACTTTCTCGAATACACCAATCATCCAGGCGGAAGTGAGTGGAGCGACAAGCGTATCGCCAACGGCCGCAAGGAGCCCTTCGACGTCAAGCTGTGGTGCCTCGGCAACGAAATGGACGGCCCCTGGCAGATCGGCCACAAGACCGCCGACGAGTACGGCCGCCTGGCCCACGAGACGGCCAAGGCCATGCGCGCCTTTTCCAAGTCGCTCGAACTGGTGGTCTGCGGTTCTTCGAATGCCAAGATGCCGACCTATCCCGAGTGGGAAGCGACCGTTCTCGACCACACCTACAACGAGGTCGACTACATCTCGCTGCACATGTATTTCGACAACGAAGCCAATGACGCGCCGAACTATCTCGCCATGAGCGAGAAGCTCGACGACTACATCGCCTCGGTCGCCGGCGTCATCGACTACATCAAGGCCAAGAAGCGCTCCAGCAAGCAGGTCTACATCTCGTTCGACGAATGGAACGTCTGGTACCATTCCAAGGAGCAGGACAAGAAGATCCTGGGCGGCAATGACGGCTGGCCCTTTGCCCCGCCGCTGCTCGAGGATATCTACAATTTCGAGGACGTGCTGCAGGTCGGCTTGATCCTCAACACCTTCATCCGTCGTTCCGATGTGGTCAAGATCGCGTGCATGGCGCAACTGGTCAACGTCATCGCACCGATCATGACCGTTCCCAACGGCCCGGCATGGCGCCAGACGATCTACTATCCCTATCTCTATGCTTCGATCTACGGCCGCGGCAATGCGCTGGATCTCAAGGTGGAATGCCCGACCTACAAGTCCACCGTCGCTGGCGACGTTTCCTATGTCGATGTGGCCGGCGTGCACGACACCAAAACCGGCCATGTCACCTTCTTCGCCGTCAACCGCCATTCGAGCGAGGCGATCGAAACCGTGATCGACATCACCGGTTTCGGCGCGGCTGATATCGTCGATCATCAAATGATGACGCACGCCGATCTCAAAGCCGTCAATTCAGCCGGGAATCCCGGCAATGTCGGCCCCAGGAAGGGAGTGGGCGCCTCGGTGACTGACGGCAGATTGAGCCTGTCGCTGCCGGCCTATTCCTACCAGATGATACGCCTGAAGCTGTGACCTCGGGCGTGTTGTCGGAAAGTGCATGCGCTGAGGAGGAGCGTCGAAGTGACGGCCGATATCGAAATCAGGAATGTGAGCAAGCACTTCGGTGCCATGTCGGTGCTGGAGGATCTGTCGCTCTCCATCAAGGCACGCGAATTCATCGTATTTCTCGGTCCATCCGGATGCGGGAAATCGACGCTTTTGCGAATGATCGCAGGTCTCGAAACTGTTGATAGCGGCGAAATCGCCATCAACAAGGAGCGCATCGATCATCTGCCGCCGGGCAAGCGCGGCATTGCCATGGTGTTCCAGTCGTATGCGCTCTATCCGCATATGACGGTGCGCGACAACATGGCCTTCGGGCTTGAGAATATCGGCATGTCGCGCGAGGTCATTGACGCGCGGATCAACGAAGCCGCCCGCATCCTGGAAATGCCGCATTTGCTCGAACGCAAACCGGGCCAGCTCTCGGGCGGCCAGCGCCAGCGTGTCGCCATCGGCCGTGCGATCGTGAAAGAGCCGAAGGCCTTCCTGTTCGACGAGCCGCTCTCTAATCTCGATGCGGCCCTGCGCACCCGCACCCGCCTCGAACTTGCCCAGCTTCACCAACGCCTGCAATCGACGATGATCTTCGTCACCCACGATCAGGTCGAGGCCATGACGCTCGCCGACCGCATCGTCGTCATGAACAATCGCAGGATCGAGCAGATCGGCTCTCCTATGGAAATCTACGAGCGCCCCGCGACCAGATTCGTCGCCGGCTTCGTCGGTGCCCCGGCGATGAACTTTATCGATGCGGCACTCGACAGATCGGGTGGCAACGCCACGGCCAAGTTTTCGGACGGTATATCGGTTCGGACCGCGATTTCTTCCGACCTGTTGACCGACGATAGGTATAGCTTCGGCATCCGCTCGGAAGATGTCCGCATCGTTCCTGCCGGACAGGGCAATGCCGATGGCGTGGTCGATGTGCTCGAGCGGCTTGGCGAGCGCACCTTGATCTACATTAGTCTCGGCGATGGCCAGCAGATCGTCGGCTCGGATGTCGGCAACAGCGGCGTCGCTGTCGGCCACAAGGTAGGGCTCGCCTTCGACGGCCAGAAGTCGCATCTGTTCAACGCGGCCGGCCGCGCCTGGCACGCGAGGGAGGCTTGATATGGCCGACCGGATGACGATGCCGCGGACCGCGACGCTGGCAGCGAGCGTCAGGGCTCCCAGCATCGATATCTATGCGCCGCAATGGCGAAACTTCGTTTTCGTCGCACCGTTCCTGTTCTTCTTCACGACGCTGCTCATCTTTCCGCTCCTCTGGGGAATGTGGCTGAGCTTCCACAAGGCCGACACGTTCTCGTCCGGAAATTTTGTCGGTCTCGGCAATTATGTCAGGCTGTTTCACGACAAGGTCTTCCTGCAATCGGTCTGGAACACCTTCTACTTCGTGCTTCTGACAGTGCCGACGCTGGCGCTGATCGGTCTTTTTCTCGCGCTTTGCCTCAACCGCCGCACGCGTACCGCCGCTGTGCTGCGGACCCTCTTCTTTTCGTCCTCGGTGCTGTCGGTCACAATCGTCACACTGATCTGGCGCATCGTGTTCATTCCGAATGTCGGCCTTCTGTCGACGATCTACGGATGGTTCGGCGCAACCGCCCCGGCTTTCATTTCCGACCCCAGCCTCGCGATGATCGGTATCGCCATTGCCACTGTCTGGTGGTGCATCGGCTTGCCGATGATGCTGTTTCTCTCGGCCCTGCAGCAGATTCCGCAGGATATTTACGAAGCGGCAGCCCTGGACAATGCCAATCGCTGGCAGACGCTGCGCTCGATTACGCTGCCGTCGATCAAACGCACTTTCATCCTGGTGATCATTATCCAGATCGTGCTGCAATTTCAGCTGTTCGGCCAGGCTTGGCTGATGACGCGCGGCGGCCCGAACAATCTCACCAAGCCGATCGTGCTCTACATCTATGACACCGCATTCCGTCGTTGGGATCTGGGCATGGGCGCCGCGGCATCGGAAATCCTGTTCATTCTGATCCTGATCGCGGCCATGGCCCAGTACCTCGTCGCACGCAACAAGGCGGATCAGGCATGAGCGCGCCAGCCAGTTCCATCAGGGGACGCGCATTTGGCGACCGCGTGTTGCTGGCCCTCGTCATCCTGCTTTCGATCGCCATGATCGCGCCGGTTCTGTGGGTCATCGGCCTGTCGCTCAAGGAAAATGCCGAGCTGATGGCCGATCCGAATTCGGTTTTTCGCGCACCCTACACGCTCAGGAACTACATCAACACCATCGGTACCTCTTCGGTATTTCTCTGGGTGCTCAACAGCATAATCGTCTCGGGCGGGCTGACACTCGGTACGCTGATCCTGTCGTCGCTCGCCGGCTACGGGTTTGCACGTCTGAACTTCCCCGGGAAAAACGTCCTGTTCGTGATCGTGCTCTTCGGTCTGGCGGTGCCGGAACAGGCCGTGCTCGTCGCCCGCCACCAGATCTTCAGCATGTTGAAGTTCCACAACACCTATCACGGGCTCATTCTCCCCGGCCTGTCGGCTTCGTTCGGCGTCTTCCTGATGACCCAATATTTCAAGGCCATCCCGAAGGAGCTGGACGAAGCCGCCATGCTGGACAATGCCAGCCGGTTCCGGACCTTCTGGAAGGTGCTGCTGCCGCTCACGGTGCCTGCGCAGGCAACCCTCGGCATCTTCACCTTCCTCGGCGCCTGGAACGATTACTTGTGGCCGCTGATCTCGGCAACCAGGAAGGACATGTACACGCTGACCGTCGGCATGGCTTCGACACAGACCAATTTCGCCCAGTCCGAAGGCATCGGCTTCCTGATGGCGCAGGCGGTGTTCGCCGGCGCGCCGATCCTGATCGTCTACCTCTTTTTCCAGAAATACATCGTCACCGCCGTCTCTGGCGCCGCGGTCCGATAGCGAAAATTGCAGGGCGGGGGAGTGCGCCGCAGCGATGGAAAGCATGACGCCAATCCAGTGTGGAGTGGCGGAAACTCAGTAGGAGGAACTGACATGAGAATGAAGAAAATACTGTTTGCCGCGGTCTCCGCGGGGGTAATGATGCTCGCAAGCCCAGGCTTTGCAGCGACGGAGCTGACGGTACAGCGCTTTTTCGGTGCCTGCGACGCCGATTTCGGCACCAACACCGATGTCGCCAAGGCTGTTGGCGAATGCGGCATCATCACCTCGCTGATCAACAAGTTCAACGCCGACAATCCCGACGTGCATGTCAGCGTCAGCACCGTGGAATGGCCGGGCTATGACCAGCTGACCGCGCAATTCGCTTCGGGCGATGCCCCGGACATCGTCACGATCCATGAATCCGCGCTGTCGGACTACCAGTCCAAGGGGCTGTTGATGCCGCTCGACGATCTCTTGAAGTCCGTCGGCGTCACACCTGAAACTTTCACGGACGCAGCGCGCAACGGCGCCACTAAAGATGGCAAGATCTACGGCCTGCCGATCGACAGCTGGACGATGCTCTATCACATCAACATGGATCTCTTCAAACAGGCCGGCCTCGTCAATGCCGACGGCACGCCGATGCTTCCGAAGTCGCCCGAGGAATTGCTCGCCCAGGCCGAACAGTTCAAGCAGAAGACCGGCAAGCCCTACTTCGTTCAGAACCTGGCCAATGAGACGGCACTCTACACGCGCAACCTCTACACCTATCTCTTTCAACAGGATTCCGACTTCTTTGCCGATCCGAAGCATGTGAAGCTGAATACGCCGGAAGCCAAGAAGGTCGTCGAGATGTACAAGGCGATCTTCGACAAGGGCTACACCACCAAGGATCTCGATTACGGCGGCGCGATCAACGCTTTTCTTGCCGGTGACGGTGGCGTTCAGCTCAACGGCACATGGGTCGTCGGCGACAACAACGCCCAGTCCGAAACCAAGGGTACGGCGCTCAACAAGGGCGGCTACGCGGTTTACCCTTATCCGCAGCTTTTTGGCGGCGCCCATGCGCAATATGCCGATGGCCACACCTGGGCAGTCTCGCAGAAAGACCGCACGCCTGAACAGACCGCGGCCATCGGCAAGTTCCTGAAGTTCTTCGCCGACAACGATTTCGAATGGTCGCGCACCGGCCATCTGCCGGCATACAAGGCCATCATCACCTCGGACGCCTTCAAGGCACTGCCGCATCGCAACACGATCGCCGCTGTCGCCGATCTCGGCAGGCCGCTGCCGTCAGCCGTGCAGCGTCAGTTTGCGATCCAGGACATTGTCGGCGAAGAGATGAGCGCTGCGATCACTGGCCAGAAGGACGTCGATGCCGCGCTTGCCGACATGGAAAGCCGCGTCAACGAGTTGCTCGCCAACATTTAATTTAACCACAGGGTTCCCAGAGAACTCTCCCAACGCCCCGCGACTGGAGACAGTCGCGGGGCTTTTTGCCAAATGCAAGCAGCACTGCTTTTTGTCCAAGATGGTCAAACGTTGACTGCTCTATCCAGCACTTCCCTGCTGGTCGCCAAATAATTCCCTGTTGGCAAGAGCAGGAATTCGTCCGCCCCGCGCGAAATGAGAGAATTGCCGCGAATGCTGGCTAGCGTCCCCAGACGACGGCATTCTCGTGCCGCTTGATGAGGCGGCTGCTACATGGGATTTCCGATCTTGGACGTTTGAGTAAATGCCCGAGGTCATGCCGCTTTGCTCGTGAATTCCAAGGGGGCGCTGTCGAGTGGTTGCCGGATTGACGGGACTTTTACGGTATGTTCGGCGGTATCTGTGCCGAACGAAAATAGATCGCCTTTCGAAATCAATTGGTTATCATGGATTGAAACGTCGAGTGTGAGTGAGAGGCCTGCGAGCAATAACGAACACTCGGCGGTATCCCCTCGGGCCGTGGCGTGGAATGACGTGCAATTCGGCGGGTCTGGGCGCCATCGATAGCTTGGGAACGAGGTGGAGAACTTGATGCGGAACATGATGCTGGGTTTCCTGGCTCTTGCCCTGGCCGCTTGCCAGTCGGCTCCCGCAGTGCCCCAATCCGCCACTATCGAGCCTGCGTCAGATGCTGTTGCCGTTCCTCCTCCACTCGCCTTGGATCCCGGCGCGGTTCCTCCTGACTCGGCAATCGTGGATCAATCCGTGACGATCACTCCCCCTGCGAAGGGCGTTCCGACAAAGTACGCTGCATTTTCGGGCATGTGGGCTGGACGATTGGAGGGGACATCTGAAGCCAAAGTCGCTGTGCAGACGATTTCTCCGAATGGCCAAGTGACAGTCACCTTTGCGTGGGGAAATCTGGGCGACAACAATCCGGGGGAGGCGGCCGGCGCTGGAAAAATATTGGGCAGGACATTGAAACTTGGGCGCCTACCGAATGGCGCGGACGTCAGTCTTGTGATGCTGCCGGAGGGAACCGTGGCCGGAACCGTTACGCTTGCCGACCAGACCTACACCGGCACGTTCATTAAGCAGTGATCAAAGAAGCATCTAAATCTAACTGGTCGCTTATGGCAAGCCGGCAAGCCGAATCCAGACCTCTCGCAGTTCGTCGAGCCACCAGTCGAAGAAATCCAGAACCTGGGCGTTGAGTGCCGGCACAACCAGCCTCCCGCCACCCCGACTGATTCTCTGCCGAGGCTTCTACAAATGCCAGGTGATGCGGATATTCGCCAAGGCGCGGCAGGCCGATTATTCACAGTTTTTGTTGTCTTGAGGGCCTGCAGCCGTTCGCCAAGTTCGGTCACCACTGCCAGGCAGGTTGGAGTTGCCCTGCAGCCTTCGGCATGAACATCCGGCACACCACTGCCCTTGGGGTCGCCAATGGCCGTGCCGACGGCAAGCGGCATAAATACTTGGCTCGGTCGGGAGTTGTCTGGCTCCATCGTGCCGAAATGAGTCTTGTCCATACATGTACAATACATAAAAGTGTAAATAAGATTCTTCTTATGAATAGAATGAAGATTTCCTTAACCCGTTTCTTAGCGGGCTCTTAACAGGCCATCACGGATGTGTTAGCGATTTTGCTTGCGGGGGTAGCGCGGCGATCGCCTCAACCCAGAAATGCGGCGGGGAATTTCATGGTGTCGGGCGCGCCACGCTTGGCAGTGTTGATCTTATGTGTGTCAGGTTTGAGCGGGCCGGAACTGGCGTGCCGTTTGCTCGAACCCTGAAGAACGTCGCTTTTGGCGAACCTGCATCAGGACGATTTCCAGTCCATCGCAGCTTGATGTCCGAATTGGAGTTCAGCTTGATGCCTGAATTGAAATGCACTTGAACGCGATGCCGCAGTCCCCCCCATCAGAGCCGCCGCGAACGACCCTCGCGGCGGCTCTGGCTTCGTTTCGCCGCGCCTTTTCCGGCATCGCGGTGATGAGCGGCGTGGTCAACATCCTGGCGCTGACCGGCTCGTTCTTCATGCTGCAGGTCTATGATCGCGTCATTCCCGGCCGCAGCGTGCCGACGCTCGTCGGGCTTGTGGTATTTGCCGGCACGCTGTTCGTTTTCCAGGGCGTGCTCGAGCTCATCCGGTCGCGCTTGCTGGTGCGCATCGGCATGGCGCTCGACGCGCGCATGAGCAGCCAGGTCTATGCCGCCCTCATGCGTCTGCCTTTGCGCACCAAGCTGGCGGGCGATGGCTTGCAGTCGCTGCGCGATCTCGACCAGGTGCGGTCGTTTCTGTCGAGCGTCGGACCGACGGCTCTTTTCGACCTGCCGTGGATGCCGCTCTACCTCGGCATATGTTTCCTCTTCCATTTCTGGATCGGCATGACGGCACTGGCCGGCGCCGTCATTCTGTTCGGCCTGACCTTGTTTGCCGAGGCCCGCACGCGCGAGCCCGCCAAAAGAGCCAACAGCCAGGCGGCCGCGCGCAACACGCTGGCGGAGGCGACGCGCCGCAATGTCGAGGTTCTGCAGGCGATGGGTTTTGGCTCGCGCATCGCCGAGCGCTGGTCTGGCATCAACGCTGACTATCTCAGCACCAACGCGAAAGCCAGCGATCTGGCCGGCACGCTGGGAACGGTCTCGAAGATACTGCGCATGATGCTGCAATCGGGCATACTGGCGATCGGCGCCTGGCTCGTCATCCATCAGGAGGCGACGGGCGGCATCATGATCGCCAGCTCGATCATGCTGGGCCGGGCGCTGGCGCCGATCGAATTGGCGATCGCGCACTGGAAAGGCTTCGTCAATGCCCGCCAGGCCTGGGCCCGGCTGACCCAGTTGTTGGCACTGCTTCCCGAAACCGCAACCAGCGTAGACCTGCCGGCGCCGACCTCCGCTCTTAAGGTCGAAACCATCAGCGTCACGCCGCCGGGGGAACGCCGCGTTGTCGTCCAGGACGCCAGCTTTGCGCTGGAGAAGGGCGCCGGGCTCGGCATCGTCGGCCCGAGCGCTTCGGGCAAGTCGTCGCTGGTGCGCGCGATTGCCGGGATATGGCTCCCCGCACGTGGGACCGTCAGGCTGGACGGAGCAACGCTCGACCAGTGGTCGCCGGAAGAACTCGGCAGTCATATCGGCTATCTGCCGCAGGATGTGCAGCTGTTCGACGGCACCATCGCCGAAAACATCGCGCGTTTCGAGCCTCGGGCCGCTTCGGACAAGATACTGGCGGCGGCCCGGGCGGCCGGTGTTCACGATCTCGTCGTGCATTTGCCGGAGGGCTACGAGACACGGATCGGCGAGGCCGGGTCGGCGCTGTCGGCTGGCCAGAGGCAGAGGGTGGCGCTCGCGCGGGCTCTCTATGGCGATCCCTTCCTCGTCATCCTCGACGAGCCGAATTCCAATCTCGATGCCGAGGGCGAAGCGGCGTTGACGGAAGCCATCCAGGGGGTTCGCGCGCGCGGCGGTATCGCCGTGGTCGTGGCGCATCGGCCGAGCGCGCTCGCAAGCCTCGATCAGGTTCTGGTGATGGCAAACGGCCGCGTCCAGGCCTTCGGACCGAAGAGCGAAGTCCTGAACAAGGTAACCCGTTCGAGCGGAGTTCCCCTGAAGGTCGTGTCCGGGCCTGAGGAGACTGCATCCTGATGGCGCAGGGCACGGCATCCACGATTGACCGCACCATTCGACGCTACCTGCTTGGCGGCGTTGCGGCCTGCATTCTTCTTGTCGGAGGCGCAGGAAGCCTGGCCGCCGTCACCGAGCTTTCGGGAGCCGTCATTGCTTCGGGAAAGCTGGTTGTCGATTCCAGTGTCAAGAAGGTCCAGCATCCAACCGGTGGCGTCGTCGGCGAAATCCTGGTGCGGGAAGGAGACGTCGTGCGAGCCGGCCAGGTTCTGGTCCGTCTGGACGAGACCGTGACCCGGGCCAATCTGGCGATCGTCACCAAGGGGCTTGACGAATTCGACGCGCGCCTGGCCCGGCTCGAAGCCGAGCGCGACGGCCACGACAGCATCGTCTTTCCGTCCTCGCTGATCTCACGGCAGGATGACGCCGTCGTCGCGCGCGCCATGGCCGGCGAGGAGTCGCTGTTCGAATTTCGCCGGCAGGCACGCGCCGGCCAGAAGGCCCAACTGGAAGAGCGCATCGCGCAGCTTTCCGAAGAGTCGTCCGGTCTGACGGAGCAGCGGGCGGCCAAGAGCCAGGAAATCAAGCTGATCGGCACCGAACTCGAAAGCATCCGTAAATTGTGGCTCAAGAAGCTCATCTCGATCGACCGCATGACGGCGCTGGAGCGTGACGCGGTCCGGCTTGATGGCGAACACGGGCAACTGACCGCATCCATCGCCCAGGCCAAGGGCCGCATTGCGGAAACCCGGCTGCAGATCATCCAGGTCGATCAGGATTTGCGCAGCGAGGTTGCCGGCGAGCTGCGTGACGTCCAGGGAAAAATATCCGAATTCGTCGAGCGCAAGGTCTCGGCCGAAGACCAGCTCAAACGCATCGATATCCGCAGCCCGCAGGATGGCGTGGTCCACCAGCTCGGTGTGCACACGGTTGGCGGCGTTATCTCCCCGGGCGAGTTGGTCACGCTGATCGTCCCGGTGGCGGACGCGTTGACGGTGGAAGCGCGCGTGGCGCCCCAGGACATCGATCAACTGACGCCCGGACAGAGCGCGACCCTGCGGCTGTCGGCATTCAATCAGCGCGTAACGCCGGAACTGAATGGCACGGTCAGCAAGATCGCCGCGGACCTCAGCATCGACGAGCGAAGCGGCGTGGGTTTCTATACCGTGCATGTCATCCTGCCGCGCACGGAACTCACCAGGCTGAAAGGGCTGACCCTGGCACCTGGAATGCCGGTCGAAGTGTTCTTTTCGACCGGCAGCCGCACCATGCTTTCCTACCTCGTAAAGCCGCTGGCCGATCAGATCCAGCGGGCTTTCAGGGAAGAGTGACGGTGGGTAGGGGTGGCTCAGGGCGAGGGCATCGGAGAAGTGGCATCGACGCCTGTTGCTATGCCGCAGGTCAGTCTGGACCGATGTCCAGGCCGACGAATTGTTCCCCGACGTTCTGGTTCCCGGCGGTTCGGCATAGAATCGCCGTGCGCCATTCCGCAACTCGAGCGCGAGCGATATTTTCACGCTTTCGCGACGATCGGCGCAACTGCTCGCCAACCAGCCGCAAGTGCTCTATGCTCCTGCTTGGTGTCGGTATCGATACGGTTGTCCTGGGCAGGGGCGTTCCATGTACGAAGTCGTCGCATTCTGGTGGAAGACAACATCGAAAGGCCCCGCGTCACGAGGTCTTGGCCTGATCCTCGCGCTTTCCGGCTTGCTGCTGCTCGGATCGCAAGCCGCCAGCGCCGCGCCGAACTGGACGCTCGATCCCACAGCTTCAGTCATCACCTACCAGTCGGTCAAGAAGAACACGATCGTCGAGACAAACAAGATCAGGAACATCACCGGCACGCTCAGCTCGGCGGGTGATGCCAAGGTCACGTTCGACCTCAATTCGGTCGACACCGGTGTCGACCTGCGCAATGTCCGCATGCGCTTCCTGTTCTTCGAGACATTCAAGTACCCGACGGCCGAACTGACGGCGAAGGTGGATCCCGCCGCATTCGCCGATCTCGCGACAAAGCGCAGGGTGAAGTCGACGCTGCCTTTCCGTCTCAATCTGCACGGCGTCGACAAGGATCTCGAGGCCAGCATCGTCGTCACCATGATCAGCGATAACATGGTGTCGGTCGCTTCGGAGGCTCCGGTCGCTGTCCATGTGGAGGATTTCGGCTTGTTGCCCAACGTCGACAAGCTCCAGCAGGCGGCCAATGTGACCAACATCGTGCCAACCGCGTCGGTGTCGTTCGATTTCGTCTTCACCGCCGACGGCAGCAAGCCGGCCGCCACCCAGGCCGCCGCGGCGACTTCGGCCGAAGTGGGGCCCGTTACCACCGACGCCGCCAAGGCGAACTTCAGCGACGAGGAATGCCTGAACAGGTTCGCCGTGCTTTCGCGCACCGGCGCCATCTACTTCCGGCCGGCCAGCGCGCGGCTCGATGCGAAGAGCCGGCCGCTGCTTGAAGAGGTCGAGGGTGTCGTCGGCAAATGCCCAAGCCTCAAGGTCGAGGTTTCCGGTTATACCGATTCCGATGGATCGCCGGAGGCGAACAAGCAGTTGTCGGAGCGGAGAGCCCAGGCGGTTGCCGATGCCATTGTTGCCGCAGGCATTCCGCGCAGCCAGATCACAGCGACCGGCTATGGCGAGGAGCGGCCGGTTGCCGCCAATGATACGTCCAAGAACAAGGCGCTCAATCGGCGGATCGAGTTTTCCGCCACCAAGCTCTGAGGTTGCGGTGAGCTGCGATCTGATCGCCCGTTGCGGCGGACTCTTTCGCGCCACCGGCCTTGCGGCGCTCGCCTTGCTTTTGACTTTGACGGCCGCCAGTGCCGAGCGCCGCGTAGCACTTGTCCTCGGCAACTCCCAGTACGAGCACGCGCCGCCGCTCGCCAACCCGGTGCGCGATGCCCAGGCCATGGCCGAGCGCCTAGAGAAGCTCGACTTCGAGGTGGTTTCCGGCTTCGACCTGACCAAGCCGCGGACGCAGGCGACGATCGCTCAATTCGCAAAACAGGTGCGTGGTGCCGACATCGCGCTGTTCTTCTACGCCGGTCACGGCTTGCAGGTTTCGGGCAAGAACTATCTGCTTCCGGTCGACGCCGCGCTGGAGGACGAGACCTCCCTCGACTTCGAGGCTGTGCCGGTTGATTTCATTCTGCTCCAGATGTCGCGCGAGACCAGCATAAGGCTGGTGTTTCTCGACGCATGCCGCAACAATCCCCTCGCCGAGGTGCTGGCCAGGACCGCGGGAGTCAACAGTGCAAGCAGCGGCCTTGCGGAGATTCCTATCGAGAATGGTGGCGCCGGCACCCTCGTCGCTTTCGCCGCCAGTCCCAATCAACTGGCGTTTGACGGATCGGGCGAACATTCGCCTTTCACCTCGGCGCTGCTCCGGCATATCGGCGCATCCAATGTCACCATTACCGAAGCGATGAACAGAGTTGCCAGCGACGTCTTCAATGCAACCGCCGGCAAGCAGAGTCCCTGGATCAACCTTTCGCTGACCAGGGAAGTCGTCCTGCACAAGGTCGATCTCGATGCACCGTTGATCGTGGGTGAGGCGAGTGCGCCTCAGACCGAAGGCGGATCCGACGCGCGCAACACCGGCGCGGCAAGTGCGTCAGGCCAGAGCGACGATCAGCTTGCGCTCGACGTGTTGCGTCAGAAAATCCCCAAGCTGGCATCGGATGCACCGATCCTCTTCGACCATCCGATCGATTTCGGCGATCCGGCAATCGACGGCAAGAGCATTGCCCAGCTGATCAAAGGCAAGCCCCTGTTCAGCCCGGTCGAGGGATTGGACAAGTCGGTTTGGGAGGGCAAGCACTGCGACGGCTGCCATGAATGGAACGAGGCCCGGCTGTGCGATCAGGCGAAAAATTTCGCCGCCAACGATGTCTCTGTTTTGCGCCTGCAACATCCGCTGGGAACACGCTTCAAGGTGGCGCTCGCCAAATGGGCCCAGGGTGGCTGCAAGTAGGCCGGTAAGGGTGATGGCATCGCCCATCCGGTTCTATCGGGTGATCTATTATGCATTCGCTGATTGGCGCAGCGCCTCGATCTCGGCCATCTGGATGCCCATTTCGACAAACGCTGAAAGAACGGCAAAGCGGTCCGCCAGTGCGACACGCGCCAGCCCGGCAAGAACACCGGCATTGACCGCATGGGCGGCAGGAAATGGCTGCAAGGCCGATACCATCGTCGGCGCCATGGCCGAGCCATTGTCACGCCATCCCGCGGCCAAAGCGATCCAGCCGACCGGGGTCGTTGGCGGTGTCGCCGCGGCTGTGCTGATTGTCGCCCGATGATGTGGACTGTCCGGTTCACCCACCCAGTCACGAACATGCGCAAGCAATTCGTGATCGGCCTCATGGAGCAGGTCCGTCAGGTGGCTCAGGCATTCATGCGCCCACCAGACTGCGGCCCGCTCGGGAAGCAGGTAGGCACAGAAGGTAATCGCTTCCTCGGGAACGCGCCCGGCGAGGAGGTCGCGGCAAAACGCGACCGAGTGCTGTTCGGTTGGAAGGGTTCCCATGTCCCGGGCAACAGCGGGACAAGCCATGAAGAGATCCCGTGCCGTCTTGAATCGGAGCCCGTTGGCCATGACCGCTACGCTTCCATCGAGGAGCTTTGGCCACTCAAGCCCCAGGCGCGGCGCGGGTCAAGTCTCAACCGGCGACGCTGCAACAACTGCCGGCGCCGCCGTATCCCCTGGCGTTTATCGACAGACAATTGCCCCGGAGTTTGGTATGATCACGACCATCGAAATCGGATGCTCAAACAGGAGTAACCGCTATGCAGTGGGGCAGTTCAGCCTTTGTGTTGGCGGTCGTGTTTTTCTCGACCCACGCTTACGCCGACCCGGTTCAGAAATCACAAGACATCGTGAAGTTTTTTGCTGGTGCCGCCGACCTCGGCAAGTCGCGTGGAATTTGTGTCGGCACCGAGGAGGAATGCAAAAGCAAGAGCAAGGCGAAAGACGCGCCGGCAGAAAAATCCAGCCTCGATATGCTGATCAATTTCGGGCTGGATTCGGCTGAACTCGACGCGACAGCGCGTAGTGAACTCGACCAGTTCGCCACGGCCCTGAAGGACCAGCGGCTAAGCACCTTCAGTTTCGTCGTCGAGGGTTACACCGACGCCACCGGCACGGTGCATTACAACGAAGGCCTGTCGCAACGACGAGCGCAATCGGTGGCAGCCTACCTGACGGCCAGCGGTATCGAAGCCACCCGCATCAACCCGATCGGCATGGGCGAAAAAAATCCGCGCAGCCCTAACCCGTACGATCCGGCCAACCGCCGCGTGGAAATGCGGATAAAGACGCAATAGCGCGCCAGCTGCTGAGTACCGCCAGAAACCGTGCCCAATAGGCCTTGGTACGCCGGTGGTCAGTTCTTGAGCACGCCGCCCACAGCCACACCGGTGCCGAAGATCAGCGCCTTGGTCAGGAAGTCGTTATTGTCCTGCGGCGGCGGCGGATCATCCTGCCGCACCACGGTGTCGCGGTTGCGCTGCCTCTGAACGACCTGCTGTTGCTTGCGGGGTTTCTGTGCCACCGGTCTCTGCGTGCGGACCTTCTTTACCACCCGCTGCTTCGGCTGCGTCGCGCGGGCCTGATCGGCAGCATATCTGGCGCGCACCGCTTCCATCATCGGATCTGTCTGGATCACGAGGAACGACAGTTGCTCGCGCGTCAGATAGGTGGTCTGCGGCAAACCGTTCTTTGCTTGCCAGATGCCGATCGCCTGACGGGTCTGCGGGCCTATGTTTCCGTCGATGCGGCCAAGCTCGTTGCCCAACGCTTCGATGCGCAATTGCAGATCGATACGTCCTTGGCGATCAAGGCCGATCGCACCTTCCGTCAACTCGGTACCCGGAGTTTGTTTTATCTCGTCCGAAACGCCCACCGAGGTGCGCACGGCAGAGCCGGAACTGGCGTTCGCCTGGTCCGTATCGAGCGCAGCGACCTGCCGGTTTTGAGCTTTCGGGTCGTTCAATTCGTCGATGTTCAGCCGTGCCACGGTGGCGAAGCGGCCGTTGGGAAACTGGTCGAGATAGGCCTCGTAGAACGGAATTGAATTGCGCTTAGAAGCCTCATCCCAAAGGCGTTGCTCGACTTCCCAGGAGGGAGGATCACTGGCAACAGGGGCGGGTGTCGATGCCGCCGCGGCGTTCGACGCGTCGGCCACTGGATTTGTAGCAGGCGCCGCTGCCGAGGCGGGCTTTCCCAGGAAAACCTCGCGTCCCAGCGATGCGTTGTGCCACGGCCTCTGGCGACCTTGCGTGGTTTCGGTCACCTCGCCGCGCACGCGCGTCAGCGCGCTCTGGATTTCCACGCCGGGTTCGGTCAGATGCCTGGCAAGCGCCGTTGAGTAAGGACTGTCGACCCCGTTGCCGTCGAATGCGATGGCGCCCGGATCCGTTGCATAGGCAATCAGCAGGCCGCCGGTTCCAATGCCGTCCGATTTTGCTTCGACTGGCGCCAGGCCGGTGCCCAACGAGGTGGAGCGGCTTTTCGGCAGCGAGGCCGCCAGTGTCCTTGCCAGCGGATTGTCGCGGCAGGCATCGAGTATGATGACGCCAATTGCCGGGTCCGGCGGCAACGCGGCCATGAAATCGTCGATCTGGATCGTACGGGTCTTGAGATAGGCTGGCGTGGTCAATTCGGCGTCGACCGGTATCAAGTAGTTCTTGCCGTCGACCTGCATGCCGTGACCGGCATAGAAAATGACCGCGAGGTCCGCATCGTAGGATTGCTCGGTGAACCGGCTGATGAGGCTATGCATGCCTGCATTGTCCTGGTCGACCCCCTCGATCACCTCGAACCCGGCATTGCGCAGCGTCGATGCGATCAGGTGGGCATCGTTGGCGGGGTTGGGCAAGGTAACAGCATGAACGTATTTGCTGTTGCCGATCACCAGCGCGACGCGTTTGGCGTCAGGCGTGGCAGCCTGGGCGCCGAACGCGGCAAGGAAAAACAGGATAATCCCGCTCAGAAAGACAGCGAACGCTTTCATGGACCAACCCTCCGCCCACCAGGGCGCACTATTGATGTCTGCGCATGCTAAATTTCGTCAGCGACAAGGTCGCTTATGCCAAAAATGACTCTTGGGCATATGTGACCCTGGCCACCGTTTTGGTTCACAAAGCCCAAAAAAAGTTGCCTATATTAACACTTGGCAACGGGAGCACCAATAGTCTGAGAGGCCCATGCCGCGACGGCGTGGCTCAGATCGTATTCTGAATTGAACTTTTGAGGGCTGTGACGGCCTGCTTGTATTTTTCGAACTCAGGCGATGTCTGGCGGATTTCCGTTGTCGTTGTCCGAGGACTGGCGTCAGTCGTGACCCGAGCAATTTTTTGGCCCATTTTCCTTTCGGCCCAATCGACGACATAGCCGGCGGTCTTGCCCGTGAGAAAGGGGTTGGCTTGAATGACGGCAGACCCGAGCACGGCGCTCAGTTGCGCCGCACCCGACGCCGACAGCACCTGATGCGCGCCTTCCATTCCCAGGAAATGGCAGAGATAGAGCCGGCCGGCTGTGATCTGATGGCCGCGTGCCCGAAGATAGGCTTCGCCTTCTCGCGCCAGATTTCGCACCATCTCGCGCGAGATCGTGGCGTCGTAGCGCAGAGCGAGCAGGTCGGCCGTCGACAGCGTTCGCGCAAGTTCTGGGCGGTAGGTGTTCATCATCCGGATCCAGGTCTTTGTTATGAATTGGCCGGCACCGGTCGCTGAAGAATTTGGGTTCTTGGCGCGGGCGCTGCCACCACTTTCGACATGAACGATACGGTCGGTCAGCGTTTCGACGGCAGTATCGTTCGTTGCGACCGCGACGGCCGTCACCGTGCCCAGCGGATCGATCGCCTCGCCGTTCAGATAGAGTTCGAAATGCAGATGCGGCCCGGTCGACAGGCCGGTGGTGCCGATATAGCCGATGATGTCACCGGCTTTCACCTTCGTGCCGACACCGCTTGCGATTGCGAATTTCTGCATATGCGCGTAGCGCGTCTCGCGCCCGTTGGCATGCGCAATCTTCACCAAATTGCCATAACCGCCGCCGTCGCCCTGGAAGGTGATCTCGCCGTCGAAGGCGGCTGCGATCGGCGTGCCTACGGGGGCCGCCCAATCGACGCCCTTGTGGATGCGAACCACGCCCAGAATTGGGTGCTTGCGTGGGCCGAAGGTGGATGTCATGACCCCGTTGACCGGCGTGACCATGCCATTGGTGACCGTCAGCGAGCGAACCTGATCATCGCCGGTAACGCATGCAAACTGACCGTCACTCTGCTGGAAGACAAAGCATTCGAGACTCCTTTCAGTACCCTGCACACCGACATACAGCACGCGTCCGTCGGTCTCGCTTTTGCCGCGCGGCGTTTGCGAATAGATCAGGACGAGGCGCTGGTCCTCGCTGGCGAAGGCGTCCAGATCCTGTCCTCTCGACAGGTACATGATCGCTTCGCCGATTACGCCGGTCGGAACCTTATTGCGTGCCGCCGTCGAATAGATTGCGTCGAGGAGGCGATACTGCCGCTTGTGAGTGCCTTCCTCCGGCGCGCCCGAATAGTTGAACAGATCTTCCCGGACCCAAGGATCGACACCCGATACGAAAACGCCCGCTGCATTGCGCGTCAGCGTGCCGACAAAGACGTTCTTGGCGTAGATCGACACCTGCATGAGCGACATCGATGTCGTCTCGCGCGTCGGCCTGAAACCGCGCATGGCGACGACATAACCCGGTTCCAGGCCTTCCCGGTTGAAAAGCGCCTTCATCGCTTCCCCCGCCAGTTTGGCGTCGTCGGCCGAAAAATGGGCATCGAGCGCGACACTATCCAAACTCCGGTCGTTGAGGATTTTCACGAACGTGTCTTCTGTTGCCTCGAACCGCTGGTACTCATTCGCGACGGTTGCGACACTCGTGTTGTTTTCGATCTGTGTTTTCTGGAATGCGGGAAGGGCTGCCTCGCCTGCATCGATCGTTTCACCCCAGCCGGCTTCGGGATCGTCGGTGCCCATCTGCTGTCCCGCGGCGGGCGGAGCCTCGTTGGGGGCAGGCGAGGGCTGAAGATCGTTCTGCAGGTCCCCCGCGGGCGGCTGAAGATCGTCCCGCAGATCGTTGGACGGTGGCGGGGCGGTCTGCCGTTGCGCCTGGAAGAAAGCGAAGTCCTCCTGCGTCGACGGTATCGTCGTCATGAATTTTTCGCTGGCGCTGAGCATCACATCCGACAGGATTTCGATCTGCGGAGAAACGCCGGCCTGATCGAGATCCGCGGGCCTCGCGATCGAATGGCCTTTCGACGTGGTGTCGGCGTCGGGGGCAAGGGTAATCCACATTGGGTCCCCGGCAAGGTCGATGATGGCAGGCACATAGACCGATGCATCGGCCGGCACGTCGTCCACCCCTTCGACTGCGTGAAGTTCTTCGTCTTCGTCGCCGAACGACCAATAGTCCGCGGTGAGGTAGAAGCCCACGGCGATCGACAGCATGACAATCGCCGCAAGACCGGCAAGCAGCCGGCGCCAGCGCGTGCGTCTGCGAAGCGCAAGGCGCGCCCGCTTCTTCTGCCTGAAGCTCGTGTCGATACTGTGCGTCACTGGCTGCTTCCGGTCAGGAAGAACGTCCACCGCACCTGTTCGAGCGTATCGACTTCAAGGAATTGCGCCGCGATATGGCCACGCTGCCAGCATTCGTCGATGCCGCGTATCGAGAAACGTCGTCGTTCGATGCACATCTCGGTCGACCCTGTCAGGATCGCGTGGCCGAAGACGTCCGTTGCATAGATGTAGATGTAGCGGTTCGTCAGTTCCTCGCGGATGACGTTCACGCATTGATTTGCGCCGATGGTCCACCAGCCGTCGGTCTGGTCCGCATTATCGACCGTCTGGCCGACGGCGAGATTGACGACGTCGAGTGTCTGATTGCACACCGTGAATTCAGCGCGCGCTTCGCCGGATGACAGCACGGCCAGCAGCGCGGCGCCCGAGATGACCGCGAGCTTCATGCGGCCCCCGAGCGCAAGCACGGCTCGGACCGGGTCACGCCGCCTTACAGGCAAGTCGGCGGACGAGTGGGGCAAACACGAGCGGAGTTCCATCGGGCGCCCATGCTATCCGCCGAGTCGGAAATACTTGGCACTGGCTGAAAACTGAGATCCGTCGGTCTCGATTTCCTCGAGAATTTTGGGCAGCAGCACCGAGGCTGGCGTCGGTGTGGAGAACGCAGCCGCCTGAATATCCTGCGGCCCCGTGATCACCATTATGATCTGCGGCACGGCCTTTCCGGCGGCCTTGTCGGCGGCGCCGAGACCAATCGGGATGCTGAAGGTAGCCTTGTCCGATTGTGCGACGATGCGGTCCTCGAGATTGAACACCATGCCTTTGTGATCGATCAGCAGCACGCTGGAAATGAGCCCGCCACGCGTCACCAGCGTGCCGCTGATCGGCGTACCATTCGGCACCGACGTCCGGTCGAGAACAAGCTGCGGCTTGTCCGCCGCGGGCTGCCCCAGAAAACGCAGAAAGTTGGTGACTTCGCATTGGCTCGGCTCGATGAGACGGACGCTGATGTCCGGCTCGACATGGAATTTTGCCTGGAAATCGCCCAGCATCCGTTCGAATGGCTGGACCGCCGTTCCAAATCCCTCGATCGCGGCGGCCGTGTCGGTTGACGACGTCATGGTCGCGTAGAAACAGTCGCCACCGCTGAAGTCGCGAACCCAGGAGACTCGTTGCGCGATGTCGTCGGCCACCGGCGGGATCGCTGGTTTGGGCACGTTCAATGCGACGACAGGTCGGTCTGGCTGTTTGGTTGCCGGTGACATCGCCTTTTGGTTCTCGGCGTTCGCGACATCCGTCTGGTTCGTGGGCGCCGGCTCGGTCGCCGTGGGCTGGCTGATCTGTGGCTCGGGCTTTTGGCTCCCCACAACCTCTGGCTGGGCCGCCGGCGGCGTTGAGAGCTTCTCGGCCGCTGGTGGGACTGGAGCGGTCGTGCCAGGCGGCGAAGCCTGGATTTGGCTGTCGTTGGCCATCGTATCCGGTTGGATTGCCGGCGATGTCTTTTCGGACGGCTGCGTGTCCGTCGCGGATGGCTTCGGGGGTTCCTCGGTCCGCGCGGCGGGCTTGGCCGGCTGCGGCTTTTGAGCCCCCGCGGCATCTGGCTGATCTTCAGCCGGCGGTACGCTGGCCTCCGGCTGCGCGGGCGGAACTGCCTTTGCAGGTTCAGGGGCGTTCGCGACTTTGTCCGTGGGGTCTGGCTTCGACGTTTCCGGTACAGGCTTTGTCGGTTCGGGCGCGGAAAGCGACGTCTTGCCGACAGTTGGCGTAGCAGGCGTCATGAAGCCGCTCAGATAAAGGCTCGCGCTTGAAGCGACAGCCAGCGTCGCCAAGGCAGCGATCGCGATGGTTCGGGTCTTCGTGGATTTTCCGGACACATCCGCCGTGACCGCGCGTGGAGGACCGGCGACCGGCGAGGGCCGCGGGTCGGACAAATGCGCGGGCCGGACATGCGGGACGAAGCGCTGCTCGCCCGGGCCTGTTGCCGTCGGCGCCTTGTGTCCCGCGACATTGGACGGCTGCGGCTGGCCCTGGGGATCAGGAGCAAGGGTTTGCCCGGCTGGCGGCAAAGCCGGCCGGTCCCGGGGTGTCCTGGACGTCGGCGGCATCGTTCCTTCGTCTTCGCCACGTGTCATTCTGGCGATGTCCGCCATGCTGACTGGCCGGTCTCGCGGATCCGGTTGCAGCATGGATTCAACAATGCCACGAAAATCGTCGTCGATGTCGGAGAGATCAGGCACGACCCGGCGCTTTTCGATGATCTCGAACTGCGATCCGCTCATGTCGATCGGTTTGCCGCGCAGAGCGGCGGCCAGCACCAGCCCAAGGCTGTAGATGTCGGACTGTTCACTGACGTCGCCGCTGTACAGGCCGAGCTGTTCGGGCGAAACGTAGTTGTACTTTCCTGCGAACTTTCCGCCGATCAGCGTCTCCCCGCCTACGGTCGCTGATCGCGCAATGCCGAAATCGATGATCTTTGCGCGGTCGACCCGGCCCCCTGGCAGGATGATATTGTCCGGCGAGAGATCGCGATGGATTGCTCCCGCCTGATGTACGGCGCTCAGGCCGGATGCGAGGCGATGGCAGAGCTTGCACACCTCTTCCGTCGGCATCGGCCCACGCCGCATGATGTCGAACAGCGACTCGCCGTCGACGAATTCCATGGCAAGGTAGGGACGGCCGATCCCCGGATCGATCGTGAAGACGTGGTATCGCACGACCGCATCATGCGACAGGTGGTTGAGGATCGAGGCCTCCTTGCGGAACAAGGACAGGATCGTCTGGTCGCGGGCAAACTCGGGCAGAACGATCTTGATCGCGACGTGGTCTCCGGTCTGGATGTTGTGGCCACGGTAGACCTCGCCCATGCCGCCGAATGCGATCCGCTCGTCAAGTTCATAGATGCCGCTGAGTTGCGTGCCTACGGCGGTGTCGGCCACCTGCGGCGATATTCGCGTCTTGTCGTCGGCGCTCATTAGCCTTGGCCCTCCGCACTGGACAAATCAGGGTGGAGCGATTGTCCGTTGCGCTCGTTGCCGATCTTCACCAGCACAATGGTGACATTGTCCGTTCCGCCCCGCGTCAGCACCGTTTCCAGCAGATTTTCGCACGCCGCCTGAGGTGTCGCCGATACTACAGCGGCCTCGATCTCCGCGTCGGTGACATGCGCTGTCAGCCCATCGGTGCTCAACACAAAAATGTCCCCCGGCATCAGTTCGCCTTGCTGGAAATCGATGACGAATTCGTCGCTGACGCCGACCGCATGGGTGATGACATTGCGGCGTGGCCAGGTGAGCGCCTCGGCTGCGGTGATCATGCCTCGATCGAGGAGTTCCTGGACTTCGGTGTGGTCTTTCGAAATCTGCGAGATCGAGGCGTTGCGGATCAGATAAACCCGGCTATCACCCGCCCACAGGCAGGCAAACCGTCCGTCCATCGCCAACAGGGCGGCTACGGTTGAACCGATGGTTATGCCGCGAGATTCCGATATGCCGCGGATCTCGGCATTGGCCCGGCTCAGCCTGTCCTCGAAACGCGCCCGCAAATCCGGCGCGGAGCTTGCGATGCCGATCGTCGCCAGGTGGTCGACAATGCTGGCCGAGGCGACCTCTCCGGCCTCATGCCCGCCCATTCCGTCGGCCACCACCCAGAGGCCGGTTCGTGGCTCGAGCAGATAGCTGTCCTCATTGTGCTCGCGGACACAGCCTTTGTGGCTTACGCCGAAGCTTTCAACGGGAAGGGCGACATCGTTCAATTTGCCACCAAGCGCTTCTCAAGCGCCCTCTACGGCACACCGCCAGGCGCCCGCTCAAGCCACTTTGCCACAGGCTCGAACATTAGAGTACCGAAATTAGGTCTGGCGCTCGAGGCACATGCAGGGTCTCACCGCCCTGAAAGGCTCGAAGCCCATCTCAAAACGCCTTCGGACAGCTGAATCCGGAAAGTGCGGGAAGGAAGAAGGGGTTGGGGCCGGAACCAGTCTGGATCGTATAGGTGACGTCGCGCCCGCCGATCACGAACCGCGCTTCAACATTGTTGTCGTTGCCAGTGATGGTCGCCTTGTCCAGCAGCCGCTTCAGCGCCCACGGCCCTTCGAACTTGATGGTGGATTCGCGGCCTGGCATTTCCGGCGTCAGATTGAGGCTGGCGGACCCGGAGGCCGTGCCGCTCGGCCAGGCCACCGTGCTTGGCGCGTTGCCCGCCTGGTTGCTCTGGACGGTCTGGCCGTCGACATCGAGCACCGCCGCATCGGCATCGCCATGCAGTGAGAACGGCGTGAAGGTCACGCTCACCGAGGGCACCGAACCGCCCTGGGGAAAAAAGGCTCCGCGGATTTCGGCCGCCAGCTGGAAGTTTTTCAGCGTCGATTTCGACAGGTCGCGTCCGAAGCGCGCATCCTGTTTCCAGTTCCAGTCCTGACCGGTCATGTCGATCAGCGATGCGAGATTTTGCGCGAAGAACCGATCCATCAGCCCGCCAGGGGCGAACAATTTTGCGAAATCCGCCATCGAAACGTCGTCGCTACCATTGCCGGCGAAAGGATAACGGCCGTTGACCGCCGCCTCGCAGGGCTGTGTGACCGTCTGGTCGAGCATCCGGTTCAAATTCGCCACCGAGGTCTCAGCGACGTTGCCTTCAAACTCGTCCGCCGTCGCGTTGACCATCCGGCCGAGTTGTTTGGGCAATCGCGAGACATTGGCGCGAAGGGTAGCTATCTGGAGCTGCAGATTTGCGTTGACGCGTTCAGTCTGGGAGGGAACGTCGGTCGCCAGTTGCAGGCTCTGGTAGATATCGCGGAAATTCTGGGTCAAGGCATCGATCGGGCGGTGCCCGGCAGGTCCGCCCACCAAGGCCCGGAACGATCTGAACTGCGCTTCGATGTTGGCTCCCGGGTTCTGGTTTTGCGCTGCTGCGGATCCTGTGCCGGCACGGCTTTGCGATTTTCCGGTGGCGATTTGAATGCCGATGCGAGCCAGGCCTCTGGCCATGTTCGCGGCGTCCTGTGACTGGCTTTGAACCGCGCCGTCTTCAAGCCCGGTGCCTGAATCCTTGCTGGAAGCAGCGTCCCGCGTCAGCGCCGTTTCGTCGGCGATCGCGGTAAACAGCTGTTCGATCGGCGAGGTTGGCGAGGCGACGGCGGAAAGCGCGATATAGTGCGGCTTGTCCTTCAGCATCGCTTTGAACTTCAACGCGTCGAGAACACCGTTCCACGCCGTTGCGAACTCCTTCCCATAGCGATCGAGAAGTTCGGGGCCGAGCTTGAGCAACTCCTGATCGATGCCGCCTTGCTCGCCCCCACCACCGAGGACCCACTGGTCGTCGACGAGCGTCTGGGCAATGCGGGAGAGTTGCACGAGATAGAAATTATTGAAGCCGGCGTAGGTATAGATGCCGGGAACACGAAGGCCCGACAGATCGCCGCCATCGACACGCTCGAACAGCAGCCGCGCTTCCGGGCCGCTTTTCAGGGAAACAGAAAAATCATTCAACGCTGCCGCGTATACCGCTGATTTGACCAAAGCGGAGGCACGGTCGGCAAGGCTCATGCGCCCGAGCGACCGTTGAGCGGCTTCGACGAGCGGCCGGTTGAGTTCGAAAACCGGATCGTAGGCATCGTCCAACCCAAGCATGGCGCGCAGGTGCTTTTCGAGCTGCTCGCGTCCTTCGCGGTTGTTTTCACCTGGATACCGGTTCTGCTCCCAATCCTGCTTCATCCAGGAAATGACCAACGCGTCGTCGACCTTCGGCGCCTTGCCGCCAAGCATCAGATAGATTTTCAACGGCTCGTAGAGCGCGGCGGGATCAGCCATCTTGGCCTGGATAGTCCGCTCGGCCTGGATCAGCAGGCGCGATCGGAGCATTCGTTCCAGCGCTTGTCGGTAAGCCGTCTTGGATGCCGAAAGAAGTCTGTCCCGCTGGCTGAGGCCGAACGTCTCCTCGATCGGTGTCGGCAGGTCACCAGTTTCGAATCCAGCCGGCAGATTGCGCAACTGGTCGAGCGGGCCAATGACGTTTTCGAGGTCGACATCGGTCACCTCGGTACTTTTGAGCAGCGCGTCCGCCGTCGTGCGGTACTGGCTCATGGCCTGCATGGTGGAGGCGATCAACGACCTGTTGGCTGTGAAGCTCAGGGCCAGGGTGCCGAGGGCCGCCGCCGCGATCAACGCGATGGCGCAAAGCGCCCCGAATCTGGCGATCGCCGCACGTCTTACTGCCGATTTATCATACGAAACCCATCCGGATTCGGCAAAAATGACGCCCGTCAGCAGATCATGCAAAAAGAAACTTTTGCCGGTTCCGGAAAGGTGGGCGCGGGCATTGCCGCCGAAGCTGCGGCCGATCGCGCCCAACACCTGATCGATTGGCGTTCCCTCTTGCGTGCCTGAAGAGAAATAGAGTCCACGCAGGCTGACATTCACCTGGCTGCGGGTCGGATCGAACAGGCTGGCGATGAAATTCGAAATTCGGCCTTTCAGCGCACCAAATTGTGCCGGAAAGCCAAAGACGGATATGCGCGCGACCGGATCAGCCTCTTCCTGAAGACGGTCAGGCATCTCCTCTACCAGGCGTCTTGCCAGTGCCTCGAATTCGGCCGGCGCCTCGGCGGCCATGTTCTTGTTGCGATCCGTGGTCTGGAACGTGGCGCCCCATACCTTGCGCCGGCGGGGCTCGTCGAAGCCGCCGAAGTAATCCATGAACCCGGAAACCAGGTCGGCCTTGGTGAACAGTAGATACACCGGAAACTGGATTTTCAGCGTCTCGTGGATTTCCCGAAGGCGACTGCGTATCTCGACGAGGTGAGCGTCAAGCTGCTGATCGTCGGAACTGATGAGGTCGGCAAGGCTGATGGCCAGGATGACGCCGTTTATCGGTTGCCGTGTGCGATATCTCTTGAGCAGCGACAAGAAGGCGAGCCAGCTCTTCTTGTCGCTCTCGGCATTGGAATCCTGGGTCGTGTAGCGTCCCGCGGTGTCGATCAGCACGGCCTGGTCGGCAAACCACCAGTCGCAGGCGCGTGTTCCGCCAACGCCAGCAACTGGCTGGGCATCACCCGAACCGGCCAGCGGAAAATTCAGACCCGAATTGACCAGTGCCGTAGTCTTGCCCGCGCCAGGCGGGCCGATGACGATGTACCAGGGGATCTCATAGAGGAAGTTGCGCTTGCCGCTCGACCGTTTGAGCGCAGCGATCGCTTCGTTCATGCGGGCTTCGAGCACCCGCGAGTCGTCATCGCGGTCGTCGTTGTGTGCGACCACGGTTTCGAGCTCTTTTTGCGCTTTTCTCGCTTTCCAGAAACGCAGGCCGTGGAAAAGCGCGAGCGCTGCCACGATCACACCAATGATAGTCGCACGCAGCCAGGCAGATCCGAGAGGACGGGCATCGGCGAAGCGGATCAAGGGTCCGGCAAACCACACCGCCGCCGCGAGGCCGGCCAGCGCGATCATGCTGAAGATCCGCGGCAGCCAACGCGTCATGGCCGCTTCCAACTGGCCGTGTTCACAATGTTTCCTCCTTGGCGATCATCACATCGACACGGCGGTTCTTGGCGCGGCCCTCCGGCGTGGCATTGTCGGCGATTGGCTCGTCCTCGCCCTTGCCGTCGACCGTCAGTCGCGAAGGATCGCTGAACTTCGGCGCCATCATTGTTTCGACAGCCTTCGCCCTGGCGACGGAAAGGTCGAAGTTGGATTTGAACGGGCTCGATTTTCGTGGCTTCACATTGTCGGTATGGCCGATGATCCTGATTGGTCCGGGCTCGGGTTCCAGGGCCGCGGCGATATCAGCAGCAATGGGCTGGAACTCTGGCTTCGCCTCGGCCCTGCCGGACTGGAACAGCAGGAGATTGTTGATTTCCACCACGATGAAGTCGCCCTTCGTGCCGATGGTCAGCCCGCCGCCTTCGACTTCCTTGGCCAGTGCCGAACGGATGCGATCGATCTGCGTGGTTGTGGCGGCGGGTGGGATGACTTTCGCCGGCTCCGCCAATGGCGCCACACTGGCGCGCTCGATGGAGATCGGTGTCGATGGGTTGAGCGCCAGTAATTCACCGGCGGCGGCGTCGCCTTCATTGGTGATGAAGACCCGCAGTGCGAAGAATGCGGCAGTCAGCAGCGCCGATGCCGCTGCCCCCACGACCCAGAGCGGCAGGCGGGTCGACGACTGCGTCATGGTCGCCGCCAGGCCCTGCCAGTGCGGAGAGATGTCTTCGCCGGCACGCGCCCTGAAGTAGCGAAGCGTCTCGTAGACGTCGCGTCGAACGCGCTCGAGATTGTTGTCTTCGTGCGTCACCTCCCGGTACTGGCCCTCGAACCCCAGCGACAGGCAGGCATGCATCAGTTCGAGCAGATCATGGTGCGCCTCCGGGCTGGCCAGTATCTTGTTCAGCGCTTCGAAAAAGCCCGTGCCGCTGGGTTCGACATGAAAGAACCGCGACAGCATGCTGTGCCGCGTCCAAGCGTCTTTTGGTGGCCAAGGCAGGTTGCCGATCAGATCGTCCGCGGTTTCGCAGAGGACGAATTTTGCAATCCGCGCATCCTCTTCGGCGACACCTGATTTCTCCAGTGTCCTGTCGAATCTATCAATCGCCTCGGTAACATGTTCCGCCAACGGCTCCGCTTGTCTCTCGACGGGAATAAGCCTGAGTTGGCCGAACAGCATCAGCAACGGTGCGGCTGCCGCAAGGATCGGGTTTACCGCGGAATATCTGACACTGTCCGTGACATTGAGCAGGGTTTCCTGCCGCAGGGCTGAAGTCGGCGCCGCTGCCGAAGCGCCTCCTGTCGCAACGGAAGGAGCTCCTTGATAAATCACGGTCCCGGACGTCCAGCCCGGCGGTGTATGCCGGCCGACGCCGGGATCGAACACGGTCGAATCCTTGATCTGCGAGGCCTGCCCGCCATCCGCGACGGGCTCCTGAGGGATAGGCGCCGGTTTTCGCTCACGCCGTGGAGGGGCGCGAATAACGGTCTTGCCCGCCGGGCCGAAAGGATCGTCCTTCGAACTCATTGCAGATCGTCCATCCACGCGCGGCGCCCGCGTCTGCGCCAAACGGGCACAAAGCGGTTCGCGGTCAGGTAAAGCAAATGCAAGCCCTGCGGGCCAAGGCAGTGTCCGGAGGAAGGTCGGCTACAACTTACTATCCCGCCGTAAGATGACATTTGCCGCAGACCCCCAGGTCGATCAGCCTTACCCGCTTAGCGAATTGTCGTATGCGATCGTAATCTCAGAACCTGTCGATTGGAACCTATGCCGAGCGCGTAAGAGATTTTCTTCGCCGGCTACAGCGCCACGGCTCCCTTGAAACGGTCTATTTTTGCTTGTCGGCTTTGGCATAGGCCTCGCTGAAATAGGCCAGGAATATGTCCAGCATGCCGTTCTCGTGTGCTTCCTCCATGGTGCGCCAGGTCGCGACAAAAGCGTCCCAGGCCTGGCTTTTCTTCGACGAGAACGACGTCGGTGGGAGCTTTTTGCCGATCGCTTCGGGAGACAGGTCGTCAAGCAATCGCGACAGCGCGGCTTGCATGGCGGCATAGGTCGCGAATTCGTGCGTCTTGAGATCGCGGAAAGCATCTTCGATACTGTGCCTGGCATCGAGGTAGCCGGCTCTGCGCCGTGCGAACATGATTTCGAGGATGTCGTCGGTTCCCGGGACGAACTTCAGCGGATTGTTGTCGGCAGCGCTGATCATCGTTCGCTGTGTGCTCTTGGCCAGCATTTTCGCGGCCGCGCGTGCTTTCAGCAGCAAGGTCAGTTCCTCGACCACCGTCCGCAGGACCGCGCCGATTTCGGCGGCAACTTCATGTGGATCGCGCGATTGAAGCAATTCCGGCGAGATGCCGGCCGCGATCGCGATTTCCCGCAGCACTTCGTCTCTTGCCGAGGGGAGAGGCGGTTGCGATGAGAACGCCGGAACCCGCTGCCCGGATCGTTGCTCCGCCGGAGTGAAGAACGGCTCGGCGGCGAATTCAAGCGGCCGGCCTGTCGCGGCCGGCACTTCCCGTTGTGTCGAACCGTGGCGGACTTGAGGATGACCGGTCGTGGCGCGCTCCTCGTCGATCGATACGAAGATGACATAACGGCCGATCAGCACCCGGTCGCCATGGCTCAGCCGATGCGGGCCGGTCATGCGCTGGCTAGATCCGTTGATGTAGGTTCCGTTGCGCGAGACATCGTGCAGCCAGAACGCGCCTGCCTCGTATCGAACTTCGCAGTGCCGGCCCGAGATGAACTTGTCGGGGTCCGGCAAGGTCCAGTCACAAGCATCGCGTCCGATTTCGAAGCTGCGATCACGCGCCGCGTAACCGGTCGGGTTATCAGCGGGCAAGGCGTCGATATTGTTGATTTGCAGACTGATGTACATCTAGGATCGCCGTCGCGCGCTGATCGATACTCCACCATTCTAGCAGTTTGCGGGCACAACAGGACAGCAGCGTTTCGAGCCGGCGCATCGACAGGGCAAGGTTCAGCCACTGTGCGACCGCTTTGGTCAGCAGGACAACATGTGGTAGGCTCGACATAGCCTGGTGCGGCGGGTCCAAAAAGTTCCTGAGCGGATGGCAGGGACTTCAAATCCACCGCGCCGGCGGCCGCGTCCAGGAGGGGCACGACCCATGCCGAACCAACGTGCCACGGTTGTTCAGACACCGGTTGGCGCCGAACTGTTGACCTTCACGCATCTTGTCGGGCGCGATGAGATCAGCCGTTGTTTGGCCTATACGGTCGGATTCGTCAGCCCCAGCCCCGATATCGATTCCCTGAAGATGCTAGGGGGTGTGATTTCGGTAGAAGGTGAATCCGATCCGAAACGGTGGTTCAGCGGCCTCGTCTCAGAGTTTCGCCTGACCCGCATCGAAGACCGGCTGGCCTACTACGAGGCGGTCGTCAGGCCGTGGCTCTGGTTTCTCGGCAATACCACCGATTGCCGTATTTTCCAGAACAAGAGCGTCGTCGACATCGTCAAGGACGTCTTCAAGAAATACAGCACGGCGGAATTCGATCTGCGTCTGCAGGGATCCTATCCCCAGCGCGAATACTGCGTGCAGTACGACGAGACCGATCTGGATTTCGTACAGCGGCTGCTGGAGCACGAAGGCATCCTGTATTTCTTCGAGCATGACGAGGGCAAACATACGCTTGTCCTGACCGATGCGATGAGCAAGCTGAAGCCGGCGCCGGGCTACGAGAAAGTGCCCTATCACTTTGAGGGGCAGGGCTCCCGGCGCGATGTCGAATACATCACCGAATGGATACCGGGCAGTTCTGTGCGCCCAGGCGCCTATGCCCACACCGATTACGATTTCAAGAAGCCGGGCGCCGACCTGATGGCCAAGTCGGCCCAGCCGTTCAGTCACAAGCTGGCCGCCGGCGAGAATTATCGCCAGCCCGGCGCGCATCTCGAAGTGGGCCGGGGCGACAGCCTGGCTGCGATCCGCCGCGAGGAAATCCAGGCCGTCCACCAGCGCATTGCCGCGGTCGGAACCGTGCGCGGCCTGTTTTCCGGCTGCACCTTCAAGCTGGATGGCTTTCCGCGCGAGGATCAGAACCAGGAGTATCTGGTGGTCAGCGCCGAATACAGGCTGTTCGATCCGGGATACAGAAGCCACACGGATGTCGACAGCGAGAACTTCAAGGTGATCCTCGGGGTGGCGCCGACCGCCTTGCCCTATCGTCCGCCGCGCATCACGCCACGGCCGATCATGCGCGGGCCGCAGACGGCAACGGTGGTCGGTCCGTCAGGCCAGGAAATATTCACCGACAAATACGCACGGGTGAAGGTGCAATTCCATTGGGACCGTCTGGGCAAGAAGGACGAGAACAGTTCCTGTTTCGTGCGGGTCTCACAGACCTGGGCCGGCAGCGGCTGGGGCTTCATCCAGATACCGCGCATTGGCCAGGAGGTGATCGTCGACTTCATCGAAGGCGATCCGGACCTGCCGATCATCACCGGCCGGGTCTACAATGCGTCGCAGATGCCGCCCTACGGCCTGCCGGCGAGTGCCACGCAATCCGGCTGGAAGTCGAACTCCTCGCTCGGTGGTGGCGGCTACAACGAGCTGATGTTCGAGGACAAGGCCGGCTCCGAACTGGTCAACTTCCAGGCGCAGAAGGACCACAACCTTCTGATCAAGCATGACCGCACCAAGCTGGTGCAGCACGACCAGTCCGACCGCATCGACCACGACGCCAAGCATTCAGTCGGCCACAACCTCGACGAGGACGTCGGCAACAACAAGACGGTCAAGGTCGGCGTCGACCAGACCACGAATATAGGCTCGAACGACACCGAGACGGTGGGCGTCAATCGCTCGCTGACGGTGGGGTCGAATGAAACGATCAATATCGGGTCGAACTCCACCGAGACAATCGGCGCCAATCACACACAGACTGTTGCGATCGTCCAGACAGTAAGCGTTGGCGCGGCCCGGGTCGACAGCGTCGGGGCATCCGAAACCCGAACCGTGGGTGGCCCGCAGGCCAATACGATCGGCGCGACACGGTCGGTCACTGTGGGTGCTGCGCAGAGCCATAGCATTGGCGCGGACGATAGCTGGTCGGTGGGCGCGAACCAGAGCGTGCAGGTGGCGGCGGATCAAAGTTTCACTGTCGGCGGGGCTCATTCCTCGCAGATCGGCAAAGGGCGAGACGCCAAAATCGCCGAGGACGACGCGACCACTGTCGGCGGTGCGCGCTCGCTGAAGATAGCCAAGGGAAGCCTTGTCGAGATTGGCGAGGACGGTGCCATTAAGATCGGCAAGGATTTGTTGATCGAGGCCGGCGATTCCATCGTGATCAAGTGTGGCTCGGCGGCGATCTCGATGAAGAAGGACGGCACCATCAATATCGAAGGCAAGGACATTTCCGTCAAAGGCTCGGGCAAGATCAACGTGAAGGCTTCAAGCGACATCACGATGAAAGGTTCGGAGATCAAGCAGAATTGAGGGCGGCTGGATGACCAAGACCCGAAAGCGGATCGAAGGGGTGATAATCGGAGTTTTTCTCGGCTTCGATGACGAAGCACCGCTCGTCGTATTCCCGGGCAATACAAGGGAGACCGCAGTGAGAGCCCGAAGCCTGGCCGAGATGAGTTCGGATATGATCGGTTCCGAGGTAGCGCTCCTGTTTGAAGACGGAGATGTCGGCCGACCTCTGATTGTGGGGCGCATAGTTGAGCCAAGCCGTAAGCCGCGGGCGCAAGTCATACGCGATGGCGAACAGGTAAGGATAGTCGGTGAAGAACGAATAGAGTTGCGCTGTGGCAAGGCCACGATCATCATGGAAAAGGACGGCCATATCACCATCCGAGGCACATACGTTACGAGCCACGCAAGCGCTAGCAACCGTATCCGTGGCGGCTCGGTGAACCTGAACTGATGGCAGCGCCGGTCCTGCGCGAGATCGTTCGGCAGCATGCCGAAATGGCGGCGTTTCTATGGACGATCTACGACCGCCACCTGCTCCACCCCGAGGAAAATCCGGAGATGGACGAAGTACGCGTTGCCCGCTTGATTGAAAGGCTGGAGGCCCATCTGGATGGTTTGCGGGTAGCCGGAGATCAGGGTCGAAAAATTGCGCAGGAGCGCTTTGAGGAGTTCTCGGAGGCGGGTGAACTCTTCGTGTTGCGGATGCTGGCCGCACCAAAACCGATCCAGATTGTGGATCTGGACCTTCCCAAAGTGAGAGAATATCTAGCGGTGACGCTGGGAAAGAGTCGATGATCCGCCGTCCTAGCGGTAGTTGTTCATGTCGACCGTTCGAAGAAAGATATTGCCGTCATAGCCCATTTCGAAACCGGACCAGTCGGTGCCGTCGAACAGAAAGAATTCGTGCCAGCCTGCAACAACAAGAAATTCCTCGGTCGCGGTCATAGTAAAACCCTGTTCCGTTTCGAGCAGGGGTACGAGCTCGCGTCCCTTCTGCACCGAAACGCCGTAGCTCATGTCCGACCAGTAGCGTTTGCCGCGAAACTCGCAGATATCGTAATAGTCGACCTCGTCGGCTTTCAAGGCAATCAGCGTGCTGTCACGCAACTCGTAGGCTGCCCCGTTCGCCCCGCCGAGATAGACCTCGCCCTGAGGTCCGGTCAGGACGGTGTTGAAATTCTCCTCGACGCCCACATCGATACGGTTCCAGCGCCGCCCGTCGAGTCTCAGGAGAAGCCCGCGGTCGCCGGCGCAATAGATCGGACTTCCGTCGCGGCCGTGGATATCGTTGAGCACGGCTTCGTCGAAGGTCTCCAACTGCGCCCATCGGCCCCGCTCACGCAGATAGCTTACGCCAAGATCTCCGATCGCAAAGACCCGGTCGTGTGACGGGGACCACAGGCGCGTCAGCGCGCCTTCGGGCAACTCCGTGCGTGATGCCGAACCAGGCGGGAGCTCGTGGATGATTCCTCCAAGCTCAAGTGCAACATGGTCTTGCGGCCCGAAACTGACATGGGACCGGATCGCGTCCTCGATCTGAAGCCGTGCATTGAAACGAATGGTCGCCCCAAGCTCAATTTCCAGGAGATAGGACCGGCTGAATTCGTCATCGGGATCGCTCAGTTCGAAACTGGCGCTGAAGCGATTGCCGCCGTGATGATATCCGTCCACGGCCTGGACATCGATTTCCTCCGGGTCGAAGTCGGCGATGGTTTCGGGCTCACGCATCACTTCTTCCTTATCGGTTTGGCCAGTATCTGGGCGGGGGTGGGTTTTGGCGCTCTGGCGCAATCAATGAGGTAGTCGATGAGCACGAGCTTCAGGCATTCGAGCGCGTCGTCCTTCTCATTCTTGGTGCAGCTCTGCAGCTTCTCGTGATGGTCGCCGACAGCCTGCTGCACCTCCTTGATCGCATCGCCCAAAGTCGGACTGCGCTTCTTCTTCAGGAAATCGCGGACTTTCTTTGTCTTTTTGTTGTGCGGCGAGCCGCGTTTCGATCCAGAGCCGGATTTGCGGTATCCGGTCTTGGTTTTCTTGTAGGACTCCATGCAAATGCAGGGTGCGGTGTCGACGTCGTAATTTCCCCAGCCGGAATAGTTCTCGCCGCCGCGACTCCTCTGGAACATCTGATTTTCAAAGCAGTGCTCGGATTCCGTTGGGTGCGCGCAATCGGAATCCTTGTGTTGATGCACATGTATACCAACGTTATTCAAAATCGTCGCACAGTCTTGACCATTGACAGTTATGGCCGCCGTGTGCGGCCATGTAACCGTATTGCCAGTCGGCGATGCATGGTTGTTTGTGGCAAGATCCGTCATGCGTATGACGGGTTCTCCATCAAACTTCACGTCGTTAGACCATGAGTTGAAATACCCCTTTCCTGTATTTTTCGATGTGATGACGCCCTTCTTTGCGGCGCAGCCGGCCTCCGTCCCGGACGTTCTGGACAGGTCGGATTTGTTCTTGATGTTGACGGTCTTGCCGCCGATCTTGACGGTGCCGGTCCCTTGCTCGGTGTCGCTGCCCAATCCGAAACTAGGGTAGGGGATGGGCACCCCAGGCGGCGTTGCCGGGTTTTCGGGAGGTGTGAAGCAAACATCCGGGAACGCGGCGATTGTCTGGGCGTTCACGGCTTTGCCGGAAATTTCCAGGCCGTTGGCAAACACCCCGCCCATTACGCGGCCCTCGATGCCACGATAACCGCGCCGCAGGCGCCGGCATCGTTCGATGCCTCGATCAAGACCGGATTTCCGCCAGCGTAGCCCTTGCGTGCCGCGGTGAAAGCCATGCCAAGCATGAGTGGCACCACGGCAGCTCCGACATTGCCGAGAGATTCGCCTGGCGACCAGATGTCCTGAAACTCATGCCTTCCTCGCAGCAAGCGCAGGCTGGCGAGAGCGCTTTGCTTGAACCAGTACTGTTCTCCTACGAGATCAGCGATCCGGTATCCGAGTCGGTTCATTTCGATACCGGTTTCTTCGAGTGCCGCGCGATAGGCGGCCGTCATGCCGTCACCGCGCAAAGGCAAATCTTCAGTGTTGTAGATCGATGCATTTTCGCGAGAGAGCCCCAGCCCAAACAGCCGAAGACCGCCCTGTCGACCTTGGCTGCAAATGATCGCCGCCGCCGCCTCCCCAGGTATGAACCCGTTCGGATTTTGCGGCGTGAGGAGGCGATTGCACGAGATATAGTGCGTGACTGTCTGGCTTGTCAGATAACTATCGACGCCAACAATCATCACAAAGGGCACGTCGCCTGACGTCAGCAGCCGGCGAGCATGTTCCAATGCGACAACGCCAGCAGGTCGTCCGTGCGCGATTATTCTGGAGCGTGCATGCGGTTCGACCTCAACAATTTCGGCAACGCTCCTAAGCAACGCAGAATTGTCGCTGACAGCTCGGCCGGGCCGCTCTTCCTCGGGAAGGCATAAGATCAGTGCCGTTTGGCCGCGTGCTTCCGGCACGCTTTCGAACGCTTCGCAAATAGCGCCAGCCGCCAGATGCGCCATGCGCCTGTCGCCAACCCAATTGCGCGGTAACGCGATGGGGGCACCGATTAGCCACTCGCCGGCGGAGCCCCGAAGCCGCGTTTGCTGGAAACCGTCGAGTCTTGCACGCATTGCCGCGCAAGCTGACGGCGCGTCGAGGCCGACAGCCGTGACCATGCCTATCGAGACGATGTCGAGTTGCGCACTCATGCGTCTTCATTCTCTCGTGCGGGCGTGATATGGCCAACACGTACGTATTGTTTTCTCTTGAGCCGCGCTCTCAGCATGGCCGGCGTTGGCGGACCAACCCAGCACTCCGAGAAATCGAGGATCGTCTTGTGAATGCGCTGCGAGAGGCGCCAGACGAGCGAAAAGCGGCGTCGTTCCGGGTCGAGCAGAACAGTGTCTGGAAATATGTCGGCCTCATAGGCCTTCTGCCTGCCTTTGAACAACGTCATCGGCAATGCTGTCGACGGCAGGCGAAAACTCACTCGCCCCTCAGGGGTCAGGTTCACAAGCACCACCTCTTCGCCGCCTCGTGGATTGTCGATCTGCTGATCAGGCGGCGCCATCTGGAAATAGCGCTCGTCGAAATCCGGCGGCAGGAACGGAAAAATATTGTCGATCCAGTTCTGGTCGTAAGTGCCGCCATATTCGATGCGTCCCGGCCAGCCGCGCCCCATTGGGCCAAAACTCATCGGCTTGTAGTCCCCGAATGGCGCGCGGATATCCTCGCCGACAGCTTGCGTATTTGGCAGCCGCAAGCCGGGAATGAGCCGTTGGTTCCTGGTCCGTGACCAGCCGGTTCCGACCGGGTTGTACTTGTAGCTGGCAGGAAGCTTGTCCTCCGGATCCAGTCTGTCGACGCCACCCCAGGCAACATCATAGGAGATGGGCAGTTTCAGGAAGGGTTGCGGCGACGTGGCGGTAAAGACCGGGCCGATGGAGCGCCATTCGCGGTGACCGACGACCTCGAAGAGTTTCGACCAATTGCCCACCTTGATGCCGACCGGCACGCGCTCGGCGGGGCGCCCGCCCGGTGCGTAGGCAAAGCCATTGGAAATCACGTCGCAACGCGACTTACGGAAGGCGAAGTCGGTTTCCCAGAGCGTGGCCGAATAGCCCGGCGCGCCGGTATACGTGTCGGCCATGACCAGCGGCACCTGCTCGGCCGACTTGTGCACAGGCCCGCCCGGCTCCGTAGGGAAATCAAAAGTGCCTTTGACGACCACGACGATCCACTCATGGCCGGCCTTGTCCATGCCCATGGTGAATTCGTGCGGATACCCCATCTGGTTCCATATCTGCATCAGCTGGTCTCCCAACTGGCGGCAAGGACCTGTTCCAGCGTCGCTTGCGGCGCTTGTGGATCGATGTCGAAAATGTCCGAACGGGCAGTCCACATCACCATGCCGCTGATGACCTCGTCGTCCACCTCGACAGGCGGCACCGGCAGTCCGCTCAATACTGTATCCAGTTCGTCCGGCGTCAGTTCGCCGTGCTGGGCGGCGATGGCCGCTTCTTCGATCCCGGCAAACCACGCCTCGGCATCGGCCAGCCGAACCGGGGCTTCAGCAAGCTGCGCGACGACGCTCAAAGGGAATTGCCTGCCAACTCTGTCGGCACTCTTCAAAATGATGCCTGCCGATGCGCCGAAGGAAGCCGGGCCGGCCAGGAAACGCAGCGCGGTTGTGCTTGGCCAAAATTCCGAGCCGACCAGCGGAACGATGTGCTGCGCCAGCCAGCGGTCCCAGCCGCGAATAAAGTCCCCCGGCAGCCGCCGCGCGACGAAATCGCCAGTGGCGGGCATCTTTCCGTAAAAGCCGGGCGCACTCATATCTGCGGTGGACATGAGAATTTCTTGAACATTTGCAGATTGTAGGGGTTTTCGACGCTGGCGGCCTTGAGCTCGAAATCGGCGTACATGCCTTTGGTCCCCAGGCGCAGGCTGTAGACATCGGACAGCGAGGTCCCGGTGAAACGGCCGCTGCGCAGCATCCTCAGCCACGCCCAGCTGCCGGTCTCGTTGAGCATGATTTCGGGCGAACCATCGATCGGCTGGAAGGCGAGCGAGATGACCCCGGTGCCGTCCTTGCCAGGCCAGGTCATCGGTTGCGGCCGCGTCGCGTTGTTGAAGTAGACGAGGGTCTGGCCATCGAGATTGAGCGTCACGCGCGTGACGTTCGGAGAGAGGTCTTTCGGTTCGAGCGTGAAGCTCATCACCGGGCCCGTGCCACCGGGAAAGAGATCGTCGCGGATCCGCCTGGCCTGCTCGAACGCGGCAAGCGCCGAAGGGTCGAGGCCAAAGTCGGCACGCCATTTCCATGGTTGGCTGGCCGTGTCTACATAGCTGATCAAATGGTCGTTGATGAAGGCATCGATCAGACCCGCCGGGCCGAACAGACGAGCGAAATCGCGGACATTGACGTCCACCGCGCTTTCAGGACTGAACGGATAACGGTCGTTGAGCGCCGCCTGGCAGAAGGGCAGGATGTCGGCGCGCCAGATGGCATTGAGCTCCGAGGTGACCGCCTTTTGCGTCAACCCGCTGGTGTCGCCGGCGACACCGCCGAGCCAGTCGTCGATCGGATCGGGCAGGATCTGCGCTTGCCGGGCGACCGCCCCCGTCAGTTCGGCGAGGCCGCCCTGCTTCTTTATGGCGTCCTGGGGGTCGGGATTGGCAGTGACCGTCTGCAGCACGTTGGACAGCGCCGTCAGAGCCACCACCGCGGCGTCGAGTGCCGGTGGCTGGCCGTCGACCTCGGCGATTGCACCCTTGAGTGGCTTGAAGTGCTCGGCCACCAGATTGCCGGTAAGATCCACCTCGTCGGCTGAGCCCGCGCGTGGAAGCAGCTTTGCCCCCGTTTTCACGATCTTGCCAAGCTTGCCGAGTTTGCCGAGCAGTTTCGAGCCGCCCTTGGCCGCAGCCTTGTCGTCGGCCGGCGCCTCATCGGACCGGGTAAGGTCGGTCTCCTGAACGACCGCGGTGAGCAGGCGTTTCAGCGCTGAATCGGCGCTGGAGAGATCCTTCAGATTCTCACTGGCGACATTGAGATCGGTCAACGGCGCCAGCCTCATATCGCGCAGGAAGCTGTCCCACTGCGCGATATAGTCGTCGTAATAGAGCTTCAGGATATCCTCCGACAGTGCCGATACGGAGGTTTCGGAGTTCTCGGCGCAGCCGCCGGCGAAGACCGCCCGATCCAGCGCCGCTTGTGCCGCCACGTCCTCGATACGGTCTAGAACGGCGTCATGGAAGCCTGCATAGGTAAACGCCCCCGAAATGCCGACGCGAAGCGTCTTGTCGGAGCGACGCGCAAAAACCTTGGCGCCGTTGGGGCCGGCGAAATTCGCCGGAATCCATTCCTTGAGCCCAGCCACCGCCGGATCGGCCAGCAACTGCTTGTAGGCGCGCGCCGGCAGCGAAATCGTGCACACTGTTTTCAGCGCTTCGGCAACCAAGGCTTGGTCGGGCGCGACATAGCTTTCGTCGACCGCCATCCGGCGGATGGCGGCAAGCTGATGCTCTTCGGCGTCGGCGGTTGGAAATGGTGCCGCGGTAGCGAATTCGGGCAGGCTGTTCACCCACCAGTTCTGGGCGAAATCTGGATCCATCTGCGAAAGACCCGTCATCATGCGATAGGTCTTCAGAGCGCCGAGCATGAAATCCGGATCGCGGATCTGCCGCCACATGGTCGCCTCGAGCAGTGCGACCATCCGTGGCTCGAGAACATTGCGCAGAGCATGATCGTACGTGTCCGCCTGTGCCCGCACCAGTTCCGCCGAGGCCGATGGACCCAGCAGATCCTGGGGAGCGCCCGGCGGTGGTGTCCGGCCATTTACGACCGCGTCCATCGCCTCGAGCGCCCCGTCCATGGCCGGTTGCTCCACCGATGCCGGGTTTGCGGCAGCAGAGGTCAGAGGCGTTTGCAGGGCCTCGAACTGGCTCGCCTGGGCCGTAATTGCGTTGCGGTTGTCAAAATAGGACCAGGTGAACAGTCCGCCGGCCAGCAAGGCCGCCGCCGCGCATGCAGCCGCCGCACCCCGCCAGATCCAGGCGCGGCGGCGTTGCGCCAGCGGGTCGAAGGTGCCGAGGCCTGCTTCCTTGAAGATGACTTCGGTGAGCAGGTTCTTCAGGAAGAAGCTGCGTTTCTCCACCCTTTGCACGGGCAGGGCCCGCCGTGGTGGGAGGCCGAAGGACGACGAAAGCGCCGCGGTCAGCCGGTCGATGGGTGCCCCTTCCTGGGTCGCCGATGTCAGATAGAGACCGCGCAGCCATGCGGCCTCTTCATACCGGCTTTCGCCGAACATCGCCTCGACCAGCACCTGGATCGGTTCGGACAGGCTGGACAACTGGGCGGGAAATCTGAAAATCTCGGCGCGGGCGGCGAGCTTGTCCTCGTCTTCCAGGCGCGGCACCAGCCGGCGCTCGAGTTCCGTCGCCAGCGTCGAAATTTCACGTTCGATGGTCTTGGCGTCCACACGTGCATCCAATGCGAAGGTCGTTCCCCATACCTGCTCGCGCGAAGCCGTCGACAAGCCGCCGAAGAAAGCCTCGAAACCCTTGATCAGATCTGCTTTGGTGAGCATCAGATAGACCGGAAGGCGGATTTCGAGCCGGTCGTTGAGCTCGGCCAGCCGGCGGCGGATCTTGCGGCCGTGTGCCTTGATGGCGTCCTCGCCCTCCGAAAGCACGTCGATCGAAAGCGCGACGATCACGCCGTTGAGCGCGCGGCGGCCGCGATGCTTCTTCAAAAGGTCGAGGAAGCCCAGCCATTCCGCCGCGTCGACGTCGGGCTGGCTCTCCTGCTGGACATAGCGGCCGGCGGTGTCGATCAGAACAGCGCTCTCGGAAAAGAACCAGTCGCAGTTGCGCGTGCCACCGACACCTTGCAGGTCGTCGGTGAGGTCGATCGGAAAATTCAGTCCGGACTGCCGCAAGGCCGTGGTCTTGCCGGTGGCCGGCGGCCCGACGATCACGTACCAGGGCATCTCGCGCAGAAACTTGCGCCCGCCGAGCTTCCGGCGCTTCAGTTCGGCCATCACCTCGGCGAACTTGGCACCCACGACGGCAACGTTCTCTTCGCCGGGGCTGAGCGGCTTTTCCACCGCCGGCGCGGCAATCTCCGCGACGAACATGCGGTTGGCGCGGATCGCCCGGCGCTGAGCGACGATCAGCCAGATCAGCCAGAAGATGACCAGCAGCGCGATGATGACGATGCGCACGTTCTCGGAGGCGAACGGTTCGTAGGGACCGACCCTGACGATCGGACCGAACACCCAGATGACCAGGGAAAGCAGTGTGATGCCGATCAGCGTCCACAGCCAGCGCGATGTCAGAACCGCCCAGAGGAAGCGCAGGATGAACATCTCACAGCCTCTTTTCGACAAGTACCTCGACGCGGCGGTTCAAGGCTCGCCCCTGGCGCGTGCTGTCGTTGGCCACTGGATCGGTGGCCGCGCGCCCCTCGGAATGGACGCGGTCCCGTGGCACTCCGTTTTGGACCAGCATATCCGCAATCGTCTGGGCGCGAGCCTCGGATAGCCGCTGGTTGGTCGACAGCGGATTGGTCTTCTGCAGAGGAACGCTGTCCGTGTGACCGACCACCGTGATGTTCCCGATCAACTCCTGATTGGCGAGGATCACCTTGGCGATCGAACCGATCAGGGGTTCGAAGCCTTCGGTTAGTTGTGGCCGCGACGACTGGAACAGTTCTGGGTCGGAGGCCTGGATGATCAGCTTGGCCAGCGAGACGCTCTCGGTGCCGCTGAGGGCGGATTTGAGGCCGGCCGGGGCCCCGGCCTGAAATTCCGGCAGCAGCGCAAAATCGACTTTCTCCGGCGGCGGGGCATCGACCTTGGGCGACGTACGGCTGATGTCGCCTCGCGTAGGCGGCGGCAACGCGCGAACAAGTGCGGAAAGCTCGACCGCCTGGCTGCTCAGTCCCATCGAGAGCCCGATATGGATTGCCGTGGCAACAACCGCCGCACCGAGCGCCATGACCCAGATCGGAACGGTGAAGCGCCGCGGCTCGTCGGAGGCGATCACGCCCTTCCAGTTTGGCGAGAGCGGCGCGCCTTCGGCGTCGGCATCGCGCAGGAAGCGGGCCGCCGCCACGCGTACGGCATTGAGCGAGCGGTCGCCTGACCGCCCAGGCACGCGATATTTGCCGCGAAAACCGAGCGCCATGCAATCATACTGCAGTTCAAGCAATTCGCGATCGCGGTTGGGATGGCGCTCCAGTTCGTCGAGGCGCGTGAAGAACTGCGTGCCGGCATCGACGTCGCCGCGCAGCATGACCACAAGCGGCTGCCGCGGCCAGGCGCTGGCTCCGCCCCATGGCGTGTTCAGGGCCAGATCGTCGAGCAACGCCGCCACGACCCAGGCTGCCTGGTCGGCCCGCTCCATCGAGGACCCCGTCGACATTGCCGTGTCGCGTGCCCGAACCAGTTCTTCGAGCAGCCGGGTGCGCAGCGCTTCCGGGTTCTCCGGCGGCAGCGCGCTTTCAAGCTCGGGAGCGAATTCGAGCAGGGGCGCGAATGCGTTGACAAGCGCGTTCGGGTGGGTGCGAGACCGCTTTACCGCCGCGCCCGGCAAGAGCGGCGCCATCGGCCGCGGCATCGGCGCGCCGGTCAATCGTATGCGAGTGCGTTCGCGATCCTCCGACAGTCCGAAAGGATCATCGCGGCTCATGATCTCACCTGTTCACCGAATAGCAGTCCACCTGCGGCTCGCTTGGCAAGACGCCCGAAACCCCGATGACGAAGCCGGGAGCATCAAGCAGCGACGCCCAATGCTCGCTTTTCTGGTCCAGCTCGAGGCATAGCCGATCGCCATCGTAGGGGATCTCGCGCGGTTGGGAATGAAGCGGTTTCAGCGGAATACCGGGCAAACGCGATTTCCACAGGCCCTCGAACTGGTCGGCCGAGCCGACCGTCGCCTGGTTGACGAATATCTTGCGCAGCGCGTCCTCCGACAGCTCCGAACCGACCCGGATGACGATCCGGCTGGCCACCAGCAGCTTCGGGTTGTCGATGCGGATTTTCCAGACATTGGTCGAATGCCGCATGACAGGCAGCGCACGCGATTTCGGTTCGATGTAACGCAGGCTGAGGATGAGCGAGCGCAACGCATCCGCCAGCGCCGAATAGGCGGGGCCGGGCGCCATATGATCGTAAGCGGGCAATTCGCCCAGCCGCCGCGCGCTCGATCCGTATGTCGCCATCGAACCGGCGAGCCCTGCAAGCTCCAGGTAAAGCTCGGCCGGATGGAAGACATCCTGCGCCAGCATGTGGGCCAGCCGCGGACGCGCCGCATTGGCGAGATTGAGCATCAGCAGATCTTCGACGCTGCGCCCAGGCCCACCCATGACCATTTTGCCATGCGCCTCGGCGATCTGGTCGAGGCCGGTGACGACTTCCAGAAGCAATTGCCGATACCAGGCCACCGCGCCGGTAACCAATGTCGGCGGCAGGAAGGTCTCGTCCAGAGAGACACCGCCGTCGGCTCGAACCCCCTTGAGGTCGGCTATCGGCAAGGCTGTGTAGCCGCCGACCGACCTGCCGGGCGCCAGCAGCAGCGCTTGCGGACGGGCAATTTCGATTTCTTCAGGATCTGATCCGCCCTGGACGGCGTCACGCACCGAAACGATCCGCCCATGATATCGTGCTCCTGAAGCGGCGGCATGTGCCGGATCGAAGCCGACACCGCCGGGAGGCTCCAGCGGCAAGGCGACCAGCACCGGTCCGGCGCCCGTGTCTGGGGTGACCGGCAGCGGCCGCGGCGCGTCCATCATGTCTGGAATGGAGAAGGGTGTCCCGTCCGGAAAGATGCCCCGCGCCGACAGGATCGAGATCTGGCCGGCCTCCAGCAATGCCTGATCCAGCGTCAGCTGCTGAAAGCCGAACGTATGCAGTTGCCCGGCCTGCAACGCGCCGCGCACCGTCGCCTCGAAAAAGCGATCCTGCTGCTGGAAATGCTGGGTCCGCAGGAAAAGACCTTCCGACCACAGCACCCTGTTTGCATCGCTCATGCCGCTACTCTCTGCATTGAGCTCCCCTTGCCCTGGCCGCTAGGCGGAAATGCCGCCGCTGCCAAGCGTGACGTTGACCGTGAATTGTGATCCCGGCGACACCGACTTGGCTGTCCGCCAGTTCCGGCCGCCGGGCTCGCGGATCAGCGCAACGAAGCCCAGCGCCGTCGCGTCCGGCTCGACCGTGATGGTCTTGGACGCGGTCTTTCCCGGTCCCACGGCGATCTGGTCCGATCCGATGAGGTCGCCTGCGAGTGCCGAGCCGGCATCCCCCTGCAGCGCGAAATAATCGGCGGAATTGAATTTCCCGGTACTGCGCAGCCGCATCACGAGGACCGTCACCGGCCGGTCGCCGCCACCTGGTCCAGGGTTCATGCCGGCCCCGCCGGTCAGTTTGACGGTGATCACGGATGGTTTCGGCGGTCCACTCTGGCAAGCCGTAAGCAGTCCGGTCGCGCCCAGGGCAACGACAAATTCGCGTCGATCGATCATGTCTCACTCCTCCTCATATGCATCCCGAAAATCAGCGCCGATTTCACCCAGGAAGCTTTTTTCCGCGCTCTCGGCGATTTCACGGTGGCGTTTCCGGTAAAGCTCCCACAGCTTGGCGCCGCGCCCCCCCGAAAGCAGGGTGCCGATCGCGGAATTCGATTTCAGCTCTTCCTCGATCGCTGCCGGGTCAAAACGGTCGATCATCCGCCGCAAGGCGCCCTGTACGCCTCGCCAGGCGCGCACGTGATGTTGAGCGAGATCGCGAATCGCGTCGGCGATCGCCGCTTCGCCAGCGAGAAATCCGGGACTGCGCTCGGCGATAAGCGTGACGATGGCGTCGTCGACCGTCGGTAGAAACTTGAGCGGATTGACCTCGGAAGCCCCGACCATGGTTTGGGCGACGCGCGCGTTTCCCTTCTCCTCGGCCCGCTTGCGCAGAAGCTGCATCAGGCCTTCCATCATCAGCCGGTATTCGCGACCAAACTTCTCCATCTCCGCGATGCTGTCGCGCCCTGGGAAATCGGCTTCCTCGACGCCCATGCCGTGCAGGAATGCGGAGCGAAGCGCCATGTCCCCCAGTTGCGCCGCCGCAGGCAGGCGGGCGGATTTGGGAGCAGCGCCTGCCCGCGCCGGAGACGGGACATCAGCCGCTTGTACTGGCAAATCCCAGGGATTGGCGGATTGTGATCGTTGGGCGATGCGTTCGCGTTGCCCGGTCGAGCCGATGCCATTTGCCGAACCGGGCGCCGCGGCTGGTCCAAAACCAAAATCATCGTTGAAATCGGACGGCTTTCCCTGAGCGAGTTGGGCTCCGCGGCTAAGGGACGGCATGGGGTCGAGGCTGAATGGGTCCGTCTGGCTCGCCGCGACGCCCGGTTCGAGATGAGGGCCGGTGTCTTTCGACACAGGCGTTGAAACCGGATCGAGGCTGAACGGGTCATCGAAAGCAGGCGAACTACGCTGGCTGGAGGCAGCACGCTCGAACGCGCCCGCAACCGGCTGCTCGAACGGGTTCGGCAGATCGGCCGGACGTGGCCGTCGGGGCTCTTCTTCGACCTTGGCGGAAAAGAAGTCATCGCTGCTGATGCTCGCCGGCGCCTGGGATGCCGGCGGTGGGCGTTCCGGGATCGGCTGACCGGCTGCGGGTGTCCGGGCGGTTGGCGTCTGCAGGTCGACATGTACGACGTAGTCGCCCAGTCTCAGCCGCATGCCGCTTAGAAGGCGCGTCGACTTGCCGGCCCCCAGAGGGCTGTCGGAGTCGTTTATGAACAATCCGCTGCTCGACGTGTCGGTGACGAAATACCCATCTCGTCCGCCCGAAATCTTGCAATGAGCCCGCGAAACGAACATGTCGGGATCGTCGATCTGCCAGCCTGCATCCGTGCTGCGGCCGATCACCAGCTCACCCTCATCCAGCCGGGTTTGCCGTACCGCCTGGGTGCGTGGCCCTTGCTCCAGCGTCAGCAGCAGACTCATGCCGCGACCTCCGCCATTTCGGGCCGCCATCCGACGATTGTCCGCAGCCGCATATCGTCAGCATCGCCCCTTTCAGCGGGCCGCGCAAGCCAGGCGGTCCGGCCGAGCTGTACCGCTCCGATACGCGGCGGCGGCACCGCTTCACGCGCAAGCACGATGCGCAGGTCGACGTCGAGCGATTCCCCGACCATGTCGCGAACGGCTTGCTTGAACAGTTTGAGCCGCTGGCCGCCAGGCAGGAACGCCTTGAACTCCTCGTACCCCAACGGGCCCACACGCAGTTCAATCCTGCTTTGGCGGTTGAAAACACGTGGGCCGATCATCGCCCCCCGGCCGAGCCCTGCATAGGCTTTGGCAAGGCGGGTCTGGAGCCCGGTTGGTATGGTCATCCAGGCGGCGATGAACTCCTTGATCTGAACCGGCACCTTGAACGCTTCCGCCAGGAACAGCGTCAGCCGTTCCGGGCCGTCGACCTGGCTGGCCAGCGAAGCCGCCTGGCGAAGCTTCACCGTATCGAGATCGGTGTTCTGGGTGCCGGGAAGTCCGATTCCGGCCATGGCTTCAAGCATGGCGCGAACGCGTCCACCGACCGCGCGCTCGACCTGTACCGCCGGATGCGCATCCGCCCACGCCCGATAATACAGGGCGATCATGCGGTGCTGCAGAATGTTGACGAAGTCCACGAATGTCGTGTCACTGGTCTGCTGCGCGTCAGCGCCAGTAAACCAGCGCTGCGACAGGCGATCGAGCACCCAGCGCGTCAAATGCAGCGGCATGGGACCCTCAGGTCCCATCAGGCCGAGATTTGCGACCGTGACCCTGGCTGGAGCCTTGTCGTTCGCTTCGCGGAATTCAACCACGTCCCTGGCCGAAAAACTCAGACGTACGTGCTGTCCGAGCCTTGCCGGCTCGCGTGCCGGCGGGCCGGAATAGCCGAACAGCCCGCCCCGCCGTTCGAGCCGGCGCAACAGCTCGAAGAAGTCGAACGTCTCGGACAGCCCCTCGGCCCGGATCGGGTCGACCGTGTCTAGATCAGGTAGCGATTGCCGGGCGTCATCGGCCATGGCACATCCTCCTGCTTCTGCAGCAGCCGCGTGCGGGTTCGCACAAAGCCGTTTATTCCGGCATGACGGGCAAACAGCCGCGCCAGCAAGGCCGAAAGCAGCAATGTGCTTTGCCCTGCCAGAACCGACTGGTCCACGTGCAATGTCACTTCCGTGCCGCGTCCAAAGCACATTGGCCCGTCGATCTGCAGCCGTTCGATCACGGACCGCGAGTCTATGCGAACGATCGAATGCACGTTGCGGGCAAGGCTCGGATCTCCCCGGTCGGCATAAAGATCAAGCAGCGCATGCAACGGATCGACGCCGCGACCTTCCTTGGCGAGGCTGAGAAAGTTGAGCGCCAGCTGCGCCACGAGCCGCCAGGCGAGATTGTCGGCGCGGGATTCGCCCGCCGCGCCCGAAGGCAGCGCCGCGGGGATGGCCGGGCGAGGCGGACGCAGCGCACCGAGAAGCCGCACCGTCTCGACCGGATCGCCGGCCTCCAGCGTCAAGGTAGGATTGTCGTCGAGGATCGGCAGATCGCGGTTGGTACAAAGTGCCACGATGTCGACACGCTTCAGCGGCCGGTTCGCCTGACTTTCCACCGGGCGGGAAATCGCCAGGAAAACATCGTCCCCTGTGTAAGAAGTGCGGGTCAGACCGTCGCGCCGCTCCTCTTCCGTCGCGCGGCGCGGGCGCCGCTCGGTGGAATAGACCCAGCCGCTGCCGCGATTCTGACCCAGGCTGAAGAGCTCTGGAATTTCGGCATCGCCGCCCCCGGTGTCGGCGTCCTCGACGCGGATGACCCGGTAGATTTCGAAGTCGCGCGCCCGTGTTCGGTCGGCATGCAGCACCTGGCGCGTCTTGCGCGGATCGAGCTCGATGACGTTGCACTCACGTTCGAAGAGATTGATGATCGGCGTCGCGAAAAGTTCGAAATCAGCCGGCGTCAGGTCGGCAAGCTCAGGTACTGGACGCCTGAACATGAAGATGATCTCCAGCCCCGCCGCGCATCGGCGCACGACGGGCCGCAGCCCGGAAACCCGCGCATAGTGAAAGCGCTCGGGCATCATGAAATATTCGCGCAGCAGACGGTACCCCTCGAATGTCGGACGGGTACGAGGCATCAGGGACTCGTCGTCGCTGATGCCGATCATTTCGGGTTCCGGCAGGGGCGATAGGGGATTGGTCTTGCCTTCCGCGCGCGCGCCAACGGCCGAGCAGGCGCCGAAAATCGCGTCGAAGAGCAGTGGCGCCTTGGCGCGCCCGGCAAAGTAGAGATCAAGCCGGTCGAGCGACAGTTCGTCGAGCCTGCCTTTTCCGGTCCGAGCCAGCACGATGCGGAGTGCCGCCTCGCCACCAACACCGCCGATCGGCGCTATGCCGGCCGCCGCCAGCGCGCTGCGATCTTGAAAATAGCTTACCGAAGTGACCGCTATCGGCCACAGCGTGATGTCCTGGGCGGTGGTGAAGGTGCAGCGCGTCGACAGACCGGGCTGCAGGCCGGAAACCAGCCGGGTATTGCGCTTGACGACATGGCCGGCAACCATCGTCTGGACCTGCTGGCCGGGTTTCAGCACCACCATCGCCGTTGCCGGCGCCGGCGTGACCAGATCGGGATAGAGGACGTCCAGCACGCTGCGTGAAAACCGCGAGCGTTCCGCATCGACCTTCAGCCGGGTGCGCGCGGCGAGGAAAGCGACGCCGTCAAGCAGCCGCTCGACATACGGATCCGGACACGGGACCGTGTCGAGCGACAGGTTGCGCGCCACCGCCGGATGCATGTCGGCGAATTCCGCAGCAAGCGCACGGATATGGGTCAGTTCCTCCTCGTAGTATTCCACGAAGACCCGATCCATCTCAGGCCTCCCTAAATTCGGTCCGCGCCAAGCCGTTATCGAGATTGATCGTGGTGCGCAGGCGCATGCGCTCCGGCGTCGGCGTCATGATCAGCACCGCGTCAATCTCGATCTTCAAACCCACGCTCTTGTCGCCAAGCGTCACCGTGACCTTCGTCGAGCTTTCCTTGAGGCGTGGCTCGAACGTTGCAAGCACCGAGCGGATCTCACGCGCCAGGGCTTCGCGATCAAAGTCGCGGGAGGAACGGCCGGAGAAGGAAGGCACGCCATAGTTCAGCACGCTTCGTCGCACCTCCGGAAAATCGGCCAGCGACGGCGGGTTGTCCCCTGCCTGCTCGCTTTCGAGATCGGAAAGAAGCGGGACAGCCTCGAAGCGCTCGGTGTTGAAGAGAGCCTCGATATCGCGCCGCACGGCCTCCCTGAGCACGCGGGCCGACACGACCACCCCGCGATTTTCCATCTCTACGCGGTGCTGGGTCTGAAAGGCCAGGCGGTGCAGACGCCGCTTCTGATCGGCCGTCAGCTCCGCATCGGCATCGATGAGCCGCGCGCTGCCCGCAACCAGTGTCTCCAGCCGGTCGAGGCCGAGTTCTTCCTGCAACGCCTGGCGCAGCCCGTCTATCTCGGAGGTCATACCCGGCAGGTCGTTTACGAGGCGGTCCCAGAGTGAGGGCTGGACCGCTTCGCGTTTTGCTCGCGAACTACCGGCCACCTGCAGTTTGTCCGCGTCGGGCCGCCGGCCCTCACTTGCCGACATAGACATCCATTTCGATTTCGTCATTGTCGTCATAGACGAACTTGATCTTCTTGTAGGCGAAGCTGACCTCTTCCTCGATCAGGTCCTCCTCATCCTCGGCCTGCGACATGTCGTATTCCATGATCGAGGCGTCGGTGAGCGTAACGACTAGGTAATCCTTGGTCTCGCCATCGATGGTGCGGCGTGCCGAGAACACCACCTCGTCCAGCGCCTTGTTCTCGAACAGTGCTTTTTTCAGATAGGGTGAAGACTTGTCATAATGCTTGGTGAACTTGATCATTCCCAAGGAGACGCGGCCGCGGCGCGAGAGCGAATTCGGATCGTAAGGCGCGACTATTTTGTAATCGACTCCGTGGATTTCGATTTCGTCCTCATGTCCGTCTCGAATGCTTGGGCCTTTGATATCAGGAACTTTCAGAAAGCCATCAATTTTGGTACCTGTGGGCATTGTCTTTCTCCACCGCTTTCAAAATCAAGATGTTGTTGCTGCAGATCAAGTCTTCACGGACGGTAGTTCCGACACCAGTCGGAGCGAGGCATTGATGCCCTCCAACTGGTAATGCGGGCGCAGATAGAAGCGGGCGTTGTAGTAGCCCGGCCGCCCCTCCACGCTGTCCACCTGGACCTCGGCCGCGGCAAGCGGGCGCTTGGCGCGCGCCTTGTCGTCGGCAAAGGCGGGGTTGGCCAGTACGTAGCGGTTGATCCACTCGGTCAACCAGATCTGCATGTCGGAGCGCTCCTTGAACGAGCCGACCTTGTCGCGCGCAATGGCCTTGAGGTAGTGCGCAAAGCGCGAGACCGGAAAGAGATAGGGCAGGTTGGCGCTCAGCCGCTCATTGGACTGCGCGTCGGGATCGACCAGCCGTCCCGCCCGTGTCTCGTCGTCCTGCAGTGAGTGTGCCCCAATGAAGGCCGCGAGATCGGTATTCTTTCGATGCAGGATCGGCATCAGGCCGAGCTTGGCCAGTTCCGCCTCACGGCGGTCGTCGATGGCGACTTCCGTCGGACATTTCATCGCGATCGACCCGTCATCGGTGGGGAAGCTGTGCACCGGCAGATTGAGGACCGTGCCGCCATTCTCGACGCCGCGGATCTGCGTGCCCCAGCCATAGAGCTTGTGGCTGCGGTTTATGTTCACGCCCATCGGGAAGGCGGCGTTCATCCAGACATACTTGTTGTGATCGCCTTGCACCTCTTCCTCGAAGGTGAAGCCCTTCACCGGAACGGTATCCGTGCCATATGGCAGCCGGGCCAGAACACGGGGCATGGTCAGGCCGATGTAGCGAGCGTCCTCACTCTCGCGCAGCGACTGCCACGAGGCATAGGCCGGGTTGGAGACGATCTGCTGCAGGTCTTGCGGATTCGGCAATTCCTGCCAGCTGTCCATGCGGAACAGGCGCGGCGAGGCGGCTGCGATAAACGGCGTGTGCGCGGAAGCACAGATGCCGGAGATATTGCGCAGCAGGCCGACGTCGCGCGGATGGTTCGAGAATTCGTAGGCGCCGATGACGCAGCCGATCGGCTCGCCGCCAAGCATGGAATACTCGTCCGTATAGACTTTCTTGAAGATCGGACTCTGGTCCCACATCTGGCCTTCATAGTCTTCGAGCGTGTCGGCCAGTTGCTCCTTGGAGATATTCATCACCCGGATCTTCAGCTTCTGATCCGTCTCGGTGTTGTTGATGAGATACCAGAGGCCCCGCCATGTGCCTTCCATTTCGCGCACTTCCGGCGCATGCAGGATTTCGTTGACCTGTGTCGTCAGCATCTTGTCGATGCCCGCGATCAGCGACTTGATCGACTTGATCGCATTGGACGAGATGGTCGTGGTATCGGAACGGGACTGTGCCGCGAGCGCGAGATTGCGGACGAGTTGCTGCAGCTTCTCGCTGTCGTCCTTCTTGACCTTGAAATCCTTCTCGAGGAGCCCGCTGAATTCTCCGAGGTCGATGGCTTCGGCCTCGGCGGCGACTGCGGCGGTCTTTTGCTGTTCGGCCATGATTTACTCCCCTGTCTTGTCGTCGTCGGCGAGTGCCTGGCTGGCGATCTTGCCAAGCAGCGGCTCGTTGTTCAGAAGCTGCGCAATGCGTTTTTCGGCGTCGACGCGGCCATCCATGAAGCCGAGCAACTCCTCTAGCTGACGACGCATCTTGAGGATTTCGGCCAGTTGCGGCACCTGCTCGGCGATCTTGTCCGGAGCGAAATCGCCCATTTTGGAAAATGTAAGATCGAGCGCCAGCTCCTCGTCGCGCTCCTGGCCTTCGGCCTGCGGCAGCGTGTTCTTCACCCGGGCTTTGACGCGAGGCCCGAGCGCCTCCATGAACTTGGGGAAGCGGTTCGCGTCGGTCTCGACAAAGGAACGGTCCAGCACCGACTTTGACGCTTCCTTGGTTTGCGAAGCACCGGAAAGGTCGGCCATCACACCCATGACGAATGGCAGTTCGATCGTCGTCGGGCTACCGTAGGTTTCCACGTCGTAGGCGATCTGCACCCGCGGCGCGCGATTTCGTTCGATAACCTTCGCTTTGCTTTCGGCTGGCATGTGCTCTTACCTTTCATCCTTCTGAGCCGTCTTCTTGGCATCGGGAACGCCGGCAAGGAGCCGGAATTCCTTCAGCCCCGACGGCGCGAGATCTTCCATCAGTTCAACGAAATCCATGTGCACCATCCGGCGCACACGCCGCGCCAGATGCGGAATCGGGCTCGACGGTTCGGTGCGGTCATAGAAGGCGACGACGAGGTCGAGGCATTTCACCACGTCGTCGCGCGAGGAGATGCGGTCGGGAAGCCCCGTGCTCGAGTCCGCGTAGCTTGCCACACTTGCCATAGTATCGGCTCCATGACCGTTTCGAGCAGTCGCTGCCGGCTCCGCCGGCGCGAGCGGCCTGGCCGTGCCATTCGCCACGGCGCCGGCTGCCGAATTCCGCTCGAGGGTCGTCAGCAAACGCTGCAGAAACCGCTTTAATTCCGGAACAGGAGCGCCGCCGCCGTCGAGGCGAGCGTTGAGGGCGGTTTCGACCGCATCAAGAGCCGCGATCGCTGCCCGGGCGTCGGCGACGAGTGAGACCATCTCCGCGTTGGCTTGATCCATCTGTGCCACACATCCGGCACGCACCCTGTTCAAGAGTTGCCCGTGCGCACTGACCAGTGTGGCTTTTTCCGCCGCATTCAATCCCGAGGCGGCTTCCTGGAGCATGACACGGTCGTCGAGCGCGCCCTGTTCCAGATCGCGTCCGCTGATCGGCCCGATCGAGCGTGGCGCAAAGAACGTCATCTGCCGCAGGTTCGCCAACAACCCGTCCTGACCATTCTGGAGGTCGAGCAGCGCGTTGATACGGCGCAAGGCGGCATCGCGTGGCGAAGCGTTGGGCCGCAGTGCCGGATGCATGGTCGCCCAATGTTGGTCGAAGGTCCGCGCAATGAGGGTCAGGCCCTGCGCGAGCCCGGCCAGTCCTTCTTCATTGGCCAGCGCGCGCGTGACGATGACGAGCAGGCGCAGGTCCCGGCCATGCGGTCGCAGTTCCTCTGCCTTTGCGAGCACGGCAGGCCAGTCGACCGGAATGATGCTTTGCGAGTTGGGCTTGTTATGGCCGTCGTGGACGACCTTGACCTGGGGTTCCGTCAGGCGCTCCAGCTCATGAAAAGCCGGGTCGTTGCGCAAATCCTCCCCTGACGGATTTTCACCGTCGAGTGAAGCAAGCCAGAGTGCGACATCAATCACACCAACCCCCAGCGCCCGGCCCTCAAACCGTATGTGACCCAACGTTATCACACCGTCGCACTTTACCACAATTGAACGACTGCTCAAAAATTAACAGAAGCTAAATGCAGCCGGCTCTTGAGGCTGAAATCCGTGGCGTGATTGCAAAACCCCGCTGCGAAATGCATCGCATAGGGCGCCCAATTCCGTGGTTGCTTGCAGCCGGTGGCGCAGGATTTTCCACAAGCGGAAGAAGCCGGCTGAGCCGGGCATCGAGCCCCCTCCGTCACGCGCTTTGTCAAGTGACGGCTTATGTGGCAGTTTATCGGCTGGCAGATTGCAGGAGCACGTTCGATGGAACAGCGCCGGTCATCGCAGACCTTCAAACGCAAGGAACTGGTCGGCAAGCTCAATCCTGTGGGTGTCCGCGCCTTCAAGGCTGCTGCCGACACCGCCAAACTGCGCGGCAATCCTTACGTTGAACTCGTCCACTTCATCGAGCAACTGGTGCTTTCCGACCGCTCGGATGTGCAAATGATAATCGCCGATGCGGGACTGGATGCGAGCCGGCTGACCGCCGATATGACCCGCGCCGTCGATAAGCTGCCTTACGGCGCCACGTCGATCGAGGAATTTTCCGACCATATCTTCCATGCCATCCAGGAAGCCTGGAACCTGGCAACGCTTGAGTTCGGCGTCGAGGAAGTCCGCAGCGCCCATATTCTGCTTGCCTGCCTGAAGACGCCGGTGCTGGAAGGCCTGCTGTCGAAGATCAGCGGCGAGTTTGACAAGATCGACGCCGCCGCGGTCATCGCACGGTTCGCCGACGTAATGGAGGGCTCGCTCGAAGCCGGCGCAGGCATGGCGGTTCCCGCGGCCGAAACGCCGAAGCGGCCTCCGGGCGCCGATTCGGCGCTGGCGAAATACGCCACCGACCTGACCCAGCGTGCCCGCGACGGCAAGATCGATCCGGTCGTCGGCCGCGATCCGGAGATCAGGCAGATCGTCGATATCCTGATGCGACGCCGGCAAAACAATCCGATCCTGACCGGCGAGGCCGGGGTCGGCAAGACCGCCGTCGTCGAGGGCTTTGCATTGCGTATCGCCGAGGGCGACGTGCCGCCCAGCCTGCAGAACGTCAGTGTGCGCATGCTCGATGTCGGACTGATGCAGGCGGGAGCAAGCGTAAAGGGTGAGTTCGAAAAACGGCTCAAGGCTGTCATCGATGAGGTTCAATCGTCCGAAACGCCGGTCATCCTGTTCATCGATGAGGCCCACACCTTGATCGGCGCCGGCGGCGCGGCTGGAACCGGCGACGCGGCCAATCTCCTGAAGCCGGCGCTGGCGCGGGGCGAATTGCGCACCATCGCGGCAACGACCTGGGCGGAATACAAGCAGCACATCGAGAAAGACCCGGCCCTGACCCGCCGTTTCCAGGTGGTAAAAATCGACGAGCCTTCGGAGGTGGTGGCCGTTCTCATGTTGCGCGGTGTGGCCGGCGTTCTGGAGCAGCACCACAAGGTACAGATACTCGATGAGGCGATCGAGGCGGCGGTCGGCCTGTCGCATCGCTACATCCCGGCGCGGCAATTGCCGGATAAAGCGGTGAGCCTTCTCGACACCGCTTGCGCCCGTGTCGCCATATCGCAGCATGCCACGCCGGCCGAGGTCGAGGATATCATGCGCCGACGCCAGGCGCTGGAGGTCGAGCGCGGCATTATCGGCCGCGAGGCTGCGATCGGCATCGAGGTGACTGAGCGGCAGGCTCGGGTCGACACCGGGCTTGCCGAAAGCGAGGTCACGCTGGCCGCCGCGCAGCAACGTTGGGATCGGGAAAAGGCACTTGTTGCCGAGATACTCGAATTGCGCGCCAGGCTGCGCGGCGAAGGTGTGCCGCTCGATGCGGTGGAGACACCGGAGACCAATGGCGAAACAGCAGACGCGGACGCGGTTGAGCAACAGCCACCCAAGGCCGAAACGCCCAAAACCCAAACGGCCAAAACCGACGTGAAGACACCGGCGGCTGCCGATGCCCCTCCACCCGATCCGGCCGCCGATCTCGCCCGGTTGCGCGAACTGATGGCCGAACTGGCCGAGGCGCAAGGCGAGACGCCGTTGATCCTGCCCTCGGTCGACCGCAACGCCGTGGCGGCGGTGGTCCAGGACTGGACGGGAATCCCGACGGGGCGGATGCTGTCGAGCCAGACCGAGAAGGCGCTGCGGCTCGCCGTCACCCTGTCCGAACGCGTCGTCGGCCAGGACCACGCCATGGAGATGATCGCCAAGCGCGTACAGACCAGCCGCGCTGGGCTTGGCGCGCCGGAAAAGCCGGTGGGTGTGTTCCTGCTCTGCGGGCCCTCGGGCGTCGGCAAGACTGAAACCGCCTTGGCGCTGGCCGAAACGCTTTATGGCGGCGAGCAGAACCTGATCTCGATCAACATGTCCGAGTTCCAGGAGGCGCATACGGTTTCTACCTTGAAGGGGGCGCCGCCCGGTTATGTCGGCTATGGGAAGGGCGGCATCCTGACCGAGGCGGTCCGCCGCAAACCCTATTCGGTGATCCTGCTCGACGAGGTCGAAAAGGCGCATCCTGACGTGCACGAGATCTTCTTCCAGGTCTTCGACAAGGGGATGATGGACGACAGCGAGGGCCGGCGCATCGATTTCAAGAACACGCTGATTCTGCTCACCTCGAATGTCGGTTCCGAAGTCATCATGGATCGGACCAGGAATGGCACGCTGCGGGCAGGGCTCGACGATCTGGACACCGCGCTGCGCAGCCCGTTGCTGAAGGTCTTCCCCGCGGCCTTTCTCGGCCGGGTGGTGACCATTCCTTACTATCCGCTCTCGGATTCGATGATCGAAGCGATCACCCGCCACCAGTTCGCCAAAATCGCTCGTCGGCTGCGTGCGACCAACGACGCGGAATTGGTGATCGGCGACGGCGTCATGGACCTAGTCAAGGCTCGCTGCACCGAGATCGAATCCGGTGGGCGGATGATCGACGCCATTTTGACCAATACGCTTCTGCCTGAATTGAGCCGCGGCGTGCTGAACCGCTCGCTCGAGGGCGAAAAGATGACAAAGGTGACCGTTGGTGCCTCCAAGGAGGGCTTCACCTATTCCTTCGAGTAGCTTCGGGCGAATGTTGATGACGCATCAGGAACCGAGGCTTGCCGGGGAGCGCAACTGTAGAAGGAATCATCGCGGCAATATTGCCGCCCTGCATTCAACGGGTTGGCGCAAACCAGGCATGGTTAGGGTGAGGTCGATCTCGTCACGAAGCACGGCCAAAAGGGCGTTTGCACCGGCTTCGCCATTCAGGGCGAGGCCCAACGAAGCCGACGCCCGATCATGAGCGTGTTGGCGCCAAGGCCGATATATTTCGGATAATGGCTTCCAACACGGGCCCGAAGGGCTGCCTGACGCCAAACATCGCGGTGCCTTTCGGCTCTATGATGTTCGCGGGCTGAATGAACGGTCCGGTTGGGATATTTTCATGACAAAAAAATACAACAAGATCAGCAAGATTTTCAATCTTGCATCGTTTGAAATGTTAGGATTTCATGGATACATGGGGAATTATCTCAGCCATTGACGTTAAATTAACATCACGGTATGGTTCGTTCGGTCCATTGGGTGTCATCGCTTGTATCACCGTGCGCGTTGATCGTCGCTATGTCTGTCACCCTTGCCCCAGCCTGCAGGATTGCCTTGCAGTGCGCATCGCCAGTCGCTGAAAGAGGCGGTGACCATGCCCTGTCTGCTCGGAATCGATAACGGTCTCACGGTTACCAAGGCGGTGATCTTCGATGCCGATGGCACGCAATTGTCGGTGGCGCGTCGGCGGATTCCGCAATCGATGCCCCATGCACGCTGGGTGGAGCGCGACATGATCGGCCTCTGGCAAGCGACCGCCGACGCAATCAAGGAGGCGATCGCATTGTGCGGCCGGCCGGCAGACGACATCAAGGCGGTGGCGGCGACCGCGCATGGCGACGGTCTTTACCTGCTCGACAAGGATCGTCGGCCGCTGGGGCCCGGGATCCTGTCGCTCGACAGCCGTGCAGGCGAGATTGTCGAAAGATGGTCGGCGGATCGGGTCTTCGAAGACGCGTTGGCGCGCACCGGCCAGGCGCCGCACGTCTCGGCGCCATCGGCGCTGCTGGCCTGGATCAGGAAGAACGAACCCGACCGCTATGGGCGCATCGGGCATATACTGGCTTGCAAGGACTGGCTGCGCTTTTGCTTGTCGGGCACGATCGGTACCGACCGCACGGAGGCCAGCACCTCATTCACGGATTTCCGAACGCAAGCCTTCGCGCCTGAAGCATTGCGTATTTTCGGACTGGACGATCTTTTCGATGCGCTGCCGCCGATGGCGCATTCGGCCGACATCGTCGGCCACGTCACCGCCGATGCCTCCCAAATGACCGGCCTTGCCAAGGGAACACCCGTCGCTTGCGGACTGCATGACGTGACTGCCTCGGCGCTCGGCATGGGCGGCCATGAGGAGGGCGTGCTTGCCATCGTCGCCGGGACCTATTCGATCAACGAAGTCGTCTCATCGGAACCGCGTGTCGACCCGCGCTGGTTCTGTCGCAACGCCATCGACGCGGGCCGTTGGAACAACATGGCGATCTCACCGGCCTCGACCGCAAACTACGACTGGTTTCTCGACACGTTCTGCCGCTCGGAGCAGGAAAAGGCATCGCTAGAGGGTGGCTCGATCCATGAGTTGCTGGCAACAGAGATCGCCGTGGCGCTGAAGAACCGGTCGTCCATCCTGTTTCACCCCTATCTGTTCGGCTCCCCCTTTGGCGATGTCGCCAGCGGCAGCTTTGTCGGCCTTCACGGCTGGCACAATCGCGGCGATATGCTGAAGGCGGTTCTGGAAGGCATTGTCTTCAATCATCGCACCCATGTCGAAGCTCTGCGCGAAGGTTTTGTCGTTCGCGAAATCCGCCTGACCGGCGGCGGTTCGCGCAATCCAGCCTTCGTCCAGATGTTCGCCGATGTGCTGAATGCCCCGGTCACCATCACCTCGACCGACGAGGCTGCCGCCTTTGGCGCTGCCCTTTGCGCGGGTGCCGCGGTCGGCATCTTCGCGACGCCGCAACAAGGTGCCAGGCAGGTCGGCATGACGGCGCGCCAATACGAGCCAGTGCCTGCCTCCAGTGCTGTGTTCAACGAGCGCTTTTCCCTCTATGGCCGCATAGCAGGTGCGCTCGAACCGCACTGGCCGGAGATCGAGAAGCTGGCGCGGCAAGACACCGGGGGAACCACATGATCAAGGCCGACGAGCGACGCGAAGAGATCGCCGACTATGTGATCAAGCTCGGCCAGGTTCGCATCGACGATCTGGTCGAGCATTTCGGCGTATCGCGCATGACCATCCACCGGCACATCGACCGGCTGGCGCAGCAGGGCGTATTGCGCAAGCTGCATGGTGCGGTGACGGTTCAGCCTTCCGGCCTCTACGAAAGCGCCTTCCGCTACCGGGTGACGGTCAACCGGGCCGAGAAGGATGCGCTGGCGCGGGCAGCACTGGATTATGTCGAAGCCGGCCAGGTGGTCATGCTGGACGATTCCTCGACGGCAAACGCCGTCGCCACGCTGCTGCTCGACGTCAAGCCGCTGACCGTCATCACCAACTCCGTGGCGACGGCGTCGCTGCTGACCAATGTCGATGACATCGATTTCATCTGCCTCGGCGGCCAGTACCACGCCACCTACAATGCCTATATCGGCATCGTCTGCGAGAATGCCGTGGCGCAGCTGCGCGCCAATGTGCTGATCTGTTCGGCTTCGGCCATCACCGGAACCACCGCCTTCATCCAGGACCCCAACGTCGTGCGGGTCAAGCAGGCGATGATGGCCGCATCGGTCAAGCGTATCCTTTTGATCGACCATGCCAAGTTCGACAGGATCGCGCTGCATGTCTTCGACGATCTGACCAGCTTCGACGTCGTGCTGGTAACCGAAGGCCTGGGCGATGCGCGGGCGCAAGCCCTCGAACGGGCCGGCGTCAAGCTGCGCGTCGTCAAGACGAAAGCACCATGAGCCCAGCTGAAGGAACACGTACGGAAAATCCTGCCGGGCGTCTGGTCGCCATGGCTGGGATCGGCCAGTTTGACGTCGTCATTCTCGGCGCCGGCATCAACGGGGCGGGCCTGTTTCGCGACCTGTGCGCGCAGGGCGTCAGCTGCCTGATCGTCGACAAGGCGGACTTCGGTTCGGGCACCAGTGCCGCGCCATCGCGGCTCATCCATGGCGGCCTGAAATATCTCGAGACTGGCGAATTCGGTCTCGTGGCGCAGTCGACGCTCGAACGCAATTTGCTTTTGAAAAACGCGCCGCACTATGTCAGCCCGCTGCCGACCGTCATCCCGATCTTTTCCTGGAGCAAGGGCATGCTGGCGGCGCTGCGAACGCTGTTCGGCTCGACCAGCGCGCCGCGCAGCCGCGGCGCCATCCTGATCAAGATCGGCCTGATGATCTATGATTTCTATGGCTCGCGAAACCAGGTCATGCCGCGCCACCGCATGGTCGGGCGGCGCCAGGCGCTCAGCGGGATGCCGGCGCTCAATCCTTCGATCGTCGCCACCGGCACCTACTACGACGCCAAGATAAGCCACCCTGAAAGGCTGGTGCTCGAACTGATCCTCGATGGACTGCGGGCAAATGCGGCCTCGGCCAGCGCGAACTACACGGCGCTGATGGCTTCGGCCGATGGCGTGCTCACCTTCCAGCCGGAAAACGGCGCGGCATTTTCGGTGCGGCCCAAGCTGGTGGTCAATGCCGCCGGTCCCTGGATCGACGACGTCAACGACTTGCTTGGTGCGCCGTCGAAGATGATCGGCGGCACCAAGGGCTCGCACATCCTGTTGAAGCATGACGAACTGGTCAAAAGCCTGGCCGGGCGCATGCTCTATTTCGAGGCCGACGACGGCCGCATCTGCCTTGTCTATGACTATCTCGGCCTGGCGCTGGTCGGCTCCACCGACATCAAGGCCGACAACCCCGACGAGGTGCGCTGCGAGCCTGACGAAGTCGAGTACCTGCTCGACAGCGTGCGGACGCTGCTGCCGGGAATGGCGTTCGAGCGCGACCAGATCGTCTATGCCTATAGCGGTATCAGGCCGCTGCCGGCCTCGGATGCATCGTTGCCCGGGCTGATCAGCCGCGATCACTCGGCGCCGGTCGCCGAGCCGGATCGAAACAGACCTTTCGCGGTCATCTCGCTGGTCGGCGGCAAATGGACGACATTCCGTGGCTTCGCCGAGGAAGTCGCCGACACCGTGCTCGATCGTCTGCAGTGCAGCCGCAAGGTGACGACGCAAGCCATGCCGATTGGCGGTGGCAGGGATTTTCCGCCCGATGCTTTGGCACGTATAGACTGGCTGGCCCGGGCGCGATCGGAAACGGGCATCGAGGAACGGCGCCTCGATCAATTGCTGTCGCGATACGGCACCAGAGCCACGCAGATCGCCAAGCACGGGTCGGATGATGAGGGTCGACTGCCGGATTCAGAAAGCTACAGCCGGTCGGAAATTGACTACATCGTCCGCGACGAATTCGTCGAACATCTGGCTGATATCGTCATGCGCCGCAGCACCTTGGCGATTGCCGGTTCCCTGACAGGCCGGGACTTGCGGGAGATCGCGTCGATCGCCGCGCGGGCGCTTGACTGGAGTGCTGGGCGCATTGCGCAGGAAATCGAGGCCGCGGTTGTGGAACTCGAGGGCCGGAACCTGATGCGGTTGGACTGACCGCGTCATTGGACAATGCCGATACTCTTTCTTGAGGCAATCCTATCGGTTTGCCCATGGCTTCGCATGGGCAAACGCCGCAACGCACAGCCTGATTGGGATTTTTTTCAAATCGGATATACGTGATTAAAAACAAGTGATTAACTGAAATTTCGGCAGCAATGACCTCTGCAACCCCGTTGTTCGTATCGGTAGGTAACATCAGTTGACGTTAAATTAACACAACAGTATGATCGCCTAATATGCCGACCTCCTAATAGGCGGACGCTGACCGCCGATACGCCGGCGAGCCGGCGTGTCGGCGAGGGGCAAGGCCTGTGAATTCCCACCGAGGATATGCGCCAAATCTGGCGAGGGATTGACAGCGATGCAAGGATGTGAAAATTTTTGCACACAAAGATAATAATTTCATCTCAGGGAGGAGATGGCTTGAAATCCGGCGGGACCGCTAACCGCGACCATGAATCCAGCCTCGCCACGCGCGCGGCCTGGCTTCACTATGCCGGGGGTCTGACGCAGGCCCAGGTGGCCAAGCGGCTTGGCCTGACCAGCCTCAAGGCGCACCGGCTCATCACCAAGGCCAACCAGGAGGGCCTGGTCAGGGTCTTTATCGACGGCGACGTCGCCGAGTGTGTGGAGTTGGAGCAGCGCCTGACCGCCGCATACGGGCTCGACTATTGCGAGGTGGTTCCGGATCTCGACCAGGAAGACCTGCCGCTGAAGGGGCTGGGCATCGCCGGCGCCCAGTTTCTCAAGCGCGAGATCGATCGTGGCGAAGACATGCTGATCGGCGTCGGCCATGGCCGCACCCTTGCCGCAAGCGTCGAGTATCTGACACGCACCGCCGCCGCCCATATCCGCTTCGTCTCGCTGCTTGGCGGCGTGACGCGCAAATTTGCCGCCAACCCGCACGATGTCATGCATCGGCTGGCCGAGCGGACCGGCGCGCAGGCCTATGTGATGCCTGTGCCTTTCGTCGCCAACACCGCCGAGGACCGTGAGGTGCTGCTTGGCCAGCGCGGCATCAGCGATGTCTTCGCTCTCGCAAGCCGGTCCGACCTGATGTTCGTCGGAATAGGGACCGCCGAGCGGGAAGCCTCGCTGGTCGCTACCGGCATGATCGAACATTCCGAAATCGATGAGGTCAAACGCGATGGCGGCGTCGGCGAGTTGCTCGCCCATTTCTTCGACGAGAAGGGGCGCCCGGTGGAAACGGCGCTGTCGGAAAGAATCCTGGCGCTGCCGCGTGACCAGTTGAAAGGCCGCAGGATCGTCGCCGTCGCCGGCGGCAAGGTGAAGGTGCGGGCGATCAAGGCGGTGCTCGAAAGCCGTTATCTGAGCGGCTTGATCACCGACGAATCCACCGCCCGTGCCCTTGTCGAACAGAACCAATCCAATGGTGCCAAGCGCCATGTGAACGGAGGATCGTCAAATGCGTGACAAGCGCGGATCTGCTTTGCTGGCGGTTGCGTCATGAGCGCGAAGGCTGCCACCGCATCGACCCGGCAGACCTCGCCCGGCCTGCGTCGGGCGCTTGCCGGCGCCGCGGTTCTCGTCCTGCTCGGCGCCATGGCGCTCGACACCAAGGTGGTCAGGATCGGTTCCGCGGGCGACGTTCGCAGCGTCGTCTTTTCCGCGATCGACTACGGCAAGTCGGAATTTCCCAAGGTGCAGGCCGATGTCGAGGCGCGTGCCGCCGACGCGGTGACGGTGGCGACGGCGATCGCCAAGGACAGGACAACGGCCGAAAAGGAATATGGCGTGCCCGCAGGTGTCGGGCCGGTCATCTCGGTCAAGTTCAGCGGCGTCGTCGGCGAAGGAAAATCGGGCATCTACAAGGTCGCAGTCGACGGTTTGCCCGACACGTTGATGGTCCGCGTGCAGACGGGACCGGCGATCAACGGCACCGAGCTGCGCGATGCCACCGGCAAGATCACATTCGGCCAATTCACCAACCAGATCGAATACCAGGACGCCGGCTCGGCGCTGAACAACGAGATGAAGAAGGAAGTCCTGGCAAAAATCGACACCAGCACCTTGACCGGCAAGACCATATCGGTGGTTGGCGCCTTCAAGCTGGTCAATCCGAAGAGCTGGCTGGTCACTCCCGTGAGGCTGGAGGTCAAATGAACTTGGCTGCCGGCACCGGATCCGCGAATGGCGACGCCGTGCTTTCGGCGCGCAACATTGTCATGTCGTATGGCGGCGTCCATGCGCTCAAGGGCGTCAATTTCGACATCCATCGCGGCAAGGTCACGACGCTGTTTGGGGAAAATGGCGCCGGCAAGTCGACGTTGATGAAGATCCTGTCTGGAGTGGTCACGCCGACATCCGGCGACATCGTGCTCGACGGCAATCTCGTCAGTTTTTCCTCGTCCTCGGACGCGCGCGATCGCGGCATCTCGATCATCCACCAGGAACTCAGCCTGGCGCCGAACCTCAGCGTTCGCGACAACATCTTCATGGGCCGCGAACTGCGCACCAGGACTGGCCTCGACTTCGCCGAGGAGTCGCGCCAGGCGCGCGCGCTGATGGCCGATCTCGAGGAGGACATCGATCCGATGACCTTGGTCGAGGATCTGCGCCTCGGGCAGCAGCAGATCGTCGAGATCGCACGGGCGCTGTCGGTCGATTCCCGCATCCTGATCATGGACGAGCCGACCTCGGCGCTCAGCGCCACAGAGGTGGAGGTGCTGTTCAAGGTGATCCGCGATTTGACCAGCCGCGGCGTTTCCATCGTCTACATATCGCATCATCTCGAAGAGGCGCTGCAGATCACCGACTACGCCGTCGTCCTGCGCGACGGCGCGATCACGGCGACAGCCGAAGCCAGGGACATCGACCTCGAGTGGATCGTGCGCAACATGGTCGGCGAGAATTTCGATCTCGGCTCGCCACCGACCGGTCATGAGTTCGGCGAGGTCGCCCTGTCGATCGAGGATGTCAGCGTCATCGACACTTCGGGCTCAGGCTATTCCGTCGTCGACCACCTGTCGCTGGACGTCAAAGCGGGCGAGATCGTTTGCATCTATGGGCTGATGGGCGCCGGGCGCACGGAATTGCTGGAAGCCGTCGCCGGGCGCGTGCCGATGGCGGGCGGCCGCGCGCTTCTGGAGGGCGAGGACGTCTCGGGGCTGAGCATCGCCCAGCGCATCGCCAAGGGTCTTGTGTTGGTCCCCGAGGATCGCCAGCGCGACGGGCTGGTGCAGACCATGACCGTCGGCCGTAATCTTTCGCTTGCCAGCATCGAGGCGTTCGCCAAGGGGCTGTTTCTGTCCCGCTCCAGGGAGCGCGGGCTGGTCGAGGATTCGATCCGCAAGGTGACCATCAAGACCGCGGGCGGCAACGCCATGATCGGATCGCTTTCGGGCGGCAATCAGCAGAAGGTGGTCATCGGCAAGATGCTGACGACCAACCCCAAGGTCATCCTCCTCGACGAGCCGAGCCGCGGCATCGATGTCGGCGCCAAGGCCGAGGTCTTCCGCTTGCTGAGCGAACGCGCCGCGCAGGGCCTTGCGGTGATCTTCTCGACCTCGGAGGTCAACGAGTGCCTTAGCATCGCGCACCGGATCGTCGTCATGCGGCGCGGCAGGATTTCAGCCGAGTTCGGCGCCAACGCCACCAAAGAGCAGATCATGGCCGCCTCCGGCGAAGCTGTGATCGCCTGATCACCAGGAATTTCGGAGCCCAGACCATGACCGACGTCAGCCAGGCCAGAAAACAGTCCAGTCCGAGCGCGGGCGGCGAAGGCTTCGATCTCGCCAAGCTGCTGCTCGAAGGCCGCGCTTTCTTTGCCCTGATCGTCATCATCGTCGTCTTCTCGTTCCTGTCGCCCTACTACCTCTCGGTGGCGAATTTCCTGACCATGGCTTCGCATGTCGCCATCTTCGGAATCCTCGCCGTCGGCATGCTGCTCGTCATCCTCAATGGCGGCATCGACCTGTCGGTGGGATCGACGCTCGGGCTCGCCGGCGTCGTTGCCGGATTCCTGATGCAGGGCGTGACGCTGACCTGGCTGGGCATCGTTCTCTATCCGCCGGTCTGGGTGGTCGCCGTGCTTGCCTGCATGCTGGGCGCCGTTGTCGGGCTGATCAACGGCGTGCTCATCGCGCGCTTCAAGGTTCCGGCCTTCGTCGCGACGCTCGGCGTCATGTACATGGCGCGAGGCCTGGCGCTGCTGATGACCAGCGGCCTGACCTACAACAATCTCGGCGGCAAGCCGGAGCTGGGAAACACCGGCTTCGATGCGCTTGGCTTCAACCGCCTGTTCGGCGTGCCGACCGGCGTGGTGGTTCTCGTGGTGATCGCGCTCATCGGCAGCATCGTCCTGAACCGCACCGCCTTCGGGCGCTGGCTCTATGCCTCGGGCGGCAATGAGCGCGCGGCCGAACTGTCCGGCGTTCCGGTCAAGACCGTGCAGATTTCCGTTTATGTGCTGTCAGGCATCTGTGCCGCCATTGCCGGCCTGATCCTGTCCTCGCAGCTGACGTCGGCGGGGCCGACCGCGGGCACCACCTACGAACTGACGGCCATCGCCGCCGTCGTCATCGGCGGCGCGGCACTGACCGGCGGGCGCGGCAATATCCGCGGAACCCTGCTCGGGGCCTTCGTCATCGGCTTCCTGTCCGATGGTCTGGTGATCATCGGCATCTCATCCTACTGGCAGACAGTGTTCACGGGCGCCGTCATCGTACTCGCCGTGCTGCTCAATGCCGTTCAGTATCGCCGCCGTAGCAAGCTCCCGGCTTCGACAGGTGGCCAACCGACTTCTCAGAAACGGGGGAAGGCCGAAGCGGCCAATCCTGCCCAAGGGAAGACTGCCAGATGAACTGGCAGCAACACCGCGTAGTCATTGGAGGAATGTACATGAAAACCATGCTTAAGAGCTTGCTCGCCGCCGCGATGGTCGTCGGGTTTACGGCCGCCGCGTCGGCCGCGGGCCTGATCTCGATCATCGTCAACGATCCGGCCAACCCCTACTGGCTGACCGAGGGCAACGTCGCCAAGGCCGAAGCCGAGAAGCTCGGCTATACGGCTAATGTCGGCGCCCACAAGGGCGACACCAACACGGAAAGCAACCTGATCGACACTGCCATCACCAACAAGTCGGTGGCCATCATCCTTGACCCGGCCAATGCCGACGGCTCTGTCGGCGCGGTGAAGAAGGCGATTGCCGCCAACATCCCGGTTTTCCTCGTCAATGCCGAGATCAACCAGGAAGGCCTCGCCAAGGGGCAGCTCGTTTCCAACAACGCGCAGGGCGCCGCTCTGGGTGCCCAGCAATGGGTGCAGGCGGTCGGTGAAAAGGGCAAATATGTCGAACTGCTCGGCGCCCCGTCGGACAACAATGCAGCCACGCGCTCGAATGGCTACGCGACTGTGCTGAGCCAGTATCCGGACCTCGAAAAGGTTGCTTCGCAAGTTGCCAACTGGGACCGTACCCAAGGCCACGACAAGATGCAGAGCATGCTGCAGGCCAATCCCGACATCATCGCCGTGATCAGCGGTAATGACGAAATGGCGCTCGGTGCGGTTGCGGCGCTGAAGGAGGCCGGCAAGCTGGCTGGCATCAAGGTCGGCGGCTTCGACGGCTCCCCGGATGCGGTTGCGGCGATCAAGTCCGGTGAACTGCAGTACACCGTGCTTCAGCCGGTCGCCATCTTCTCGGCCAAGGCCGTGCAGCAGGCGGACTCGTTCATCAAGACGGGCGCCACCGGTGCGGCGACCGAGAAGCAGCTGTTCGATTGCCTTCTCATCACCAAGGACAATGTCGACAAGTACACGGCACCCTTCGTGCTGTCTGAGTAAAACCTGCACAGGGGGTGTCCTTGCGGACACTCCCTGCCTCTTCTACGAGATTGCCCTCGTGAACTGCCTTCATCACCAACCGGAATTTGCGTCATGAAAGACCTGCTGATCGGCATCGACGCGGGAACGTCGGTGATCAAATCGGTCGCTTTCGATCTGTCCGGGCGGCAGCTCGCCATGACGTCGGTGCCCAACAGCTTCGTGACGCTGGAAGGCGGCGGCGCCGAGCAGGACCTCGATCAGACCTGGCGCGACATGGCCCGGACCGTTCGCGATCTCGCGGCCAAAATCCCCGACCTCGCGCAACGAACCGCGGCGGTTGCCATCACCGGGCAGGGCGACGGAACCTGGCTGATCGATGGCAACGGCTTGCCTGTCTCGCGCGCGTGGCTGTGGCTCGATGCCCGCGCCGGACATCTGGTGGACGAGATGCGCGCCGATCCCCGGGATCGCAAACGGTTCGAGCTCACCGGCACGGGGCTTAATTCCTGTCAGCAGGGTGCCCAGTTGGCCTTCATGAAAAAGAACAGTCCGGACATGCTGGAGCGGGCGGCGACCGCACTGCATTGCAAGGATTGGCTCTACTTCAAGATGACGGGCGAACGCGCCACCGACCCGTCCGAAGGAACCTTCACCTTCGGCGATTTTCGGTCGCGCACCTATTCCGACGAAGCCCTCGACATACTGGATCTGACGACGCATCGCCGCCTGTTGCCTCCCATGCTCGAAGGCACCACGGACCATCATCCGCTGTCTCGGCCGGCGGCAGCTGAGACCGGCCTGCTCGAGGGCACGCCGGTTGTGCTGGGGTACGTGGATATGGTCATGACGGCTCTCGGAGCCGGCCTCTATGATCCCTCAGGCAATGTCGGCTGCACGGTCATCGGCTCGACCGGCATACACACGCGCTTCGCGGCCACTCCCGACGATGTCATTCTGAACGACGATGGGTCCGGCTACACGATCGCCATGCCTGTCCCGGGCGGCTATGCGCAACTGCAGTCCAACATGGCGGCGACGCTCAACATCGACTGGCTGCTCGGCCTTGCGCGCGACGTGCTCGCCACGGCTGGCGGGAAGCCTTCTCATGACGAGTTGCTGAAGGCACTCGATGTGTGGGTGGAAGCATCGGAGGCGGGATCGCTGATTTACCAGCCTTACATCTCGTTGGCCGGCGAAAGAGGGCCGTTCGTCGACCCCGACGCCCGCGCCGGCTTCATCGGCCTTTCGGTCAAGCACGGCTTCGGCGACCTGGCGCGCGCCGTGCTTGAAGGGTTGGCCTTCGCCGCACGCGATTGCTACCAGGCGATGGGCACCGTGCCGAGCGAGATACGGCTGTCGGGCGGCGCCGCGCGCAGCCCGTCCCTACGCCGCATCATCGCGGCGGCGACAAGGGCGCAGGTACGCACCAGCAGCCGCCAGGAAGCCGGCGCGGCGGGCGCCGCGATGATGGCCGCGGTCGGCCTCGGCGTCTACGGCTCGATGGAAGACTGCGCCGCCGAGTGGGTGACGCCGCTTCTCGGCGACTGCGATGCCTACGACGAGGCGCTTTCGCAAACTTACGATGCGCTCTTCCCTTCCTTCGTTGCAGCGCGTCAGGCGCTTCGGCCGGTGTGGAAGGGCATGGCGCACCGCACAGGAGCAAGATCTTGAGCAATACAACAGATGTCGTCGATCTCTTCGTGATCGGCGGCGGCGTCAATGGGGCCGGCATAGCGCGTGACGCGGCAGGTCGCGGGCTGTCCGTCATCCTGTGCGAAAAGGACGATCTCGCTCAAGGCACCAGCTCGCGCTCCGGCAAGCTGGTGCATGGCGGCCTGCGCTATCTGGAGTATTATGAATTCAGGCTGGTTCGCGAAGCGTTGATCGAACGCGAGGTGCTGCTCGAGGCGGCGCCGCACATCATCTGGCCCATGCGCTTCGTTCTTCCGCACAGCCCGCAAGACAGGCCGGCCTGGCTGGTCCGGCTCGGGCTTTTTCTTTACGACCACCTCGGCGGCCGCAAGCGGCTGCCGGGAACCAGGACGCTTGATCTGAGAACGTCGCCGGAAGGCGCGCCGATCAAGGACGAATTCAAGCGCGGCTTCGAATATTCAGACTGCTGGGTCGACGATGCGCGCCTGGTGCTGCTCAACGCCCTGGACGCCTGGCAGCGCGGCGCAAGGGTGCTCACGCGCACAGCCTGTATCGCGGCGCGCCGTGAAGACGGATTGTGGTCGATCGACATGCAGGATGGCCGTATGGGTGCGGTCACGAAAGTCCGGGCGCGGGCACTGATCAACGCGGCGGGGCCATGGGTCAACGACATTGTCAGCCGCGTCGCCGGCCAGAATTCCACGCGCAATGTTCGCTTGGTGAAAGGCAGCCATATCGTCGTGCCCAAGTTCTGGGAGGGACGGCAGGCCTATCTCATCCAGAACAGCGACAAGCGGGTGATCTTCGTCAACCCCTATGAGAACGATCTGGCGCTGATCGGCACGACCGACATTCCCTACGAAGGCAGGCCCGAGGAAGTGGCGGCCGAGGCCAGCGAAGTCGATTACCTGATCAAGGTGGTCAATCGCTATTTCAAGCGGCAGCTCACACCTCAGGACGTGGTCCACAGTTTCTCCGGCGTGCGTCCGCTCTATGACGACAATGCCGACAACCCAAGCGCGGTGACTCGCGACTATATTTTCGAACTCGACGCCTCCAATGGTAACGCGCCCCTGCTTTCGGTATTCGGCGGCAAGATCACCACCTTCCGCAAGCTGTCCGAACATGCGCTGGAAAAGATCCAGCCGTTCTTTCCGGCGATGAAGAAAGCCTGGACGGCCAATAGTCCTTTGCCGGGCGGCGACATGCCGAACGCGGACTTCGAACAGTTCCTGAGCGACTTGCATTCCGAGTTTTTGTGGCTCAGTCCATCGCTGGTGAAGCACTACGCTCGAAGCTATGGAACCCGTGCCAGGCAATTGCTCGCCGGCGCACGAAGCGCGACGGATCTCGGCCGGCGCTTCGGCCCCGATTTTTATGAACGGGAGGCGAAATTCCTGGTCGAGACCGAATGGGCCGGCACATCAGCCGATATACTGGAACGCCGCACCAAACACGGCCTGCATATCAATGCAGCCGAGCGGAAGGCGTTCGAAGACTGGTTTGGTAACATCATGGCAACGGCAGACTGATGGCCTTCACGCTTTCCCTCAACACCAATCCCTTGGTCAACCGCTTCGCCGATCCAGACGATTTGATCGACGCGATTGCATACGGCATCGGCATCCGCGACGTGCAGCTGACGCATGAATTCGTCAATCCGGGCTGGCCGGCGGCAACGATTGCCAAATTCCTGCGCCTGTTCAACAGCGCCCTGGCGCGGACCGGTGTCAGGATCACCTCCGGCATGACCGGGCCTTATGGCCGGCTCAACCATTTCGGCCACCCGGACGCGGATGTCCGGCGCTACTATGTCGATTGGTTCAAGACGTTCGCCGACATTTCCGCCGAACTCGGCGCATCAGGCATGGGCACGCAGTTCGCCATCTTCACCTATAAGGATTTTGACGATCCGCAACGGCGGGCGGCGCTATTCGACATCGCGCTCGAATGCTGGCGCGAGGTGGCCGAACACGCCAGGGCGGCGGGTCTGACATACCTGTTCTGGGAGCCGATGTCGGTGGGCCGCGAGTTCGGCCACACGATCGAAAGCTGCGCCACGCTGCAAAGCGCCATCGACGCGGCGAACCTGCCTATACCGATGCAGATGATGGTGGATATCGACCATGGCGACGTGACCTCGCCCGATCCTGCCGACACCGATCCCTACGCCTGGGCGAAGGCGTTTCCATTGCGGTCACCGATCATCCATATCAAGCAGTCTTCCATGAACAAGGGCGGGCACTGGCCGTTCACTGCCGCCTACAACAAGGACGGCCGCATAGTTCCGCAAAAGCTGCTGGATGCGGTTCGGCAGGGCGGCGGAACCGACAACGAAATTTGCCTTGAACTTTCCTTCAGGGAGAGGGAACCAGTCGACCATCGGGTTATCGACATGATCCGCGAGTCGGTGGATTTCTGGGCGCCCTACATCGATAGTGGCCGCGACAGTCTCAAGCCTCAAGCTTGAGTGAAATGCCGGCTCGACGCCGGCACTGGTGGCCAGGAAAACACGCGTTGAAGGAGAAAAGAATGACCCCATATTGGGTCGGCACGAGCTGGAAGATGAACAAGACGCTTGCCGAGGCGCTGCAGTTCGCCGATGCGCTGGCGGCCTTCGTGCCGGGTTTCGATCAGGCGATACAGCCTTTCGTCATTCCGCCGTTCACCGCCGCGCGGCAAGTCAAGGCAGCGCTTGCCAACACCCGGGTGAAGGTCGGCGCCCAGAACATGCATTGGGCCGACGCCGGCGCCTGGACGGGGGAGATCTCGCCGGTGATGTTGAAAGATTGCGGGCTGGATCTGATCGAACTCGGCCATAGCGAACGCCGCGAGCATTTCGGCGAAACGGATGCGACCGTGGGATTGAAAACGGCGGCTGCGGTCAGGCACGGTTTCGTGCCGCTGATTTGCGTCGGCGAGACGCTGGGCGAGCGTGAATCCGGCCGCGCCGAGGCGGTGTTGACGGCACAGGTTCTCGGCGCGCTGCAGGAGCTGAGCGGCGATCAGCTGAAGGCAGAAATCCTCTTTGCCTACGAGCCGGTCTGGGCGATCGGTGAGAAGGGCATTCCCGCCAGCGCCGACTATGCCGACAAACAGCAGGCGCTGATCAAGAAGGTTGCCGCAGACCGGTTGCCGAATGCCCCGCCTGTGCTTTACGGCGGCAGCGTCAATCCCGGCAACGCGGCCGAACTGATCGGCCAGCCGCATATCGACGGCCTGTTCATCGGCCGCTCGGCGTGGCAAGCGGAAGGCTATATCGACATTCTGAAAAAGGCGTCGGCCGCAATAGCGCGCTGACCTCGAAGCAAGAAGGAGTTCATCACCATGAAGATCGCACTTGGAGCCGACAGCGCCGGCAAGCCACTGCTCGATGTCATCGCCAAGCATCTCGCCACCAAGCCAGAGTTGCAGGTCGTTGATCTCAGCCAGACCGGATTCTATGCCGATATCGCCGCCGCGGTCGGCCACGAAATTGTGGACGGCAACTACGACCGGGCCATCCTGTTTTGCGGCACCGGCATTGGCGTCAGCATCTCCGCCAACAAAGTGCCGGGCATTCGCGCCGCGTTGACCCACGACACCTATTCCGCCGAGCGCGCCGCCAAGTCCAACAATGCCCAGATCATCACCATGGGCGCCCGCGTCATCGGCCCGGAACTGGCGAAATCGATCGCCGACGCGTGGCTGGCCTCGGAGTTCGATCCGAACGGCCCCTCCGCCGCAAACGTGGAAGCCGTCGACAAACTCGACGCCAAGCGCTGAAAAACGCAAGAGACCCCCCGATGCTGAACTAACTGGTTAAGGCGACCCGCATCGCCTCGATCACGGTCACGGCGGACGCGGCGCCTGGGTCCATATGGCCAATGGAGCGCTCGCCTAGGCGGGAAGCCCGGCCCTTGGTGGCGACCATCCCCTTGGTCGCTTCCGCGCCTGTCTTTGCCGCCTGCGCGGCGGCCTCGAGACTGCCCGCCAGATCCTTGCCGGAAGTCAGCGCTTCGCCCGCCGCTTGCGCTGCCGGCTCCCATGCATCGATCATCGTCTTTTCACCTGATACGGCCTTGCCGCGATCCTGAATGCCCTTGGCCATGGCCTGGAACAGGGCGATCACGTCCGCGTCGTCAAGCGTCGTCTTGCCCTTGACGGCTGCCGCACCGCGCATGAACGCGGTGGCATAGAGTGGACCGGAGGAGGCACCGACGGCGTTCAGGAACGACTTTGCCGCCGTGTTGAGCAAGGTGGTCGGATCGGTCGCCCCGATATCAAGTATGGCTACAGCATCGCGTGCCGCGGAAAATCCAAGCTCCATCGCGATGCCGTGGTCGGCGTCGCCGATAACCCCGTCAAGCGCGCACAGCCTGTCCTTGTCCGCTGACATGGCGGTTGCGATCGTTGCGAACATGCCTGCAAGGCGGGCGGTGTCGATTGTCGTCACGTCTTTGTCCTTGCCGCAGAGCAGGTTTAGCCGGCGCGAAACATGGCGCAGTCGCATGGGTGGTCCAGCATCGTCTGCAACTCGCCGTCCAGCCGATGCAAGGTGATAGAGGCACCCGCCATTTCAAGCGAGGTGCAGTAATTGCCGACCCAGCTTGCGTGGATGGACACACCGACATCATCGAGCCTCTGCTTCACGCGCCGGTTCATGATGTAGAGTTCCATCAGCGGTGTCGAACCGAGCGAGTTGACGAGTACCGCGACCTTGTCGCCGCGCGCCGGCGCCATCTCGTCGAGGATCCTGTCCAGCATCTCGTCGGTGATCTCGTCGGCTGTCTTCAGCTTTCCGCGCGCGATACCTGGTTCGCCGTGGATGCCCATGCCGATTTCCATCTCGTCCGGACCGATCTCGAAATTCGGCCGGCGGGTTTGCGGCAGAGAGCAGGGCGACAGCGCCACGCCCATGGTGAAAGTGTGGTCGTTGGCCTTCCCGGCGATACGCTCGCATTCGTCGAACGACAGCATCCGGTCGCAGGCGGCGCCGGCCGCCTTGAAGATAAAGAAATTGCCGGCGACTCCGCGCCTCTTGTGCCGCTGGTCGCGCGGTGCGGAGGCAACGTCGTCGGTGCTCAGCACCGTGCGCACCTCGATGTCGTCCATGGCAGCCATCTCGGCGGCCATGTCGAAATTCATCACGTCGCCGGCATAGTTGCCGTACATGAAGAGCACTCCGGCGCCGCCGCTGACTGCCTTGGCGCATTCGAGGATCGGGTCGGGGGGCGGCGAGGCGAAGACGTTGCCGATGGCCGCCGCGTCGGCCAGCCCCTTGCCGACGAAGCCGAGAAAGCTCGGCTCATGGCCCGAGCCGCCGCCAATCACGAGGCCGACCTTGCCTTGGCGCGGTCCGTCGCGGGCGATGATCGAGCGTGGACTGCCGTCCACGCTTTTGAGATGGCGAGGATGCGCGGCCAGGATGCCTTCCAGCATCTCGTCGACGGCGCGGTTGCCGTCATTGATGATCTTCTTGGTCTGCACCGGCATCCTCCCGATTTCGGTATTTTCGCAGATGATACCGGGTGTTACCGGGATTTCCACCCGGCAAGGAGTATTTCACGCGTAGAGGTGTTCCCGCCGGCCATACCTTGACGCAGTATTGGCTGTTTCAATCGCCGAGGCCATCGCGGATGGCTGAGAAATAGCGATCGGTTCCGACCTGGCCGCCTTTGAGCGCAACCTCCAGCCCGTCGATAGCCTTGATGCGCGAATGGGCAACGCAAAGCGGGGAACCCGGCGAAGCGGGCAGCGGCATGCGAATTGTCAGGGCATCGATGCCCATCTCGCCGAGGGCGTGGCTCGACGTGTCACCGCCCGCAATGACCACGCGCCGCAGGCTCTGTTCGATCGTCAGATTGCGAAGGATTTCTCCGAGGCCGCGGCCAAGTCTGTGGCGGGCGCCTGCCTGCCGGTCGATTTCGGCGCCCCTGTCGGCGGCGGGGCCAAGCGCGGTGTAGAGAATGACGCTGCGCCCGGCTTGCAGACTGGCACGGCCGCTTGCCGTAGCGCGCGCGATCGCCTGCTCCGAAGCCTGCGAAACCAGTTCGACCGGATCGACTTCGATGCCGTCGAAACCATCGGTCAGGGCATGCCGGATCTGCCGTTCGGTGGTCGGCGAGCAACTGCCCGACACGACGGCGATCCGGTCGGCGGCGCCCGGCGGCGTGAAGCCATGTCCGGCGCTGACGATGCCATTCGACGCCCATTCGGCCAGCAACGCGTACTCGACCCCGGACGAGCCCACGACAAAGGAACCACCGGGCTTGCGAACGCGCCACAGCTCGTTGCCGGCCAGGGCTTGCGTTTCCAGATTGTCGACATCGACAAGCACGATGGCGGTGCCGTTCCCGGTCAGGCGATCGAATGCCGCCGACCGCGACGCGGACTGCAGCGTCGCAAGGTCGACCAGCCCGGAGCTCAGCGCCGTCTGCCGCGATAGATGGATCAGCAGATCGGCCTCATCCATCGGCGTCGTCGGGTGACGGCTCATCACCGGGTGGCGGTCGATGCGGAAATATTCGTCGCGATAGGCGGCGAACAGATGGCCGAAGGCGGTATAGCGCCGGAGCTGCGGCGCGCCGACCAGCAGCGGCACGCTGTCTTGCGTGAACACCGAGCGGCCGATCTCGATGGCCCGGCCGATGCTGCCGATCGTCGGGCTGGAATCGAAAGTCGAGCATACCTTGTAATGGCAGATCTCGGCTTTCAACGTCTTCAGCCAGGCGAAGGCTTCGCGCAGATGCGTGTCCATCCAATGCGGCGTCTCGCTGCGGCTGGTGCCGGCCAGCCCGATCGCCCGGCAATGCGCGAAGCGCGACAGCAAGGCCTCGTCCGGCTGGCGCATGAACAGCACGGTCGGCACACCACCAAGCTCGAGCGCCTCCATGACATCGGTCGAGCCGGTCAGGTCATCGCCATAGTAGCTGAGAAGCAGGTCTTGCATGGCTTCAGGCCGCCTTGCCGTCGCCGAATTTCTCGATCGACCGGGCCAGTTCGAGATGGTTCAGGGCGAAGTCCGCCAGCGGAATGCCTTCCACCGCCGCCTGCCAGGCTTGCTGCACGGCGCGCACGCCGCCGCCCGGCCCGTCCGGATGGCTGACGATACCGCCGCCGCAGAGATAGAGGAGGTCGACCGTCCGGCCGGTTCGTTCGTACGTTTCGGGTGCCTGGCCGCCCCACTGGCCGGAGCCCGCCACCGGCAGGGCGCAATCCTCGGGCGAGAAGATCGGCGTCGTCACCGCCTTGAAGGATTCGACGAAAGAGTCATCCGGCTCCCAGTATTTCGAGGCGATGCCGTTGATCTGGAACTGGTCGACGCCGAGCAGCCGCCAGAACTGCTGCCAGACCTTGAAGTCCATGCCGAGGCCGGGGTGGCGGGTGAGGATGTCCCAGCCGTTGCGATGGGCGTGCAGCACCAGGCTGGACCGTTTTCTCAGGAAGGCCATGCCACCGAAGCCGATCGAATTGATGTTGACAACAGCGCAATTCCCGCCGGCCTTCGCCACCAGATCGTGGTTGCGCATCATCTCGTCCGGGTCGGCATGCGAGATGCCGAAGGCATACATCACCTTCTTGCCGGCCTTCTGCTCGTGGTCGAGGATGAGCGGCATGATCGCCTTCACCCGTTCCGACAGCGGCGAATAGGCGGGGCTCATCAGCTTCTCATCGTCCTTGATGAAATCAACGCCTGCAGCGATCAGTTCCGCCACCATTGCAGCCGTCTCGTGCGGCCGCAGCCCGAGCGCCGGCTTGACGATGGTACCGATGATCGGGCGGTCTGCGACGCCGGTCAGCCGGCGGCTGCCGGCGACACCGAACTGTGGGCCAGGATGCGCGCCCCGAAAATCCGCCGGCAGCTTCATGTCGACGACGCGAATTCCGGTTAGGCCCTTGATCGAATAGGTGCCGCCGATGGCAATTGTCATCAGTGCCGAAAGGTCGGTGCCGATGGCATCGAACGGAAAGGCGATGTCGATATCCGCACGCTTGAACGGTCCGTTGCCGTCATCGGGAAGCGACGGCCGCTCGGCATCGGGCAGAGGCCGTATCGCCAGCACGCGCGCCGCCACCCGGGCCTTCAGCTCCTCGGTCTCGCCAGGCAGTGCGACGAAGGTTCCGGTCGACTGGTCGCTGGCGATCTTGGCGGCCAGCGCTTCGATGCTGCCAGGCGTTTCGATGCGATAGGTGAGGGTGATCATGGTCTGCTGTCTCAGGCCGAGCGTTCGAAAAAGGTTCACCGGTGTTCGAAATCTGGTATAATGAGTACATAAGTATTGCAAGACATATCCGCCTGGAAGCCTTGGGCGGATCGACAGACGGCAATTTCCGGGAATTGTGGCGGCAGTGTTAGATAGGGCCGGGTCAAGGGAGTGATTCGCGACGATGAACCGTTCGGAACCGATTGTCCGGCGCAAGCTTTCCGACGAGGTCTTCTTGCGGCTGAAGCGCCTGATCACCAGCGGCGAATTGATGCCGGGCGATGACATGCCGTCGGAGCGAGAGCTGATGGAGCGCTTCGAGGTCGGCAGGCCGGCGATCCGCGAGGCGATGCAGGCGCTGAGCAATATGGGGCTCGTCGCGATCTCGCATGGCGAGCGCGCCAAAGTGCTGCAACTGACCGCCAAGTCGATCATCAAGCAGGTCGATGGCGCCGCCAAGATCATCCTGTCGTCATCGAAGGACACGCTCGAGCACCTGAAGACTGCACGCATCTTCTTCGAGCGCGGCATGGTCAGGGAAGCCGCCGAAAAGGCCACCGCCGAGGATGTGCAGCGGCTGCGGGCCACCATCGCCGAACAGCGCGGCTTTCGCGGTGATTCCGAAGCCTTCATATCCGCCGACATGAAATTCCATACCCAGATCGCCGCGATTTCCGGCAACCCGATCTATGTCGCCGTCAGCGAGGCGATGCTCGGCTGGTTGAAGGAATACCACACCGAAATGCTGATCTGGACCGGCAAGGAAAACTTCACGCTCACCGAGCACGAAGAGATCATCGGCCGCATCGAAAAGAAAGATGCCGACGGCGCCGAGAAGGCGATGATCAAGCACCTTGAGCGCTCGCGCGCGCTCTATGTGATGAACTCCGAAAAGTAACTTCAGCCGATCCGGGTGATCGCGTAAGGCGTCATCACGAGGTGACCTCGGCCAAAAGCCGAAATGTCGATTCTCACGTCATCCGCCGTCAGGTTTGCCAGCCACACGACAGTCTCGCCCGAGGCGGAGCGACCAGCCAGCGCCAGCACCCTGGTCTCATCGCTCGTCCTTGCCACCACATGCGCAAGGCCAGCCATCTCGCAAAGCCCCTTGATAGCCGTGAAGATCGGACGGGGTGAGCCTTCCGCGACGGGTTCTCCGGATGACGCCAGCACGCCGAAGGGCCCGGTGAAGCTGGATAGCGTCAGCATCTCCAGTCCGGCCGGTGCGACGCGCGCGGCATAGCCCATCGTCCACGCGGCTCCGAAAAGGCCGGCATGGCGAGGATCGCTGTCGGCCATGGCGATGCGCTGTCCCCGCGGGTTGGCCTTGGTCGCTCCGCCATAGGGGTTCTGGCGCATGGCAATCGTCGACGGACCGATCCGGTAGGGCTTTGCCCCGAAGATCGCCCGTGCCGTTTGGGTCATGAAAGGCAGCGCCTCCAGCGACTGCATGATGCTGAGATCATCGGCGGCGTGCACGATCGGGCAGGTGCAATGGGTGACGAAATCGAGCCGGTCCGCCGGCACGCGCTTGCGGTTGAGTTCGGTGAAATAGCTGAACATGCCGCCGCCGAGGCGGATGTCCGGGAAGGCGCGCCGCGCCGCGGCATAGACCTCTTCGAGCGGCGGGCAGTCCGGCCAAGCGCTGCCCGGCGGCGTCGACTGCCGGTCGACCGAAGGCGAAACGGCAATGGCCGAGAGTTTTAGTCCGGCCTGGCGCACCAGGTCGGCGACGCCCGACAGCTCGGCGTCGAGATCGCCAGCGCAGGCAATGACGCATTCGAGGGTCGTTTCAGATGGGTAAGCAATTGCGAGCTGGGCGAAAGCCGGCAAAGCGCCGAGCCCGTGGCCGCGCGTCGGATCGTAATGAAACAGCAGCTGTTGTGGGCCGAGTGTCGACAGCGTGGAGAGGTTCGCCAGTGCCGTCTCGACATTCTCGGGATAGATGACCACGCCGACATCGGGCAGCCTTGGTCCGGTATCGCCGAGTTCAACGCGGACCGGTTCGCTGGCCACGGCGGCAGACGGCGCTTTGCCTGCACCAGCGATGCGCAGGCTGATCGTCTGGCGATTGGGTTCACTGGCAGGCAGCACATAGGGCCATGGCAGCGCCAGCGGCCGTACATAGGTCTTGTAGGACGCATCCGACCAGTTGCGCTGGTCCTCCATTTCGAACACGTCGCCTTCCATCCGGCATTCGGCGGTGACGCCAGGCCGAACCTGATGGGTGATGGCGCGGATATCCTTGAAAGGCTGCCAGGGGTCGATCAGTTCGGGCAGCTTTGTCGCCGCCACGTGGCCGTCCGTATGCTCTACCGTGACCGGGCTGCCGGCCAGGTCGGCGATCGGGTGCAGGATGCAGAAGCCGCAGCGATTGGTCTCGAAATCGCTCTCGGGGAGGGCGCTGACGTCGAAGATCAGACGGCCATCGGCGGAGCCTTTGATGGTGGCGCGGAAGCCGAGGCGGCTTCCGTCGGGTCCAATGCAGCTTGCGGAGTAGCTGACGGAGAACGCCTCTTCGTTCTGGTCGATTGAGAGGTCCGTCAGCACTGGTTCGTAAGTGCCCCAGTCGCGATCCCTCACGATATAAGCGATGGCGCGCAGCACTTCGGTGCCGCCGTGGCGAATGGTGCGCAGATTGCCGTTGACGAAGTCCGCGCTGAGCGCGCCGGCGCAGAGCCTGACCGGCTCGGCTTCGACCTCGCGCGTGCCATAAAGCAGGAAGGCGTCGGCGGTCATTTCAGCAAGGTGTCGAGCTGCACCGGTTGCCGGCTCGCGGCGCCGGCATAGGCGGCCTCGACCAGCGCAAACGTCTTGAGATTGTCGGCGCCAGAGGTCGCCGGCACGGTTCCGTTTGCCAGGCAGTCTACCCAATGCTGCTGGATGGCGACGACGCTTTCCTGGATGTTGTGCCAAGGCCGCGACGCCCACGGCAGCAGCGGCGGCGAAACGTCGGTGACGGCCGCGCCGCTCTTGCCGGTGACGGTGAGCCGGTATCCCTGTGCCAGCCGGATCGTGCCGTCGCTACCGTCGATCTCGATCAGCGTTTCGGGAAACGGCTCGGTGGCAAGCTTCGTGGCGTAACTGCAATCGACCACGGACGTCGCCCCGCTCTTGTGGTCCATCAGCATGGTCGCGACATCCTCGCCTGATATGGCGGGGTTGATGCGCACTGTTCGCGTGGTGATGACAGACACGTCGCCCAGCAGGAAGCGGGCGATATCGAGGATGTGGATGCCGAGGTCCTCGATGATGAAGCGCTTTCCCGTCGCTAGATAAGGCTGGCCGGAAAACACGTCATAGGCCGAGCGAAAGGAGATGCGCCCGAAAAAGGGCGTGCCGATCTCGCCACTGTCGAGCACGGAGCGTACCGCCTGGATCGGCGACTGCCAGCGAAAATTTTCATGCACCATCAGCGGCACGCCGGCTTCCGCGCAGGCCCTGACCATCGCTTTGGCGTCGGCAAGCGTCGGCGCGAACGGCTTTTGGCAGATCACCGGAACGCGATGGGCGGCCGCCATCTCGACAAGCGGACGATGGCTGGGCGCGGTGGTGGCGATATCGACGAAGTCGAGGCTTTCGCCGGCAAACATCTCCGCCGCGTCGGTATAGCGCCGGGCGATACCGAACTGGTCGCCGACGATCCGCAACCGTTCGGGATCACGGTCGCAGATGGCGACGATCGTGACGCCGGCTATATCGCGCCAGGCATGCATCTGGTTGACGGCAAAGAAGCCGCAGCCGATCAGCGCTCCACGCAACTCCGCCATGCTCAGCCCGCCTTCGCCATCTGCATCAGCGTTACCCGGCTCTGCAGCCGTCGCTGCGCCTGGTCGACGACGACGGCGACGATGATGACGAGACCCTTGATCACCATCTGCCAGAACGAACTCACACCCATCATCACCAATCCGTCCGAAAGAATGCCGATGACGAAGGCGCCGACGATGGTGCCGCCGATCGTGCCGCGGCCGCCCGACATCGAGGTGCCGCCGAGCACCGCCGCCGCGATGGCGTTGAGCTCGAAGCTTTCGCCTGTCGCCGGATGCGAGGCCATCAGCTCGGACGAGATGATCAGGCCGACGATCGCCGCGCAGAAACCCGAGAACATGTAGACGAACATCTTCACCATGTTGACACGGACGCCCGAAATCCGCGACGCCCGCTCGTTGCCGCCGACGGCGAAGATATGGCGGCCGAGCGGCGTGTACTTGGCGAGATAAGCGGCTCCCAGTGCAACGACGATCAGGATCCAGATCGCCACCGGCAGGCCAAGCAACCGGCCGGCACCGAGGAAACCGAAGCCGGTGGTGCCCAGTTCCGGCTTGCCGACGAGGTTTGGGAAGGTGCGGCCGTCGGACGACAAGAGCGCCAGGCCGCGCGCGACATAGAGAACGCCCAGCGTGGCGATGAATGGCGCGACATTCAGCCTGGTGATCAGCAATCCGTTGACGGCGCCGATCAATATGCCGACGGCAAGCGTGATCAGCGCGATCTCGAAGACGTTGAAATAGATGGTGTAGCCGATCTGCAAGTCGATGCCGTTGAGCACGAGATAGCCGGCCACCATACCGCACAGGCCGACGATCGAGCCGACCGAAAGGTCGATGCCGCCGGTGATGATGACGAAGGTCATGCCCATCGCCAGGAACGCGTTCAGCGCCACATGTTTCGACATCAGGATCAAATTGGCGGTCGACAGGAAATTCGGCGCCGCGATCGAGAAGAAGATCAGGACGGCGATGAGCGCGATGAACGTCCTGAGCTTCATCAGCGTCAACAGCACGGAGCCGCTGGAAGCGGAGGGAGCGGCCACCTTGGCTGGTATGTCAGTCATGGGCGGTGCTCTCCGTGTGTGGGGCCGGTCCATGGCCAAGCGCCGACGCGGCGACGAGTACCGCCTCCGTCGCCTCGGCGCGATCGAACATGCCGGTCAGTTTTCCGTTGCTCATCACCGCGATGCGGTCGGACAGCGCCATCACCTCATCGAGATCCGAAGTGGCGAACAAAATCCCCAATCCGTCGCGGGACAGTTTGCGCATGGTGCGGAAGACGTCTGCCTTGGCGCCGACATCGATGCCTCGGCTGGGCTCGTCCATCAACAGCACCTTGGGTCCGGTGAGCAGCGCCTTGCCGATCACCACTTTCTGCTGGTTGCCGCCAGACAGCGACGAAACTTCCTGCGCCGGGTCGGCGACCTTGATCGCCAGTTCCCGCACCATCTGTGTCACCGCCTGCCTTTCGTCGGCGCCACGGATATGGAACAGGCGGGCAAATCGCGACAGGCTGGCCAGCGTCAGGTTGCTTGCGACCGAGAGGATCGACACCAGCCCTTCGCGCTGGCGATCCTCGGGGATCAGCGCAAGCCCGCGCCGGATGCGCCGCGTCGTGTCGCGCTCCCTGACCTGTTTGCCGCCAATGAAGATCTCGCCCGTCGAATGGCCGTGGCGGCCCATGATGCAGTCGAACAGTTCGCTGCGGCCGGCGCCCATCAGGCCGTAGATGCCGAGGATCTCGCCGGCACGCAATGATAGCGAGACATGGTCGACGGCAAGCCCGCCGGTCGCGCGCGGCAGGCAGATCTCCTCGGCGCGGAAGATCTCCTCGCCCGGAAGATGGCCGTCGGCCTTGGCGAAGTCCTTGGCGTCGGAGCCGATCATCTGGCGAACGATCCACTGTGTGTCGACGTTCTTCATCTCTTCCTGGCCGGTGATGCGGCCGTCGCGCAGCACGGTGATGTAGTCGCCGATGCGGATCAGCTCCTCGAGCCGGTGCGAGATGTAGACGATGGCGACACCGCGCGCCTTGAGGTCGGCGATCACCTTGAACAGGATCTCGACCTCCGCAGCACTCAGCGCCGAGGTCGGTTCGTCCATGATCAGGATGCGTGCATCGAGAGAAACCGCCTTGGCGATCTCGACCAGCTGCTGCTGGCCGATGCGCAGATCCTCGACCAGCATGTCGGGCCGTATACCGGCTTGCAGGCGTTCTAGAAATTCCGCCGCGCGGTTTTCTTGTTCCTTGCGGTCGATCTTGCCGAACCGGTTGGTGATTTCGCGGGTGGCGAAAATGTTCTCGGCGACGCTCATATTGCCGAACAAGTTGAGTTCCTGGAACACCATGCCGATGCCGCGGTTCACCGCATCGCCGGACGACGAGAAGGACACCTCTTCGCCCTCCAGCAGAATACGGCCGACTGTCGGTCGTTCGACACCGGCGATGATCTTCATCAACGTCGATTTGCCGGCACCGTTTTCGCCGACCAGCACGTTGACCGCTCCCCTGCGCACCTCGAAATTGGCGCGCTTGACCGCAACGGTGCCGGAATAGACCTTGGAGACGTCCTCCAGCTTCAGGATGATGTCGCGCTCCGAGGCCGCGCTCATGGCTTCGGCCCGATCTCTGCCTCCGCCGGCGTCACCAGCGGCAGGTCCTGGCCACTGCCCGGCGTATAGGCGCCCAGCACCTTGGCGCCGCGGCCCTCCAGCGCTTCGCGCGGCAGCTTGGATAGCACCGTCTTGTCGGCGTAGCTGTTGAACGCCTTGCCGAACTGGGCGAAGTCGATCTGGTTGGTGAAGTCGTTGAACTGGATGAAGTCCAGGCTGTCGCGTAGCGCGGTACCGCGCACCGCCGGTCCGATCTGCACCCGCGCATCGGCCTTGCCGTCGCCGTCGACATCGATGTCGACCGTCGCCGCACGCGACTGCGTGTTCGCCGCGACGATCTTACCTTCCAGGCGAACCGCGAACGTCCACGGCGCGTTCGCCTGTTTGTTCGGATTGCCGTATTTGGCGCCGGCCGCCGCGGCATCGGTAGTCGCCAGGGTGTGAACCTCTGGAAATGGTCCGGCTTTCTGCCGGAGGTAGGGCACGACCTTTGCCGCCCATATCTCTTCGACCGTCTTGTCCGGATTGAAGCCGGGGGCATTGCCGCCGTCTGCCGATTTCGTCGGCAGGATCTTGCAGGCGGTCAGGCTGATGCCGACCATCACGGCAAGGATCGGCCAGTTCGGCTTGGTGTTCAGCATGGTGGCCTGTTGTTCAGCATGGTGATGGTTGGCCCACGGTAAATGGCGGCGAGGGGCGAACCGAAATTCGCCCCTCGCTGTTCAAATCACGCTGGCTCAGTTGGTCAGCGCGAAGGTCTCAAGTTTGGCGGCATTGTCGCCATTGACCAGAACGCAGTCCATCAGCTGCTTTTCCTTTGCCGGCGACTTCTTGTTCTTGATGAAGTCGTTGGCCTGCTCGACCGCCATCTGCGCCTGCGCGAAGGCCGGCTGCAGCACGGTTGCCTTGATGCCGCCGGAGGTGATGGAGTCACGCACGTCGTTCGATCCGTCGAAGCCGACGACGATGACATCCTTGCGGTTCGCCGCGGCAAGTGCCGCATAGGCGCCCATCGCCATCGTGTCGTTGCCGGAGATGACGCCCTTGATATCGGGGTTGGCCTGCAGGATCGATTCCATCTTGGAATAGGCTTCCGTCTGGCTCCAGTTGGCCGACTGCTGGGCGACCATCTTCAGGTCCGGATAGTCGTCGATGACGTCGTGATAGCCCTTGGAGCGAATGCCGGCATTGGTATCGGATTCCTTGCCGACCAGTTCGACGAAATTGCCCTTCTCGCCCATCAGCTTGACGAACTCCTGCGCGCCGAGTTGGGCGCCCTGGTAGTTGTTGGAGACGATCTGCGCCACGGCGACGCCGGTGGCGTTGATCTCGCGGTCGATCAGGAAGGACGGAATGCCCGCGTCCTTGGCCTTCTGCACGGCGGCGACCGTGGCGTCGGCGCCGGCATTGTCGAGGATGATCGCCTTGGCGCCGCGGCCGATCGCGGTGTCGATCAGCTGGGACTGCTTGTTGGCGTCGTCGTCATGGACGAGGACCAGCGCCTCGTAGCCGAGTTCCTTGGCCTTGGCTTCGGCACCGACGGCTTCCGCCTTGAAGAACGGATTGTCGTGCGAGGGCGTGATGATGGCGATGAGATCCGCCGCGTAGGCGGGAACTGCCGTGCCAAGCGCCAGCATGCCGGCGAAAGCCGCAAGCGTCATTCTGCGTGTGAGTTTCATGAAGTCCTCCCGTTTGAAAAATTATCTTGGTCAACCAAGGCCTCTGTCGGCATCCGAATTCGTCAGGCAGCGCGGGCGGCGGATCGCTTTCGGGCTAAAGAGCCGTTTGCCGGCTTCCCCTCCACGGATCGTTGCTCCCCAGCCATCCTCCACTCGCCAGGCTTCGTACTCCCTGCGAAACCTTGTCGATCTAAGCCATTAACAGCTAAGCTAACTGGTATGATGAGTCAATCACTAATTCAGGTGATATGTTACCTGATGAGCGGCAAAAACTGAACGCTCTTTCAGGTGATGCGCTGAATGCTGGCGGCGATCTCTTCCGGCTCGAACACGCGTTTCCAGTCGTCACGCATCAGCACCGGCTTGCCGAATTCGATCGCCTTGTTGCAGGCGTCCGAGAAAACGCCCTTGGTCTCGCCGAAGATGACGGCACCGAGCACGTTCATATGGCCGAGCAGGAAGTCGAGCGCCGCCTGCTTGTCGACGCCGCGTGCCACGACCTCGTCGACGGCCTCCTTCATGACCACCAGCAGCGAGGCGCACACGGTCTCCGAGAGGCCGGGCTCCAGCAGCGCCATCTGTTCGACGGTGACGCGATGCGAGCGCATGACCGGCGCCCAGATGATTTTCGCGATCGCCTCGCCCTTGGCGTAATCCTCTTCCGGTCCCTGCATCAAGGCGCTGACCATATGCTGCTTGGCCTTGACGCCGCCGAAATAATCCTTCTTGGCCGCCATGTCGGTCTCGTCATTGAAGATCGGCGGATGGCAGGGGTGGGTGACGAAATAGGTGAGGTCCGGCCGGTTCGGCAGGTGACCGGCGAAAGGTGCCGCCGCGTCGAGCACCACCACCATCGTGCCCGGCGCCAGCTTGCTCTCGATGCTGGCCGCCACTTTGCCGATATGCGTGTCCGGAACGGCCAGGATCACGACATCGGCGCCCTTGAGCGCCTCGTCGGTGCTGACCGTATCGAAACCCAGTCCGGTTTTCAGCCGTTCGCGGCCGGCATCGCTGACCTCGACATGGCGTATCGTGTAGGGCGATCCGCGAAAATTGGTCGAAAGGCGGTAGCCCATTTTTCCGCCGGCACCGAACAGCGCAATCGTTGTCATCTGGTCACTACTCCTGATCTCGGCCGACGGTATCGCCCGTCGTCAACTTATCAACTGGTATAATCACACTACCATGTCTTGGCAATCCGATAACGGTGAATGGCGCAGGTATGACTGCCGATCTCTCGTGACTGCCGCATCCGCGGCGCGCTTGTGGCTCGGTCGGCTCACACCTGTGCGGATCGTGTACCCACGGCGAGCAATCGCTGGGTCTCTTGCACGCAGCCCTGACGCGGTTACGGGAGGAAGGATTGAGCCAGCGGCCGAAGTTGGTCGATCAGGGCAACGGGCTCGTTGGCCCAGCGGTCAAGCACGGACGCTAGCCGAGGGTGAAGGCGGCCGAGCCTAATCCAGTTTCGCCTGGCCCGAGTTGAACTTGCGGCGGGCGTTTTCCAGATGTTCGCGCATCGCTCGGCCGGCCGCTTCCGGATCGTGCCGCTCGATGGCTTCAAACACGTTTTTGTGGCCGGCAAAGCTCCGGCGGTTTTCCACCTCGGTGTTGGCCATGTGGATGCGCTGGTTGATCAGCCATTCCACCAGCGCTTCATGCGCGGCCAGGAAGATCGGGTTGCCGGGAATGGCGGTCAGCACCCGGTGAAACGCCACATCGGTGACGGCGAAGGCGCGAGCGCGCGGGATGGCGCGCTCGTTATCGGCAAGTGCCGCCGCAAGCGCATCGACCTGTCCGCGCGTCGCCACCTCGGCGGCATGGCGCGCGGTCGAGACTTCGAGGAACAGTCGCAGTTGCTCGAAATGGCCGATGCCGTCGGGCTGGTCCATCAACAGATGCGCCGTCCCGGTCAACTGCTCCAGCATGTTCTTCGGCGTCGGCCGCGTCACCTTTGGCCGCTCGCCGCTGTTGATGCGCACCAGCCCCATTTTCTCCAGCGCAAACAGCGCTTCGCGCACCGAGGGACGGCCGACATCGAACATCGACATCAGGTCGCGCTCGGACGGCAGCGAGGCGCCGACCGGATAGACCTCGTCGCGGATCATCTCCTCCAGGCGGAAGCGGACTTCATCGGATAATTTTTTTCGAACCGGCATATTGTGCATGGTCTACCTTTTAAGCTATTAGACCAGTCGCCGCAAGCGAGGACTTGCGGAACCGAAGGGTTGGAGGGTGCCGCCGCGGCCGATGGCGCGGCGGTCGGCGCGACAGGCGAGGCTTGGCGCGCAAATCGGCCTGGAGCAGGGCATTGCCCGATTTCGGCCGGCGAAAAACAACGGGAGGAGAATTCCATGAGACGACTGCTGATGAGCCTTGTGCCGGCGCTGGCGCTGATGTTTGCCGCGGTGATCGCCAAGGCCGAGGGCGGCACGTTCCGTTCCGCCATGCGCACCGGCTGCATCGAGATGGGAACGCTGCATACCACGTGCGGCCACCGGCTCGACGAGACCGTGCTGCAGGGACTGGTCCACATCAAATGGACGGGCGATGGCGTGCAGCCGATGCTGGCCGAAAGCTGGAAGACGCCCGATGGCGGCAAGACCTATATCCTCAGCCTGCGCCACGGCGTCAAATGGCATGACGGAACGCCCTTCACCGCCAAGGACGTGGTGTTCAGCCTCAACCTCTATGCCAATCCCAAGGTTGGCTCGCCTTGGGCGCAGAAGCTCGGCGCGGTGGCCGGGTACAAGGCTTTCCAGGATGGCTCGGCCTCCTCGCTTGCCGGGGTCAAGGCGCTTGACGACACGACCGTCCAGATCGAACTCGACAGCGCCAAGCCGCTCTGGGTCGAGTTGCAGCTTATCGCCATCAGCATCTTTCCCGAACACATCCTCGGCAAGGTCGCGCCCGGCGACATCAAGGGCAACGCTTTCTGGGTCAACCGCGTCGGCACCGGCCCGTTCGTCTGGAAGAAATACGAGAGCGACCAGTATGTCGAGGTCGACCGCAATCCCGACTATTTCCTCGGCGCGCCGAAACTCGAGCGCATCATCTACCAGATATACAAGGACGTGCCGCCAATCATCGCCGCGCTCGAGACGCAGGAGGTTGACGCCATGTCCTTTGAGGGCGGTGGCGTGCCGATCTCCGAGCTCGCCCGGCTGCAGAAGCTCGACTATCTGACGGTGCTGCCGAAATTCTCCGCCGGCCTGCCGACCTACCTGCAGTTCAACCTGGAGAACAAGCGCCTCGCCGATGTCAGGGTGCGCCAGGCAATGCTTTATGCCATCGACCGCAAGGCCATCATCGAGACGGTCAAGCAGGGCGCCGGCGAACTTTCGAACACGCTCTTTCCGCAAGACTGGGCGCGCGCCAAGGACCTTGAGCCCTACGACTACGATCCCGACAAGGCCAAGCAATTGCTCACCGAAGCGGGCTGGGACGGCAGCCAGCCGGTCGATTTCATCTACTACTATTCCGACCAGATGAACGTCGACACCGTCACCGCCATCCAGAGCTATCTGGCCGCGGTCGGCGTCAGCATCCAGCCGCGCCTGCTCGATCCGGCGGCGATCAACCAGACCTATGCCGACGGCAGCTTCCAGATGGGCTTTTTCGCCAATGGCATGGGGCTTGACCCCTCGCTCGGTTCGCCGGTGGTCGTCTGCGGCGCCAAGCCACTCAGCTTGGGTTACTGCAATCCCAAGGTCGACGAACTGTTCAACAAGGGGCTGGAATCGGCCGACCGAGCCGTGCGTGCCGAAAGTTACCAGGAAGCCTCACGCATCCTCAACAAGGAACTGCCCAAGGCCTGGCTGTGGAACGAGGTGCGGCCGCTGGCTTTCAACAACCGCATCGTCGGCCTTGCCCGGCACTTCAAGGAGCAGCCGCTCGTGATCTTCAACCACCCGGTCTACAACGAAGTCGAGAAGTGGGAAGTGGCCAAATAGCTGCTGCGTAGACGCCCTCATCGGTTGGTCATGAGGCACTGGAACCTCATGACCAACCGCCTCAACAGCCGCCTTCAGCAATAGGAGAGGCCGGTGCTCAGCTATCTCCTGCGCAAACTGCTGCTCAGCATCCCGGTGCTGTTCGGCGTCACCGTGATCGTCTTCGCTATCGCGCACGCAATGCCGGGCGATGCCGTGCTGGCGATGATCACGGCGGAGGCGCCATCGAGCGAGGCGCTGATCGCGATGCGACGTGGCGAGCTCGGCCTCGACCAGCCGCTCTACATCCAATACCTCAACTGGATCGGCCAGATACTGCACGGCAATCTCGGCCGCTCCTTCGTCAACGGTCGCGGCGTCGGCGAGATCATCGGCGAGCGCCTGCCGATGACGCTGGAGCTGATGGGTGTGGCACTGCTCGTCGCCTTCCTCATCGGCACCACGCTGGGTGTGATCTCGGCGCTCAGGCAATACAAACTGACCGACTATTCGCTGACGCTGGGCGGCTTTGTCGGCGTCTCGATTCCGGATTTCTTCATGGGGCTGCTGCTCGTCTACGTCTTTGCGCTTGAATTGCGCTGGCTGCCATCGTCGGGCATTTCGACGGCGGGCGACAGCTTCTCGCTCCTCGACAATCTCAGGCACCTGGTCCTGCCGGCGGCAGCACTCGCCTTGTTCCGCGCCGCGATCTTCATGCGCTATGCCCGCGCCGGCATGCTCGAAGTGCTGAACCGGGACTATATGCGCACCGCCAAGGCCAAGGGCCTGCGGCCAAGCACGATCACGCTGCGCCACGGTCTGCGCAACGCGTTGATCCCGCTGGTCACTGTCTTCGGCCTCACTTTGCCGACGCTGTTCGGCGGCTCGGTGGTGATCGAGACCATCTTCCAATGGCCGGGCATCGGCCTGATGTTTATCGATGCGGTGGTCAACAGGGATAGCCCGGTCATCATGGGCTATGTGCTTATCACCGCCGTCATCGTCATGCTCGCCAACCTTGCGACCGACCTTGCCTACAGCGTGCTCGACCCCAGGGTGAGCTATGACTGAAGTCACCGCCGCCGACATGACGATTGCCTCCGGCACCTCGCGCGGGCTGTGGGCCGAGGCGGCGCGCCGTTTCCTCAACCACCGTCTGGCGACGCTCGGACTGATTATGCTTGCCGTCATCGTGCTCGCCTGCGTGCTGGCACCGCTGATCGCGCACTACGGCCCCAACGACATCGACCTGCGCGGCCGCAACCAGCCGCCGGGCGGCATCCATTGGATGGGCACCGACGGTACCGGCCGCGATATCTTTGCTCGCATCCTCTATGGCGGCCGCATCTCGCTGACGGTCGGCTTCGTCGCCGTCGCGATCTCAGCGGCAATAGGCATCTTCATCGGCTGCGTTGCCGGCTATTTCGGCGGCAAGGTCGACCTGTTGCTGATGGGCCTGATCGACATGGTGCTGACCTTCCCCCGCCTCGTCATCATCATCGCCTTCGTCGCAGTGGTCGGCCCCAGTATCTTCAATACGATGGTGGTGATCGGCCTGCTCAGCTGGCCGTCCATCGCCCGGCTGACGCGCGGCGAAATCCTGGCGCTGCGCAACCAGGAATTCGTCCTCGCCGCGCGCTCGCTCGGCACCTCGCCGTCGGTCATCATCCTCGAACACATCCTGCCCAATGTGCTCGGCCCCATCCTGGTGGCGATCACGCTCGACGTCGCCACCGTCATCCTGCTCGAAGCCTCGCTGTCCTTCCTCGGCCTCGGTGCGCAAGCGCCGGCGGCCAGCTGGGGCAACATGCTGCGCGATGCCCGCACACTGTCGATCCTGGAGAGCCAGCCCTGGATGTGGATCCCGCCCGGCGCGATGATCGCGATGGCCGTGCTCAGCATCAACTTCGTCGGCGACGGCCTGCGTGACGCGCTCGACCCGCAGCACATCATGGGCGGGGGCGCCAAATGACGGGCGCCGAGACGCTTGCCGTCGACAGGGCCGCAAAGGGAATCGGACAGCAAGCCGTGCTTTCCGTGCAAGGGCTTAGCGTCGAGTTCGGTCCCAAAGGCAATTCCGTCTATGCCGTCAACGACGTCTCCTTCGAGCTTGCCGAAGGCGAGTCGCTGGCGATCGTCGGCGAGAGCGGCTCCGGCAAGTCGGTCACCGTGCAGACCCTGATGGGGCTGATCCGCAAGCCGCCCGGCCGCGTCACCCAAGGTCGCGCGCTGTTTCGTGGCCGCGATCTTCTGGCCATGCCCGACAGCGAGCTGCGCCAGATCCGCGGCCGCGACATCGCGATGATCTTCCAGGACCCGATGTCGTCTCTGAACCCGGTGCTGACCATCGGCCTGCAACTGACCGAGGCGTTGCGCGAACATCAGGGGTTGAGTGAGGCCGAGGCGGAGCGCCAGGCGCTCGACATGCTGGCGCTGGTCGGCATCGCCAACGGGCCGCAACGCATGCGCGCCTTTCCGCACCAGTTCTCCGGCGGGCAATTGCAGCGCATCGGCATCGCCATGGCGCTGGTCTGCAAGCCGTCGATCCTGATCGCCGACGAGCCGACCACGGCCCTCGATGTCACCATCCAGGCACAGATCGTCGAGCTGGTCGTGCGCCTGCAAAAACAGCTCGGCATGGCGATCATCTGGATCAGCCATGACCTCAGCCTCGTCGCCGGCTTCGTCGACCGCGTCGCGGTGATGTATGCGGGCTCGATCGTCGAATGCGCGCCGGTCGATCAGCTGTTTTCGGCGACGACGCATCCCTACACGATCGGCCTGTTGAATTCGATTCCGTCGCTGACGGCGGCAAACACCAGGCTGGTGCCGATCAAGGGCGCGCCACCCAACGTCACGCTGCCGCCGACCTTCTGTGCCTTCGCGCCGCGCTGCGATCATGCCGAGGCGCGCTGCCGCGAACAGAAGCCGCCGCTGGAAGCGGTTAGCGCCGGCCATGCCACGGCTTGCTGGCGCTGGCGGCAGGTGGCGCGATTGCAGCGTGCGCCGGCAGCCGCACCAGGCGCGGCTCCGGCAGCGGCGCCCAGGCAAGAACCGCTGCTTGTCGTTTCCGATCTCAAGGTGCATTTCCCCATCCGGCGCGGTGTTCTCAGGCGGCAGGTCGGCGCGGTGCATGCGGTCGATGGCGTCAGCTTCGAGGTGCTGCGCGGCGAAACGCTGGCGCTGGTCGGTGAAAGCGGCTGCGGCAAGTCGACGACCGGCCGCGCCGTGCTGGGTCTCGAACGCCCGAGCGTCGGCAGCATCGTCTTCGAGGGCAGGGACTATGCCGGCGCGACAGGCGAACAGCTCAAGCAGCGCCGCCGCGATATGCAGATGGTTTTCCAGAACCCTTTCGGCTCGCTCAATCCACGCATGACCGTCGGGCGCATCATCGGCGAGGGGTTGCGCGCGCAGAAGATCGGCACCCGGGTGACGCGCGACGCCCGCGTCAGTGAATTGTTGGCGCTGGTCGGCTTGCGGGAAATACTGCGCAACCGATACCCGTTCGAGCTCTCCGGCGGCCAGCGCCAGCGCGTAGGCATTGCCCGCGCGCTGGCGGCTAATCCGAAGTTCATCATCGCCGACGAGCCGATCTCGGCCCTCGACGTCTCCATTCAGGCGCAGATCGTCAATCTGCTCGATGACCTCAAGGCGCGCCTCGGCCTGACCTATCTGTTCATCGGCCATGACCTGTCGATGATCCGCTATCTCAGCGACCGCGTCGCGGTGATGTATCTGGGCCGGATCGTCGAGATCGGCACCACGGCAGTGGTGTTCGGCAGTCCGCTGCATCCCTATACAAGAGCGCTGCTGTCCGCGATCCCGGTGCCGGACCCCAAAGCCGGCGGCACACGCCGGCGTATCGTGCTGGGCGGCGGCGTGCCCGATCCGTCAAAGCCGCCGGCCGGCTGCCATTTCCATCCGCGCTGTCCCCTGGCGAGCGACATCTGCACCAAGATGGAGCCGCAGGTGCGCGATTTCGGCTCGCCCATCTCCGGGCAGCATCTCGTCGCCTGCCATCATGCAGGCGAGGCCACCCAATGACTCTCCTGGAAAGACCGAGGATCCCCAAATGACCAAGGAATTGGCGGGCATGTATGCCGCCTTGATGACCGGACTGAGCGATGCCGGCGAGTTCGATCCGCAGCGCCAGCGCAACATCACCGACTATGTCCTGCGCCAAGGCCTGACCGGGCTTTATGTCGGCGGCAGCAGCGGCGAATCCGGCCTGCTGACCGTAGATGAATTGCTGGCCCAGCAAGAAGTGGTCTTCGCCGGTGCGGCAGGCACCGGCACCAGGCTGATCGCCCATGTCGGCATGCCGAACCTGCGCGATTCCATCCGCCTGGCGCGGCGGGCGCAAAAGTTTGGCTATCACGCACTGTCGGCGCTGCCGCCGCATTCCTATCCATTCTCCGACGAGGAGATCTTTGGCTACTACCAGGCGCTGGCGGCGGCGACGGACCTGCCGCTGATCGTCTACGAAATTCCTTTGCGCACCGGCCGGCCGCTGCCGCTCAACCTGCTGGTCCGGCTGCTCGATCTGCGCAATGTCATCGGCATCAAATACACCTCCACCGACCTGTTCAAATATTCGCTGCTGCGCAAGCGGCAGCCGCAAAAGCTGTTCTACTACGGCTTCGACGAGATCTATGCCGCCGCCGGCATGCTCGGCACCGATGGCGGCATCGGCACCACCTACAATCTGCTCGGCCGGCTGTACGTAGCAGTAGATCAGGCGATCCGCGTCGGCGATTTGGCACGGGCGAAAGTGCTGCAGATGGTGTCGCGGGACTTCGTCGAGGTGCTGCTGGAAACCGGCGTCCTGCCGGGCATGAAAGCGGCCTTCCGCGTCATTGGCGTCGATTGCGGAGCGACCCGCGCGCCGATGGCACTGGCCGTCGCCGATGCCGAGGACCGGATGCGCGCGGTTCTCGCCCGCCCGGCGGTGAAAGAGTGGCTGGCGTGAGCGGTCGCGGCTGAAAGACCCGCGGCCGCCGAATGGCAGAAGACATATTGCGCTTGCCATCGGGCGGTTCCCGCAAATCCGGAGGCGTTTTGCGTTCGAAAGGATTGCCTCACCGCATCGGTCGATTATCATGAACGGCGATAGCCAAATGGCTAAGGGCTGCTCCGCAGCGCTCTTGGCGGCAGAGGGCGCGGAAAGATTGCGATGGCGAAGCTGGAAACACGACGGGTGTGGGTCAAAGAGCTTTCACCTGGCGAGAAGCTGGCCATCGCCGCCGACTGCGAGCGTTTCATCGCCGATGTTCTGAAGCCACGGTTCATCCACGGCCGGCCGAATCGGCTCGACCATCCGCTAGACATTTTCGGCAAGTGCGAGGAAGCAAATACGGTTTCTCCGCGCGCTATCGTTCGGATGACGGTGAAGAATTCAACGCTCCCTTCGCCCGGCTCGACCATGTGGAGGAGCATCTCGCCGAGACCCGGTTCGACCTCATGTGGCACAGGCACACCGGAGCATGTTGGCGGCTGCATGCGACCGTTGCGTTGGACGAGGCCCTGCGTCTCATCTCGGCTGACTCGAGGCTCCAGCCGCCACTATGAACCGCAAGAACAGTCGACCCCGTTTTGATGTCGACGCCCTGCGCGACCTTGTCGGCAGCAAGGTATTCTCGCGCGGCGAGGCCTACTGGCGTGACGGGCTGGTGCAACTGCTGACCGTCGAGCCGAAGCGCGTGCTGGCGCAGGTTGCCGGCACGGAGGACTATCGCGTTGAGCTGATGGGGCGTGCAGAGTCGGTCGACGGCACGTGTTCCTGCCGCGCCTTCGGGGATTGGGGCTATTGCAAGCATTTGGTGGCAACAGCGCTGGCGGCAAATGCGATGGGCGGCGACACGGAAGCGCAAAGCATCGATGTGTTCACGCGTATACGCGAACATCTGGAAGGCAAGGACAAGGTGGAGCTTGTCGATATGATCATGGATGTCGTCGAGCGCGATCCTATCCTGTTGCGTAGGCTGGAAATGACCACGCTGGCTACACAAGACGGCGACGAGGCGACCATCGAGGCGCGCCTCGGCAAGATGATCGACGAAGCAACCGCCACGAAGGGTTTCATAGATTACCGCGAGGCGCCCGACTGGGCCCAAGGCGTGGACGAGGCGCTCGATGTGATCGCCTCGGTCTCGAGCAAGCATGCGGGTATCGTTATGCGGCTCGCAATGCGAGCCATCGATCGGATCGAGGGCGCCATTGAGGACATGGACGATTCCGACGGCCGTTGCGCCCCACTTCTCGACCGGGCATGCGAAATTCACTGCAACGCTGCCTTGGAGGCGACTTGCGAACCCTTGTCCCTGGCGCGTGACCTGTTCGCACGCGAGATGAACGGTGACTACGACACCTTTGCTGGCGCGGCTGGGCGCTATGGCGATATCCTCGGCGAGGAAGGATTGGCCGAATACCGCCGCCTTGCCACCGAGGCCTGGAATGAACTGCCCGCGACCGCCGGCAAGAATCGGATAAGTCACGTACTGTCCGGCGACCATTTCAGGCTGCGGGAAATCCTCGACTTCTTTGCTGAACGCGACGGTGACGTCGAGGCGCGCATCGCGCTTCGCGCCAAGCATTTGTCCTCACAGCCAAGTTATCTGCAGATCGCCGAATTCTGCCTCTCGCAAGGTCGTGCGGAAGAGGCTTTGCGCTGGGCCGAGGATGGCCTGTGGATGTTCGAGGATGACCGACCTGACGAGCGGCTCGTTTTCTTTGCAGTCGACCTGCTGACCGCAGCCGGTCGCGATGCGGACGCTGAAGCGCATCTGTGGCGCGCATTCGAGAAGGCGCCGAGCCTCGGACTGTATCAACGGCTGTGCAGTTCGGCTGGCGGGGAGGCGCGCGATCGAGCAATCGAGCGCCTCCAATCCAGACTGGCGAGCGAGAAGCCATCCGCTTGGCACTATCCGGCCGATCTGCTCATCACCATCCTGATTGAGGAGAAGCAGTTTGACCTAGCGTGGGCGAACACGCGCGCGCATGGTGCTTCCGAGGGGCTGAAGGAAAAGCTCGCGCAGGTGAGTGAAGCCACGCATCCGCGCGAGGCACTGAAGACTTATGCGGAACGCGTCAACCAACTGGCCCAGTTTGGCGGCAACGGCGCCTATGCCGAAGCGGCAGCCCTGATCGGCCGTATGGCCGGTCTGCGCGGCGCGTCCGAACATGCCGCGTATCTGGCTGATGTGAAGGCCCGCTTCGGCCGCAAGCGCAATTTCATGAAACTGTTGGCCTGACATGCGGCGCGCGGTGGCCGTTATCGGCTCCGTTGCGAAGCCGCTTTGGAACGAGGTGCCGCGCGCTTCAGCGAGTTCCGGCGCGCTCGGATCGAGGTCTGGCACGAATGCAGCGATCTGGATCTGGTGCTCTGGCTTGATTCGAGAGTCTCAGTCCCGCGCGGGCCTGCGTTCGACGATGTAGATGTGGTCGGCGGCGAGCACCACTTCGCCGCGCTGGTTGATCACCTCGCAGCGCTCGATCACCCGTCCTGAATCTGGCCGCTTCGGATCATCTTCCTTGGCCGCGATGGTGGTGCGCGTGCGGATCGTGTCGCCGATGAACACCGGCTTGATGAAGCGCAGCCGGTCATAGCCGTATGAAAAGGCGACAGGGTTGACGATGGTTGCCGTCAGCCCGATGCCGACCGAGAACACGAGCGTGCCGTGGGCGATGCGCTGGCCGAACGGCGTCGTCTTCATGAACTCCGCGTCCATGTGGTGCGGGAAGAAATCGCCGGTGTGGCCGGCATGCACGACAAAGTCAGTCTCGGTGATGGTGCGGCCGCTGGTAAGGCGGGACGAGCCGATCTCATAGTCCTCGAAATACTGGATCTGTTCCATCAGGGCCTTTCCGCGATCGGCGTCGCCGGTGCCGCATTCGACTGATACGCGGCCTCGACCAGCGCCATCGTGCTCCAGGCATCCTCGACCGGGCTGATCAGCGTTGCGTCCTCGCCCGCTGCATAGCGCTGGACGTTGGCCATGCGGCCGACGAAGGCGTCGGGGAACCATGCTCCGGCCAATGGCACCGCGACCCAATCCGTTCCGCCTTTCGGGTAGATCTCCAGCACTTCCGGTTCGCCGCGCGGATAGTCGAGGTTGAGGCCAAGCTTGAGATAGGCCGCGCCCTCGGTGCCGCAGATGCGGAACTCGGAGGCTTGGTGCCGGCGACCGAACTTGTGATCGTGGTTGATCGACAGCGCGCAGCGCACGGTGTCGCCATAGTCGAGAATGGCGCTGGTGCGCGTCTGCGCCACCGCATGGTTGGGGTGGCCGAGCGTCTTGGCGTGCACGCCGCGCGGGTCGCCGAGCAGTTGCCGGATCAGGTCGAGATAGTGGATCGAGTGCATGGCGATCTCGACGCGCGGTGCCTTGAGCAGGAACTCCCACAGCTCCCACGGTGTCGCCAGCGCCAGCCAGGCATCGAAGTCGACGATCTCGCCGAGCCAGCCCTTGGCGATGGCATCCTTCAGCGCCAGCATCATCGGTGCGAAGCGCCCCTGGAAATTCACTGCGGCCTGCAGCTTCTTGGAGCGGCAGATCTCGAGGATTGCGGTTGCCTCGGCAAGGTTGCCGCCCATCGGTTTCTGGATCAGCGCGACAGTGCCGTCAGGTAATGCTTTCAGCACATCGGCATGGCGGGTGGGCGGCGTCGCGAGGTCGAAGATCGCACCCTCGACGGCGGCCGCTTCCTCAAGTGTGCGAAAGGCCGTCACGCCCCATTGGCTGGCAAGTTTTTCCGCCTTGGCGTGATCGGGATCGTAAAGCCCGGCGACCGGGAAGCCGGCTTTACGGTAGGCGGGGAAATGCGCGTCACCGACGATCGACCCGGCGCCGAAAGTGACGATCGGCCGGGGCTTCGAGGGCTTGGGCCAGGATTGGACGAGCGAGGCAGGGTCGAAACCGCTTTCAGTCATGATGGAAGACCTCGTCCATCTCAGCCCACCATTCGCCTTCCTTGCGCGTCGCCAGCGGTTCCTGGCAAGGCATGCAGACCGCCCACCATTCTTGTGTCCTGGGGTCGGCAGCCATCTTGGCCATGTCGGCGGCGTAGTCGGTGCCATGATACTCGAAGGTGCTGAACAGCAGGTTCTCCGGCCGCCTCAGGTAGATCGAATAGTTCTTGATGTTGCAGGCCGAGATCATGGTCAGCACCTCGGGCCAGACGGCGGCGTGCAGGCGGACATACTCCTCGACTTTTTCCGGCCTCAGCCCCAGAACCATCCCCATCCGCTGCATGCCCGTCTCCTATTTCGTGATCGCCGTGGTGAATTCGGCGATGCTCATGGCCTTGACCGCGTCCCAGTCCCAGTCGATGCCGATGCCCGGTTCGTCCGGCGCCAGCGCCTGGCCATCTTCGATGCGCATGTGCTTGCCGGTCAATTGGTCGAGCTGCGGAATGTACTCGACATATCTGCCGTTCTGAACAGCGCAGGTCAGGCTGACATGCAGTTCCATCAGGAAATGCGGACAGACCGGAATGTCGAAGGCCTCCGCCGCATGGGCAATCTTGAGCCAGGGCGTGATGCCGCCGATGCGGCCGACATCGACCTGCACGATCGAACAGGCGCCTTTCTGCATATATTCGCGGAAATGGCGGATGGAATAGAGCGACTCTCCGATGGCGATCGGCGTCGGCGTCGAGTTCGACAGCCGCACATGCCCATCAATGTCGTCGGCCGGCAGCGGCTCCTCGATCCAGGCGAGGTCGAGTTCGCGCAGCCTCGCCGCTCGCCGGATCGCCTCGTCGACCGAGAAACCCTGATTGGCGTCGGTCATGATCTCGTAGCCATCGCCGACCGCCTTGCGCACCGCCGACAGGCGGGCAAGATCCTCCGAACCGTGCGGCCTGCCGATCTTCACTTTCGAGCCGCGAAATCCCTTGGCCTTGGCGGCCAGCGCGTCGTCGACCAGCGCCTGCGTCTCGATGTGCAGCCACCCGCCTTCGGTCGTGTAGAGTGGGCAGCGGTCCTTGGCGCCGCCAGCCAGCTTCCACAGCGGCAGGTTCTGTTTCTTGGCCCGCAGATCCCACAGAGCGGTATCGATCGCCGCGATGGCGATGGCCGTGATCGCCCCGATGGTGGTGGCATGGGTGGCGAATTCGAGATCGTGCCAGATCGCCTCGATCATGTCGGGGTCGCGGCCGATCAGGCGTGGCACCAGATGGTCGGAGAGGAGCCGCATCACCGACGAGCCGCCGGTGCCGATCGTGTAGCTGTAGCCGGTGCCGACCGCGCCGTCGGAATCGGTGATCGTGACGATCGGCGTTTCCTGGCTGACGAAGCTCTGGATGGCGTCGGTGCGCTTGACCTTGGGCACAAGGTCCACCATTCGCAGTTCGACTCTCTCGATCTTGGCCATGCCGATCAGCTCCGCAATGTCTTTCCGGTCTCGGCGGCAAACAGATGCGCCTGCGACATGTCGAGGCTCATGGCCACCCGCTCGCCCGGCCTCAATGGCCTCGGGTTCAGCATGCGCGAAACCCAGTCGGTGCCGTTGAATTCGACGAACACCAGCGTCTCGTTGCCGAGCGGTTCGGTGACCGTGATCGGCAGTTCGATCTGATGGACGTCGGCCGCACCCCCGGAGCTGATGCCGTGTCCGGTCGGATAGATGTCGTCCGGCCGCAATCCGAACACGACCCTGTCGCCGGCCGCGACATTGGCCTTGAACTGGCCGGGTAGCGGGAGCTTTTCGCCGCTGGCGAAAACCATCTGGCCGTCATCGATCGTCGCCTCGTGCAGGTTCATCGGCGGCGAGCCGATGAAGCCGGCGACAAAGCGCGTCGCCGGGCGCCGGAACACTTCGTCGGGCGTGCCGACCTGTTCGATATGGCCGTCGCGCATGATGACGATGCGGTCGGCAAGCGTCATTGCCTCGACTTGGTCGTGGGTGACGTAGATCACCGTCGACCGCACCTTGGCATGCAGCTTCTTGATCTCGGTGCGCATCTGCGTGCGCAATTTGGCGTCGAGGTTGGAAAGCGGCTCATCGAACAGGAACACATCGGGGTCGCGCACAATGGCGCGGCCCATGGCGACGCGCTGGCGCTGGCCACCGGACAGTTGCGACGGGCGTCGGTCGAGCAGCGTGTCGAGGCCGAGGATGGCAGAGGCCTCGGCGACGCGGCGCTCCATGTCTTCCTTGGCCGCATTCGCGATCTTCAGGGAGAAACCGAGATTCTCGCGCACCGTCATGTGGGGATAGAGCGCGTAGGACTGGAACACCATCGAGATGTTGCGCGAGCGCGGCGGCAGATCGTTGACGACGCGCCCGCCGATCTCGATCGAGCCGGCGCTGATCTCCTCCAGTCCGGCGATCATGCGCAGCGTCGTCGATTTGCCGCAGCCGGATGGGCCGACCAGCGCGATGAATTCGCGGTCGGCGATATCGAGATCGATGCCGTGCACGATCCCGATATTGCCGTAGCGCTTGGTCAGCTTGGTGAGGGTAACGGTTGCCATTGGATCAGCCTTTCACCGCGCCGGAGGTCAGGCCGCCGACAAGGTGTTTCTGGACGATGTAGGTGAGGGTGAGCGCCGGAATGATCATCACCACGGCCAGCGCGCACATGCCGCGCCAGTCGATGGTGAACTCGGCGGTGTAATCGAGCAGGCCGACTGGCAGCGTCTTGGCGCTTACCGAGCGGGTCAGCTGCGAGGCCAGCGCGAACTCGTTCCAGCAGGTCAGGAAGGCGAAGATCGCGGCCGACGCGATGCCCGGTCCGGCGAGCGGGAATTCGACCTGCCAGAAGGCTTGCCAGCGCGTACAGCCATCGATCTGTGCCGCCTCCGCGAGGTCCTTAGGCACCTGGCGGAAGAAACCGTCGATCAGCCAGATGGTGAACGGCACGTTGAGCGCGACATAGGCTAGGATCAGCCCGAAATGCGTGTCGATGATGCCAAGCCGCACATAGAGGAAGAACAGCGGCAGCGACAGCGCGATGCCGGGGACCGTGCGGGTCAGCATCAGGCCGAGGAAGACGCTCGACTTGCCGCGGAAGCGGTAGCGCGCGAAGGCATAGCCGCCGGCCATGCCGATGGCGACCGCTATGATGGTCGAGGTCACCGAGATGATCAGCGAGTTGCGGAAATATTCGATAACAGGGATGCCGCCCTTGCCGATGCCCGAGAACATCGCGACATAGGCATCGAATGAAATCTCCCGCGGGATCCACACTGGTGGCTTGGCCATGATCTCGACCGCCGGCCGCAGCGACGAGAGGACGATCCACATGCCAGGCAGGCAGATGGTCAGCATCGCCAGGAACAGGCCGATGCGATAGATGATAGCCAACAGCCGGCGCTTGAGGCGGGCGGAAGAATTCTCGTCCATTCTCACCACTCAGCACCGATCTGCGTGCGCGCCGCGGCGAGCTTGTTGAAGAAATAGACGGTGAAGGCGATCGAGAGCAGGATCGAGAAATAGGCCATGGCGTTGGCCATGCCCATGCGCCCGTCGCTGTAGGCGGTGCGCGCGACCAGCGTCCAAAGCAGTTCGGTGCGGCCCGCCGGTCCGCCATCGGTCATGATCTTGACGATGTCATAGGCGCGCGCGACGTCGAGCGAACGGATGGTCATGGCGATGTAGGCGAAGGGCATGACGAACGGCCACGTCACATAGCGGAAAGTTTGCCACGGCGTGCAGCCGTCGACCCGCGCCGCCTCGATCGGCTCCTTGGGCATGGCGAGCAGCCCGGCGAGGATCAGGATGGCGAAGATCGCGGTCGACGACCAGATCTCGGCGATCGAAATGGCGATGAAGGCGAGATGGCCCTCGATCAGCCACGGTATGGCGTCCTGCGTGATGCCGAGCGACTGCAGGGCGTTGTTCACGAGGCCGATATTGTCGTTGAACATGAACTTGAACTGGAAGCCGACGAGGATCGGCGAGAACATCATTGGGAACATCATCAGCGTGCGCAGAATGCGTTGTCCACGTGTCGCTTTCTCGACCAGCATCGCAAGGCCGAGGCCAAGCAGCATTTCGAGATTGAGCGCGATGGTCAGCAGCAGCACCGTGCGGCCAAAAGCCCACCAGAAATCGGTGTTGGATAGGATCGAGAGATAGTTCCTGAAGCCGATGAAGACGTAGAATGTTTCGGGCTTGATCAAGCGAAAAGGCGTGAAGCTGGAGTAGAGCGACAGAAGCAGCGGCACGACGACGACCGCCGCCAGTACGATGCCAGCCGGAAGCAGCAGCAGGAATGGCGCGGATGGCTTGAAGCCCTTCATCGGAATCCTTGAGGTGAACTGAAGTATCAACGGAGCCAAGAGCGCGATCGCCTCCCCCATGCTGATGGGGGAGGCAGCCTTGGGAGCCGTTACTAGAGCTTGCCTGCGTCCTGGAGGATTTGCGTCGCCTTGGCTGCGGCTTCATCCAGTGCCTGCTTGGACGTCTTGTCGCCGAGGATCGCCGCCTGCAGCTCGGGATAGACGGCGTTGGAAATCTCGATCCACTCAGGCGTCTGCGGCACGGCAAAGGCGTGCTTGGCCTCTTCCTGGAAGGCGGTAAGAACCTCCTTCTTGTAGGGATCGCTTTCCGCCTGCTTCAGGTCCCAGTCCCAGACCGCGGTGCGGGTCGGCAGCGGGCCGGCGGCGGCCTCCAGCTTCTGGCTGTCCTCGTTGGTCAGCCACCACACCAGCGAAGCCGCGGCCTCCTTGTTGGGGCAGTTCTCGGTCACCGAGAAGCCATGGAAACCGGACCAGCCGGTGCGCTTGCCCGAGGAACCTTTCGGCGCGACCTTGACGCCGACATTGCCGGCGACCTTCGACGATTTCGGATCGTTGAAGAAGCCAGCCCAGCCCGGCCAGTCGAGGTTGATGGCGACGGTGCCCGAGGCAAAGCCCTGGCCGAGATCGTCCCACAGGTAGTTGGTGGTTCCGGCAGGCACGGCCTTCGCCTTGTAGAGGTTGACGAACCAGTCGAGCGCCCGGATGCCGGCCTCGGAATTGAAGACCGGCTTGCCGTCCTTGTCGAGATATTCGCCACCTTCGGCGACGACCATTTCATAGAAGCGGCCGTTGATCGCCTCTTCCTTGCCCGCGAACTGGGTGCCGTAGAAATTGGGCGGGTTGGCGAAGAACTCGGCCTGGTCGGTGACTTCCTTCCAGGTGTCCGGCGGCACCAGGTCATAGCCGTATTTCGCCTTGAACTTGGTCTTGTTGTCGGCGTTCTCGTAGAGGCTCTTCTGGTAGTAGAGCGCCGAGACGTCGAACTGCGCGCGCGGCAGCATCTCCAGCTTGCCGTCGATGGTTGCCGAAGTGATCGTCGAAGGCACGAAGGCGTCGATCTCTTCCTTGGGCAGCAATTTGCTCAGGTCGGTGTAGAGGCTCGTATACTGCGGCGCGAAGGACGAATGGTTCCAGCCGACGCACCAATTGGTGCTGCCCGAAGCGATGTCGGACTTGAGCTCCTTGTCGATGTCGAAGCCGTTCTTCTTGGTCAGGATGTTGACCTTGGCGCCGGTCGCCTTCTCCCATTCGGGAATGCGCTCGTAGAGTTTTTCATATTGCTGGCCGCCGATCAGCTTCACGTCGACAGTCACACCTTCGAATTTGCCGGGCAGGTCGCCGGCAAGGGCAGCGCCTGCACTTAATGCAAGCATCAATGCGCCGGCGGACACGCCGGAAAGCAGTCTGTTCATTGGTATCCTCCCTTGGTGCCGCCTCGGCGGCGACCGCAACTCGTCTGATGACAAGAAGTGCTACATTCATATACAAACAAAACATTCACGGATACGTCAAGACGAAATTTGTTTCCGCCAGTCGTGTTCCTGCGTATATGAAGGGTGAAATTCACTGGAGGGACGAGCCATGGACGACGGCGAAGACGAGCGCTACCGCGCGCCGGCGCTCGACAAGGGGCTCGATATCCTCGAACTGCTGGCTGGCGTCGACGGTGGCCTGACGCAGGCTGAAATCGCCAAGAAGCTCGACCGCAGCCCCAACGAATTCTACCGCATGCTCGACCGGCTGGTGAGGCGCGGCTACGTCACCAGGCTCGACGGCGACCGCTATTCGCTGACGCTGAAGCTGTTCGGCCTGGCGCAATTGCACGCTCCGGTACGGCGGCTGGTTTCCTACGCTACGCCGCTGATGCGCGAGCTGGCCGAGACTTCGCAGCAGGCCAACCAACTCGTTGTTTTTGATCGCGGTTCCGCCGTGGTCATCGCCCAGCAGGAGGCACCGAACTACTGGGGGATCTCGATCCGGGTCGGCTCGCACATCAGCCTGTTCGACACCGGTTCGGGACATGTGCTGCTCGCCTTTCGTTCACCGGAAGAGCGTCGGATGATGATCTCGGAACACGTCCGCAGCACCGACAAGACGGCGCAGTCGGCCGAGTTCTTCACCCGGCTCGACCAGATCCGCGACCGCGGTTACGAGATGATGGCCTCGATGCAGACCGCCGGGGTCTTCAACCTGTCCGCTCCGGTGCGCAGTTCCGATGGCAAGGCGATCGCCGCGTTATCGATACCCTACATCACCGTGGTCAACGCGCCGTCGGCACCCGACATCACCCGGACGATCGAGCTGTTGCTGGCAACTTGTGAAAAGCTGTCGCACCTCGCCGGCTCTGCCGTCGGCTCATCGGCGTGAATTCTTATTTGAATGAAGAATTCCTCCGTGAGATAATCTGAAACAGCCAGGAGGAGGAGGCCGCCATGATCATCGACACCCATTTGCACCTCATCGATCGCTCAGTCTTGCGTTATCCCTGGCTGTCAGGCGTGCCGGCGCTCAACCGCGATTTCTCCTATGAGGAATACGCCGTGGAGGCGCAGCGTGTCGGCGTCGAGCGCGTGCTGCATATGGAGGTCGATGTCGATCCGGCCGACATCGAGGCCGAGACCACTCGTGTCGAAGGGCTAGCACGGCAACGCGGCAGCATGCTGGCTGGAGCGATTGCATCGTGCCGCCCCGAAGAGGCGGATTTTCCGGCCTATCTTGAAAGGCAGCAGGCAACCCCCTTCGTCAAGGGCTTCCGCCGCGTTCTCCATGTGGTGCCCGACGAGCTCTCGGAGGGCGCGCTGTTTCGGGACAACATCAAGCGGCTTGGCGGCACCGGCCTGACCTTCGATCTCGTCGTGCTGCCGCACCAGATCCCGAAGGCAATTGCGCTTGCCGACCTGGCGCCCGATGTGACGTTCGTCCTCGACCATTGCGGCGTGCCCGACATCAAGGGCAATGGCGAGCATCCGTGGCGCGAGCATATCAGCGAGATCGCGCGGCGCCCGAATATCATGGCCAAGATTTCCGGTGTCGTCGCCTATGCCGATCCCGGCAGCTGGGCGGTCGAGACGCTGCGCCCCTATGTCGAGCACACAATCAATTCATTCGGCTGGGATCGTGTCGTCTGGGGCAGCGACTGGCCGGTCTGCACGCTCGGCGGCGGCTTGTCGACCTGGGTGGCGGCGACCCATGCGCTTCTTGCAGGCTGCAGCGTCGATGAGCGCGACGGGCTGTTGTCCGCGAATGCCCGCAAGCTGTGGTGGCATGTCTAGGCGGGCTCGTTCATGCTTTACGGGCAGCGCCGGGCGCCGGGGAACTTTCCCGAAACAGGCGATTTAGATCGGCAACGACCTGCCGTGCCTGATGTCCGGAGGTCATGCCGAAAAGGATGCGGTCGGACGCCGCTTGCTGGAACGCCATATAGCCGTCATGGCGCGGCCGCACCCACGCACCTTCCAGCGTCGCGCGCGTATTCCGATAGAAATTGCCAGTCGCGTCGTTGACGGTCTGGTCCTCCCAGGCCGCGGCATGGCCGGGCTGGCCGCCGGCGGCGGCATAGGGACCGCGCTGGACATCGCCGCTGGCGACCCAGTAGGCGAAGTCGATCGCGGCATCCTTCGCTTTGGCAAAGGCCGATACGGCTATGCCGGTGCCACCAAGCGCCGAACCGATCGGACCGCTGGAGCCGATGACCGGGATGTCGGCGAAGGCCAGCCGGTTCGCGCGAAAACCAGACATTGCATAGGAAACATAGCCGTAGATCAGCGGTGCACAGATGATGCGGGAGCCGGCCTCCGCCATGCGTTCCGAAACTGCGATCGGATCCATCTCGAAGCAGGCGGGGCCGACCAGTGCGGCTATCTCGCGCATCGTCTCGAAGACTTCGCTGCCGGCGTCGGCATCGATGAGATCGCCGGACGGGTCCGTTGCGCAAGGGCGGCCAAAATTGCCGGCCAGCGTGTAGAACGCCATCAGCACATGGGGCGGGCGCAAAGGCAGCAGCACCCGGCCTTGCCGGGCGAGATCGAGCACATCGCTCCAGCGCGCTGGCGGCGCATCGAGCGCATCCGGCCGCCACGCCTGGACCTGGCTGGCCGCGTCGATCGGGAAGGCCCATTGCCGCCCTTGCCAGTTGTAGCTCCGATAGGACTGGCCCACGCTGCCCGTGGCTAGCGCTGCAAGTTCCGCCTCGCGGCCAGCGACATCCAGCGGCTCGAGGCAGCGCTCCGCTGTGATCTGGCCGACATGCGGATGATCGATGACGATAAGATCATAGGCACGCGCCAATTCCTCGACCGGGAAGGATTCGAAATCCTGCAGTGAGCGCTTGTCCCATTCGATGGTGATGCCGGTCTTTTGCTTCCACAGGGATGAGCAAGCGACCATCGGGTCGTAGCCGCGCGGATGGCTCCAGGTCATGCCCTTGAGTGTGGGCACGCTCACAGGCCGAACTCCTCGCGGATTGCAGCGCTGTGCTGGCCGATGCGCGGTGCCGCCCGGTCGACCTTGGCTCTGACACCATCGACCCGGAGCGGCGAACTGGTGGTCAGGATCGAAACATCGTCCTCGCGTGTCACCGTCTGCAGCATATCGAGCGATTGGAACCCTTCGCTCGCCAGCATCTCCGGCCAAGTCAGCACCTTGGCGCACCAGATGTCGGCCGGCTCGAGAATTTCAAGCCATTCGTCGATGGTTTTGGTGGCGATCCGCTGCGCGATGATCGCCTTGATGTCGTCGCGGGCGGTGAACCAGGATGCCGGCTTGTCGCGATAGGGTGCCAACTCATTAAGCGACAGCAGATCGGCCAACTTGGGTATCGGCGTCATGGCGATGGCGAGATAGCCGTCCTTGGCCGGGTAGACACCGTAAGGCGCCGACAGATAGGCGTGCGCGCTGCGGAAGCTGGAGCGCCTGGGCAAGCGGCGGCCATCATTGAGATGCGTGGTCAGCACCTCGAACTGGAAGTCGACCAGCGCCTCCAGCAGGCTTGTCTCGATATGGCTCCCCTGGCCGGTGATGCCGCGCCTCACCAGTGCCGCCAGAATGCCTTGCGCGCAGGCAGCACCGGCCAGCATGTCGCCGATGGCAAGACCGAACGGCACCGGCCCCTGGTCTTCGTCTCCGTTCAGCCACATTACGCCGGAACGCGCCTGCGCCAGCAGGTCCTGGCCCGGCCGCTTGACCCAAGGGCCGTCCTCGCCATAGCCGCTGATCGAGGCGTAGACCAGCCGCGGATTGATCTTGCGGACCGCCTGGTAGTCGAAGCCGAGCCGCTCGATGACGCCCGGTCGGAAATTCTGGATCAGCACATCGGCCTTGGCCAGCAGCCCGCGCAACACCTTGAGATCGGCGTCGTTCTTGAGGTCGATAGCAAGACTTTCCTTCGCCCGGTTGATGGCATGGAAGATGGTGGAATCGCCGCCGATCTCGGTGTCGCTGAGATAGAGCCGGCGCGACAGGTCGCCGCCGTCCGGACGCTCGATCTTGATCACGCGAGCGCCGAGATCGAGCAGTCTGAGCGAGCAGTACGGGCCCGACAGGAACTGGCTCATGTCGACGACGACAAGGCCGGCGAGCGGCAATTCGGCTGCAGCCGGCATCGTTATTTCTCCGTCTTGCCGACAAAGTCGGCGGGGTTGCGGTACTTCACCGTCTGCAGGTGCTCGCAGTAGAGAACGAGCTCGCCTTCGCCCTTGAACACCTCATAGCTGGCGCGGGTCAGCCCCATCTCCTTGTAGCGGGGCTTCTTGTCGAGGTTGGAGCGGATCGAATAGATCGTATCGCCAATGAAGACAGGCTTTATGAAACGCAGCTTGTCGTAGCCATAGGAAAAGGCGTTGATGCAATTGGTGGCGACCAGCCCGAGGCCGGCCGAGAAGACGAAAGCGCCGGCGATCAGCCGCTTGCCGAAAATCCCTTCGCTCTCGGCAAACATCTGGTCCTGCACATAAGGGTGGATGTCGAGCACCAGCGTGTTGAACAAATGGCTGTCGCCCTCGGCCATCGTGCGCCGTAGCGAACGGATCTTCTGGCCGACCGGCCAGTCCTCGTAGAACCAGTTTTCGGCATTCCACACCGGCAGCGCGGCATGATCCGCCGGCATGTTTTTGGGGTGCGTCGAGGCGACGCCGACCGTGGGCGCGAAATCGTTCATGGCTGGCTCTGCCAGTTCGGGAGGAGGTTCCGCGCAGCCATTTGAACACGCGTCAAGGCGCCTGAATCCACGACGTCTCCTCCCGTCAATCTTCTCTTGTAAATATTCTTTTCACATATGGGATTGCGATGCAAGCACGAAGAGGCGAAAGTTCAGCCGCTCCCGCGCGCCCGAAGAGGCGGCGGGGAGGGAGGAATTCATGCGCAAAGATTGTCTGGTATTTGTCAGCAGCCTGGACCGCGATACCGGGCACGCCAGAGAGATCGGCACGCGGCTGTCCGTTGGTGCGCTGAGCGCCCGCACGCAGCCGCATCGAGCCTCGCACTCAGCTCAAGCCTGTTGTATTGCCGAGAGCTTCCAGTTCGAGCCATTCTCACGCACGAATGTCCACAGCTCGGTCGTCTCGGTCGGGTGATCATCGTCGCCTTCGACGACCCTGCCGCTGGACCGTTCGCGCGTCCCGTCACGAGACTCGTAGCGCAATGCGGCCGTGGCGTAGTCGCGGTCATCCTCGCGCCAGCTTTCCGCGATGTCGGCCTGCAGCAAGGTGATGTCCGTTACCTCGTTCCTAAGACCTTTCTGGGCATTGTCGGCCAACTCCTCCGACAGATAGGACACCATCTCGGGGGTCGTAGCGCGGCGCAGAGCGGCATGGTCTTCGCGGCCGAATGCTTCCTGGACATCAGTCAGCAACTGCTGGAATGCGTCGAGGTCGGTCTGAGCCAGCGTGATCTCCTCGGAACCGGTGGCCGGAGAGCCTCCGCTCGAACCGCCGCCAAAGCCGGGAATCGTGAAAGGGCGTGCAGTGTCCGTCTGCTGCTGTGTCGTCGCACGGTTCTCAAACCGCGACGCCTGGGCATTGCCGACGCCGGCCAGCGCAGGGGCGGGACCGCGCGCGGATTGCGAGCGGAAGAACCTGATGGCCAGCATGATTGCGCCACCGATAAGCAGGGCCTGAAGCAGGAAACCGAACATGCCGGCGAGGCCGCCGAAGCCTTGGCCGACGAGCAGGCCGATCAGGCCGCCTAGCAGCAGGCCGCGCATCATCGTTCCACCGAGGCCACTCATGAAGCCCGGCCGCTGCAAGCCGGCCTGCGGCTGCCGGGCCGCGTTGTTCACACCGGCGTTGGGCGTCATCGAACGCTCGACGGGAGCGGTCGGCGCTGGCGCGGTTCTGGTCGGCGGTGCCGATTGGAACGTACGCATGCCACGACTGCCGAAACTGCCGCCGCGACGGGCCTCGGCATGATCCATCGCGACCATGGAGAATGCGAGGAACAGTCCCGCAAAGAGGGCTGCAAATCGGCTTGTGCGGGAAATCATCGGGATGGACCTTTATCGATGCGGTTTTGAAGTTTCAGCAAACGCCGGCCCGGGTGCCGGGCGTCATGCGGTCAATCGAACAACTCTTCGAAGAATGATTTCTTCCGCTTCGGATAGCGGTGGCCCTGCGAGCGGGAATAATCGTCATCGCGCCCCTGGCCCTGTTGCGGCTGGGAGAATGCTGCCGGCTGCGGTGCTGGCGACGCCTCCCTGCCGGAACGCTCGATGATCTTGTCGAGTTCACCTCGATCAAGCCAGACGCCGCGGCACTGCGGGCAGTAATCGATCTCGATACCCTGGCGTTCGCTCATCACGAGCGCGACGCGGCAGGAGGGGCAAACCATACCAAGGAGGGAAGATGTCATGTGGGGCTCCAAACCAAAAACGATTGAGCCCGCTTGACCGAAAAGGGTGGAAACGGGCCCGTTAAAGCGGTCCGACATCACAATCGCCAAAAGCGAGTGTCAGAGGGGCCCGGCCCGCACGGGACAGTTAGGAGTGCGGAGCCGTGCCTTCAAGGGCGATGTTGCCGGCAATGTTGATTTGTTCGCCATCTCTGCTCAAACCGTCACCACGATCTCAGATCGTCACCACGATCTCAGATCGTCACCACGATCTTGCCGAACTGCTCGTTCGACTCCAGGTAGCGGTGCGCCTCGACGATCTGGTCGAACGAAAAGGTCCGGTCGATGATCGGCTTTAGAGCCCCAGTCCCAAGTCCTTCGAGGATAAACGCCTTGGCGGCCTCCAGTTTCGCCGGGTTGCCGGTGATCTCGTGGACGAGGTAGCCGCGCAGCGTCAGTGTCTTGCCCAGCACGGCGGACAGTGGGAACGGCGTCGGCTCGCGGCTGAGGCCACCATATTCGATCAGGATGCCGCCACGCGCCATTGCCGCTGTCAACGGCTCGAAGATCGGGCCGCCGATCGCATCGAAGACGACGCGCACACCTTGCGGTCCGGCGATCTCGTTCAATCGCGCCGCTAGGTTCTCCTCGGCCGAGACCACGACATGCGCCGCTCCGGCGTCGAGCAGAGCCTGCTTCTTGGCTGACGTTCGCGTCACCGCGATCGCTGTCGCGCCTACACTATTTGCTATCTGGACGGCGGCAAGCCCGACACTGCTTGAGGCCGCGGTGATGACAACGGCATCCCCGCCGCTAAGCCTGGCAATATCGATTAGCGCGCCATAGGCGGTGAGATACTGCATCCAGACGGCCGCCGCCGTTTGCCAGTCAAGCGACGGCGGATGCTTGACGATGAGCCTAGCGGGATAGGTGACCACCTCGCCATAAGCTGGCCAGCGAACCATCGATCGCGGCGGGATGACACTGACCGCGTCCCCCGGTGCAAAGTCGTTCACGCCTTCGCCCACGGCCTCGATAATACCCGCCGCTTCCAGGCCAAGCTCGGAAGGCAGGGTGGGCGTCTCGATATAGGCGCCCGCGCGCAGCAGCGCCTCGGCGCGATTGAGGCCGAGCGCCTTGACGCGGATTTGGACTTCGCCCGGACCGGTCGGGGCAATTCGACATCCTCGATGCGCAGAACCTCGGGACCACCATGCTGGTGAAAGCGAACCACATGTACCATTCGGGAGACTCCAAGTTATCTGAACCGAATGAGCTATGCAGCTAGGCTTGTCGGGGATAAATGGCTGCAAAGGGAGAGCAGTAGGAACCAGGAGTTTCGAATATGGATCGGCTTGAGAGCATGGCCGTGTTCGTCAAAGCCGTCGACCTCGGCTCGTTCGCGGCCGCGGCGATCGCGCTCGACCTGTCCGGACCGATGGTCGGCAAGCATGTCCGGTTTCTCTAGGAGCGGCTGGGTGTGCGGCTGCTCAACCGGACCACACGCCGGCAGAGCCTGACCGACTTCGGACGCGCCTATTATGAACGCTGCCGGGTGGTGCTGGCCGAGGCCGAGGCCGCCGATACGCTCGCCACCGACCAGTTCTCGGAGCCGCGTGGCAAGCTGCACGTCACCATGCCGGCGCATTTCGGCCGTCACTGCGTGACGCCGGTGCTGCTGCGGCTGGCGCGGCAATATCCGATGCTGGAACTCGACCTGTCGCTCAGCGACCGCTTCGCCGATTTCGCCGAGGACGGCTACGACCTTGCCATCCGTACCGGTACCCTGGACGACAAGGCGGGGGTGATCGCCCGTCGCGTCGCTCGCCAGGATATGGTCGTCTGCGCCGCGCCCGCCTATCTCCAAAGTCACGGCGAACCCCTGCGGATCGAGGATCTCGCCGACCATCATGCCATCGTCTACCGCCGGCTCAGCCAGATCGTTCAGCCTTGGCTGTTTGCGCGCGAGGCGCAACCGACGCAGGAGATCATGCCGACCGGCCGGTTGCGGCTCGACGATCTCGATGCCATAGGCGACGCGGCTGCCGAGGGCATGGGGGTCGCCTGGCTGCCCTACTGGCTGGTGCGTGACCGCATTCAGACCGGCGCGCTGGTCGCGCTGCTGCCGGACCAGCCGCGGTACCTCTACGACTGCCACGCCCTTTGGCCGCAGACGCCGCATCTGCCGCTGAAGGTGCGGCTTGCCGTCGATGCGTTGGCCGCCGCCCTGCCGAAAATGATGGCCTGGCCGTAGCGTCCGCCTCTCGGTTAAGATCGCGCCGATGTTCCTTGACCTCGGCACGGTCGACGATCAGTTCGTCGCCGCCACGCGTCGACAACAAGGACACACCTCAGCTTGCTTCTGCAAAGCCGATGAAAGAGTGCACGCTCTGGGTCTTTGAGGCGTCGCGTTCCAGTGCCATATGAAAGTGGCCGACTGAATGAGCGCATTGCGGGAGGGACGGTTTATGACCAAAGGTTCGGATTTGTTCGTCGCGGCCCTCGAGAACGAAGGGGTCGAACGGATTTTCGGCATTCCGGGCGAAGAAAATCTCGATATCGTCGAATCCATCCGCCGCTCCTCGATCCAGCTGATCCTGACCCGCCACGAGCAGGCGGCTGCCTTCATGGCCGCCACCTATGGCAGGCTGACCGGCAAGCCCGGAGTCTGCATCACCACGCTTGGCCCAGGTGCGCTCAATCTTTCTACCGGTTCGGCCTATGCGCTGCTCGGCGCGATGCCGATGATCATGATCACCGGCCAGAAAGGCATCCTGTCATCCCGGCAGGCGCGCTTCCAGATCGTCGACATCATCGCGGCGATGAAGCCGCTGACCAAGCTGTCGCGCCAGATCGTCTCGCCGAAGATGATCCCGTCGCTGGTGCGCGAAGCTTTCCGTGTCGCCCAGGAAGAGCGACCGGGGCCCGTGCATCTGGAACTGCCGGAAGACATCGCAGCGGCGGAGTGCGAGCCGATCGCACTGGTGCCGACGCACCCGGTCGAACTGCCGCTGGCCAGCCCGGGCGCGCTTGATCGCGCCGCCCGTATGATCATGGAAGCCAGGCGTCCGCTGTTGATGTTCGGCGCGGCGGCGTCGCGGCCGCGCTTGACCTCCGATCTCGCGCAGTTCGTGTTGCGCACGCAAATTCCCTATTTCACCACGCAGATGGGCAAGGGCACCGTGCCCGGCGGCACCGAGCTCTATATGGGAACAGCAGCCCTTTCGGAGCGCGACTATGTGCACGAGGCCATCGAACAGGCCGATCTGATCATCACCATCGGTCACGACACGGTCGAGAAGCCGCCCTTCATCATGGGGGCGAAGGGGCCGAAGGTGATTCATGTCGGCTATCAAACGGCCGATGTCGAGCAGGTCTATTTCCCACAGGCCGAAATCGTCGGCGACCTCGGGCCTTCGCTGGCGCTGCTGGCCGACCGCATCGAGGGCAATATCCCCAACGCGCAGGCCCTTCTGCCGCTGCGTGAGGGTATTTTGAGCCGGATCGCCGCGCGCGCTACCGAAGATCGCTTCACACCGCAGCGCATCGTGCATGACGTTCGCGCCGTGATGCCGGCGGACGGCATACTCTCCCTCGACAATGGCATGTACAAGATCTGGTTCGCGCGCAACTACCGGACGCGGATGGCAAACACGCTGCTGCTCGACAATGCGCTGGCCACCATGGGCGCGGGCTTGCCGTCGGCGATGATGGCGGCACTGCTCTATCCACAGCGCCGCGTCATGGCCATCTGCGGCGACGGTGGCTTCATGATGAACAGCCAGGAAATGGAGACCGCCGTCAGGCTCGAGCTCAATCTCGTCGTCCTGCTGCTCGAGGATCACGCCTACGGCATGATCCGCTGGAAGCAGGCGGTCGACGAGTTTCCGGACTTTGGCATGACCTTCGGCAATCCCGACTTCGTGAAATACGCCGAGGCCTATGGCGCCAAGGGGACCAGGGTTGGCGCGATCGCCGAATTGCGGCCAGCGCTGGAACAGGCCTTCGCCGGCGGCGGCGTGCATCTCGTCGTCGTGCCTATCGACTATTCCGAAAACATAAGGGTGCTTGTCGACGAGTTGCGCGAGCGGCTGCCGACGACACAGGCGCCCTGACGGCGGCGGCAACGCCGCCACCAGGATTGTCGACCTATCCAGATCGGCCGCCGGATGGCTGCGTGGCATGGACAAGGCTCGATGTGCCGCGCAGCCGAAGTTCCTAGACCTTGCAGTAAGGCGTCACCGGTACGATGGTGCCGAAATCCCTAGCGATCTCGTAGCCGATGCCGTCGGCCGCCGCCTTGCCGACAAGTGAAAGTGAAATATGATGCCTAAGCGGGTTGCGGACGAGGCCATTCTCAGCGCGGTCGATGACGGCTTCGCGCGACAGGTCGCGTTTCTGCAAGACCTCGTGCGTTTTCCCTCACAGCGTGGCGAGGAACATGCCGCACAATCCTTTATGGCCGCCGCGTACGAAGCGGATGGCTATGCGGTCGACATGTGGCGCGTCGATGTCGATGCGATTCGCGACCTGCCGGGTTTTTCACCCGTGGCAGTCTCCTATGACGATGCCTTCAATGTCGTTGCCACGCATACGCCGCGAAACGCATTGGGCCGCTCGCTGATCCTCAACGGCCATATCGACGTCGTGCCGACGGGGCCGCTCGACCGCTGGGTGCGCGACCCCTACGATCCGGCGATCGAAGATGGCTGGATGCATGGCCGCGGCGCCGGCGACATGAAGGCCGGCCTGTCCGCCTGCCGCTATGCGCTGACCGCCTTGCGCAGTCTCGGCTACCAGCCGGCCGCGAACGTTTACCTGCAGTCGGTGGTCGAGGAGGAGTGCACCGGCAATGGCGCGCTCGCCTGTCTGCAGCGCGGCTACCGCGCCGACGCCGCTTTCATTCCCGAACCGCTGGAACCGCGACTGATGCGTGCACAGGTCGGTCCGATCTGGTTCCGGGTCGAGGTCGACGGCGATCCGCGGCATGCATCCGGGGCTTTCTCCGCCGGCGCCAATGCCATCGAAAAGGCCTTCGTCATCATCCAGGCGCTGAAGCAGCTCGAAATCGTCTGGAACGCGCGCAAGGTCGATGACAAGCATTTCCACGGCCACCCGCATCCGATCCGCTTCAACCTCGGAAAGATCGAAGGCGGCGAGTGGACGTCGAGCGTTCCGGCGCGCTGTGTCTTCGAGATGCGCGTCGCCACCTATCCCGGCCAGAAGCTCGAAGATGCGAGAGCCGAGCTCGAGGCTTGCATCGCCGATGCGGCCCGCGCCGACCCGGCCAATCGCCCGCCGACCCTCACCTACAATGGCTTCATGGCCGAGGGCTATGTGCTGGAGGGCGCCGACAAGATGGAGGCTGTGCTGCGCCGCAGCCACACCGCCGTCTGGGGCGAGCCGCTGACCGAACACGTCACCTCGGCGACGACCGATGCGCGTTTCTTCGGCCTCTACGCCGACACGCCGGCGATCGTCTACGGCCCGATCTGCCGCATGCCGCATGGCTATGACGAGGCAGTCGATCTCGACTCGGTGCGCAAGGTCACCCAGACGATCGCCCTGTTCATTGCCGACTGGTGCGGCCTCGAACCCATCGATCCCGAGGTCAGGTCATGAGCGCCGCGATGTCCGATGCTTTCGGCGAAACACTCGCCGAGGACGCGCCTGACGTCTCGACCACCGACGCGCTCGCCATCCTGCGCCGGCACTACGGGCTCACCGGCGCCGCGCGTCCTTTGCCTGGCGAACGCGACCACAACTTCCATATCCAGACCGACGGCGAGGGCGAGTTCGTCCTGAAGATCTCCCATCCGGCGGAAGAGGCCGGCTTCACCGACTTCCAGAACAAGGCGCTCGACCACATCCTCGCGGTCGACCCGGCCTTGCCGGTTCCCTCGGTGCGCAAGAGCCTTGAGGGCGAGGCGCAATTCACGGTCAGCGTCGGTGGATCGGCGCCGCGCATCATCCGGCTGGTCACCTATCTGCCCGGCCAGTTGCTGTCGCGCTCACCCCCGTCAGCGGCGCAGGACCGCAATCTCGGTATTTTTCTCGCTCGCCTTGGCCGGGCGCTGCGCGGTTTCTTCCATCCGGCCGCCGGCAGCGACCTGCTTTGGGATATCCGCAAGGTCGCCAAGACGCGACCGATGATGGCGCATATCCCTGACGCTGGCCGGCGGGCCATGGTCGAGCGCGCAATCGACTCCTTCGAGGAGCATGCGGCGCCGGTCATACCGAAACTGCGCGCCCAGATCGTCCACAACGACATGAACTCCTACAATGTGGTGATGGATGCTTCGCGGCCGGAAGTCGTGATCGGCATCCTCGATTTCGGTGACATGATCCATTCGCCGCTGATCTGCGACCTCGCCATCGGCGCCGTCTACCGTTGGCCGGCGGAAGGTCATCCGCTGGCGCCGGCCGCGCGCTTCGTCGCCGGCTATCAATCCGTGCAGCCGCTCGAGGCCGAAGAGATCGGCATTCTCTTCGATCTGATCCGGGCCCGTCTTGCGCTCATCGCCAACATCGCCAGCTGGCAGGCGGAGCGCTTCCCGGCCAAGCGCGACTATGTGCTGCGTCTCGCCACCGAAGTGTGGGCCTCGCTCGAACGGCTGGACGAACTCTCGTCCACTGACGCCCGCCGCTATTTCCTCGACCATTCCAATCCGGAGTAGATGCTCGTGTCCCAGTCCTCGCCATATCCTGCAAATGCCGACGCGACGGCATCGGAGCGCGCGCTGCTCGAACGCCGAGCCAGGCTGCTCGGGCCGACCTACCGCGCCTTCTACCGCAACCCGATCCATCTGGTGCGCGGCAGCGGCGTGTGGCTCTACGACGCCCAGGGCCGCAAGTTCCTCGATGCCTACAACAATGTCGCCTCGGTCGGGCACTGCCATCCGCGCGTGGTCGAGGCGCTGTCGGGGCAGGCCGCGACGCTCAACACCCACACGCGCTATCTCAGCGAAATCATCCTCGACTACGCGGAGAAACTGCTCGGCACCGTTCCGGCCCATCTCGGCCACGCCATGTTCACCTGCACCGGCAGCGAGGCCAACGACCTCGCCATCCGCATCGCCCAGAATTCCAGCGGCGGCACCGGGGTGATCATCACCGATTTCGCCTATCACGGCGCCACGATCGCGACGGCGCAACTGTCACCCGCGGCGGTCGGGGCAAAGGGCGTGCCCGCGCAGCATCGGACCGTGTCGGCGCCGGACACGTTCCGCGACCATGGCCGTGCCGCGCATGATTTCGCCAAGAACGTCGCCACGGCCATCGAGGACATGCGCGCAAAAGGTATCAAGCCGGCAGCGCTGCTTCTCGACTCGGCCTTTTCCAGCGACGGCATCTTCTTTCCCGATGCGGCGGTGATGCGGGAGGCGGCCGATATAGTCAAAAAGGCCGGCGGCATCGTCATCGCCGATGAAGTTCAGTCCGGCTTCGGCCGGCTTGGCCAGGGCATGTGGGGTTTTGCCAACTATGGCATCGAGCCGGACATCGTCACGATGGGCAAGCCGATCGGCGACGGGCATCCGATGGGCGCCGTGCTCGTGCGGCCGCGGCTTGTCGCCTCCTTCGGCTCGAACACCGGCTACTTCAACACTTTCGGCGGCAATCCGGTCGCGGCGGCCGTCGGCCTCGCCGTGCTGGACGTGATCGAAGGCGAGGGGCTGATCGCGAATGCGCGCGATGTTGGCGCCTATGCGGCTGACCTGCTGCGCACCCTGCAAAGCCGGCATGGCGCGGTCGCCGATGTCAGGCACAACGGCCTTTATTTCGGTGTCGAGCTGACAGCGGACGGCGAGGCTCTGGCTGCCACCAAGACATCAGCGGTTGTCGAAGCCATGCGCGAGGACGGCGTTCTGATCTCGTCCAGCGGTCCGCGCGGCAATGTGCTGAAGATCAGGCCACCTCTGCCGTTTGCCAGGGACAATGCCGAGCAGCTGGCCGAGACGCTCGATCGCGCCCTGTCGAACTGGTGAGCGGGCCGAACGCATGCTGAAGCTCGAACATCAAACCCTGAATGACCGCGCCTATGGCGCGCTCAAGCAGGAGCTGATTTCCGGTGGCTTCAGCCCGGGCCAGACACTGGTCATCCGCAAGCTCGCCGAGACGTTCGGCATCTCGACGACACCGATCCGCGAGGCGCTGCAACGGCTTGTCGCCGAGCGGCTTCTGGAGATGCAGAACAACCGCTCGGTCATCGTCCCCTTGCTGTCCGCGCCCGCCTTCGAGGAATTGACGCGCATCCGCATCGCCGTCGAGGGGCTGGCGGGCGAGATGGCGGCGACCAGGATCAGCGAAAGCGGGCTGGCTGACATACAGGCGACCCTTGCCGGCATGCAGCGTGCCATCGAGGCCGGCGACGCCAGGGCCTAGCTGACGCTGAACGAGGCCTTCCACTTCGCCATCTACCAGCACGCCGACGCGCCGATCCTTTTGAACATGATCCGCGATCTCTGGGGACGGGTCGGGCCTTATCTCAAGCTGCTGATGCAGGCCGATCGCTACATCCCGCAGCCGAATGACGCGCATCGCAAGATCGTTGCCGCACTGGAGCAGCGCAGCGGTTCCACTGTGCGGATTTTCATAGAAGAGGACATCGCCATGGCGGCTGCGGTTCTGTCGGCAAACCTTGGCAAGGTGAAGTGACTGCCTAGAGCGGGATGAAATTACGGTGAGTCGATAAGGGATTCCCAAATCGATTGGAATTTGATTGAACTAAACCGCTGCCGCGGTAGCTGATGCGCGGGTCTGGCCTGAGGAGGCCCCTGTCTGAGAAGATTTGGT
>NZ_JAMYKV010000009.1:0-158785 GCF_040317535.1 Mesorhizobium sp. M1409
GGCTCGACACCAAATCTTCTCAGACAGGGGCCTCCTCAGGCCAGACCCGCGCATCAGCTACCGCGGCAGCGGTTTAGTTCAATCACGCTCCGCAGCACAAGGGAATCGCAAAACGAATTGCAGGAAAACAGCCCCCATAAACCGCTAATCCTGCAACCCAAAAGCCACTATCCGCCTCAATCAACATGCCAGATCAACGGCTTGCGGATAGTTCACGGTCGACTCAACCGCCTTACTGTACGATAGATCCGAGCGTCTCCGTGCTGGGGCCGAAACAAAGTGCGGCGTCGTCACGTGGGTGTAGAACGCGCCTGGCGCAGGGCTCGCTGGTGCCTCTTTTGCCGTCCGCTTGTAAGACCTGGAAATAGCCTGCCAGGCGTCCAGTATAGGGCGCATAGCTGCCAATACGACACGTAGAGTTAAACGCCTTCGTGCTGACGTGAACGACCTGCGAGTTCGCGAGCGTTAGAAATTCGAAGCCTCGAATCTATCCTAATTCCGAATCCAGTAACCTAATTTGTCCAACAAGCACACGCAATTCGGGTTGAGGCGGGATCCAGAAAATTCGTAAAGCTTCCAGGAACCCCAGCGCGCGCCCTGCCGGAACCTGGCCGAGAATTATGGCGGAGCCGGCAGCAACGAAATTGATGGCGACGCCGGAGACAATCTGGCCGCCCCAATGGGTGATCGAGGCGAAACTGTGCACCAGCGCGAGCAATGACGGCGGTGAACCGCGGCCGCCCAGGCGCCGCAACCGCCAGGCAGGCGAGCAGCAACGACCCGGAGAACACCAGTTGCTCGGCGGCGATGGTGCGGGTCGCATCCTGCACCGCCATCATGACGGCGCCCTCCGAAGCGAGCATGGCGAGTAATCGGACAGCAGGCACAGCATTCAATCCCCGAAGGCGTCAGTCGACATTCGACAAGAGACATATGGCGCGGCGCGAGCGCGGCGGCTGTAACGAAAGCGGTTCTCAATCCGAGGCGACGCCGTTCTTGATCCGTGTGAGGCGGCTTTCGCCTTCCTCCGGGCCGAAGCAGCTTTCGAAATCATTGCATTCCCGGCAACTGGGCGCGCTGCACAGCGAAAAACCTTCGGCCTCGCAGACCTTGCGGTAAAAGTATTTCTTCCATTTCATGTTTTGGGTGTTGCCGGCCGCCAGCGTCGGAAAATGCGAGGCGAGCAGGCGGCCGAGCTCGGTCCGATTAAAAAGGCCAAGGTCCTGCCAGAGGTGGTCATTGCGCATGGCACGCCGGGCGATGATCCTGGCGAAACGGGCGCTCGCCTTGTCGCCCGGCCGGGCATGCGCCAGCAGCAGTCCGTGCAGAAGTTCTTCCTCCAGATCCGGCTCGGGCTCGCTCACCTCTTTCAAGGCAAACGCGTTGATAGGAATAGCAGGGAAACAGCGGGCCAGGACATCGCGCAGCTCGGCGCGCGAGAGTCCGGTTGCCTCCGTCGCAGTCGCCTCGCCGGCCTCGATCTCCTCGAGCGCCCGTGAGAGCACACAGGCAAGTACATGCTGGTCGAACCTCCTCTCCAGCTCGATCTGCGGCCATTGGCCGGTGCTGAGCCGGGCATAATGTTGGGCAAATATGGTGCGTTCTCCTGGTTTGTCCTATCAAGTCATGCAGCGACCCGGCCGGCCGCAACTGGGTGGGGGAGTTCTTCGGGTAGAGGCAGTCGCGGATCGCCTCTCGGTCGAGTAGTTCGGCAATTTTCGTCTGGTCCACTCGGCTCTGTCGCAGATTCTGTGATTGGAAGGAGGCGTTTCGCGAACCCCGGCCCTTGGACGTGGACCGTGCGGGACAGAGGTCGCGTGCTGAGTGCGGCCACATGGTTCAAGCCGCCAGACTCACGGTTGGATGACGTCTGATTCAGAGCGTCAGCGAGTGAGTTCCAGCGCACGTTCAGGACAGGATCGCGCGCCTCGCGATGCAGGCAGTTCCTCCCCTTCCGCAACTTCAATGTCACCAGGCAGGATGTAGCCCTCCTCATCAAGCTTGAAGATGTCCGGCGCTTGCGCCGCGCATCGCGCGTGACCCTGGCATTTGGCCTTTTGGACGATGATGCGCATGGCGCTGCCTCCATTGTCGGTGCCCCGGCTCGGGGCGGGCCTAAGACCAGTCCAGGATCAAATTCTCGATCCCGAACACATGGCCGCCAGAAGTTATCGGTGCCGTACCCTGCTTGATCCTGAAAGCCGGGATGCGCGCCAGCCACTCCTCCAGGCCAATGACAATCTCCCGCCGGGCAAGGTGTGAGCCAAGGCAACGGTGGGGACCATAGCCAAACGCTGCGTGGCGGTTGTCCTCCCGCTCCAAATCAATCGTGTTGGGGCATGCGAATTCCGCCGGGTCACGATTGGCAATCATCGTGGCGCAGGAAACATAGTCCCCCTTCCGGATCGGCGCGCCTTCGAAGTCGATATCTTTCGTAGCCACGCGGATCAACTGAATGGGCGGATAGGCCCGCAGCAATTCTTCGGTTGCGAGCGGGATGCGGTCCGGTTCGCTCCGCAGCAATTGCTGATCTTTGAGGTTGCGCGCGAGGTACGCCAAGTCAAAGCCTATAGCTGCTGCGACCGTGTCGAGCCCAGCGACGAAGACAAGCACGCCGATGCCGCGGACTTGGGTGTCCGTCAGCCGGCGGCCCTCGACCTGTGCCTGCACGATAAAGGTCATGAAATCGTCAACCGCCTCCTGGCGGCGCATGGCTGCAAGTTCGTCGATGAATGCCACGATCGTCCGGGCAGCCACAGGTCGTTCCTTATCGTCGCCGTGGAGCAGATCTTTCCCCCAGCCGACGAATGTATCGAGTCGGTCATCGGGCAACCCCAGAAAGCGAAGAAAGGTGCTCACCGCGAAAGGAAAGGCAAAATCCTTCATCACGTCGCAGCTTGTGCCCGACGCGGCGATCCTTTCGATCAGCTCGACCGCCCGTTCGCGGACAGCCGGTTCCAAAGCCAACACCCGCTTTGGCGAAAGCAGCGGATTGAGCAGTGAGCGAAAGACGCCATGGGCCGGTGGATCGAGCTCAAGCGGGATCGTCGGCCAGTTTTCACCCAGTATGGAGGAGAAGATGCTGCGATGGCTGGAAAAAGTCTCTGCGTCCTGCAGCACCCTCCGCTGGTCCGCGGCACGGGTGATGACCCAGGTACCCCGGCCATCTTGCGTGTTGTAGCGGGAGTAAAAGATCGGAGGCCCGTCATGTACGCGAGCGACAGCTGCGTGTGGATCCCCGTTGAGTGTTGGTGGCATCCCTGGCGATGTAAACAGGCTGAAATCCCTCACCATTTCGGGCGGGACATGATCTGGAACGGGGTTGGTCGCCATCTTGCTTTCTCTACATTGGCGTTCATGGCTCGATTGAGATTGCACCGCTGTTGATAAAATCGATTTCCGTATGGGTGCGTCTCTTGTCGGGCGCGTTCGAGATCTGTCGCCCGATCAGCCCACTGCCAGCGCGATGAGATCGGTTGCGAAGTCAATCAGAAGGGCATCTCCGCCGCGCTGCCGTCAGAAGCAAAGCCGCCGCTTATCCCGTTATGGTTGAGAGGCGATCAATCACCTCTGAGATCGTGACGCACTGCTGACACCCCGCTGGCCAAATTGTCAAAGCAAGTCGCGTGCCGGATAGGCGTGCCCCTGGCCTGTACCAAGCGACGCCAGCCTGAACTGGCCCGCCGCCGCTAAGTTGATGATCACCTGTCCATCATTCTTAGGACAACGTCCGACAACCGACATCCGTGGTCGGTTTTGTCGAGTCCGCGACATCGGGCTGTTCGGCCTGGCTGCTGCTGCACAGCCTTCCGGTCGATGAGCGAGGAGATCGCCTCGCACGGCCCGGATTGAGCAACGATGCGATCCAGCGCAAGGATCGGGTGCGATCCGACAAGACCCGACGGCGTTTGATCGGGAATATCAACAAGATCGAGCCGCGCTTCGGTTCGGCGATGATGGCGTATGCGTTTTATCGCTCGCAGGCGCTGCAAGGATTTTCGGTCAGACGGCGATGCACTCGTGCGCAGCAGTCCGGCCCGCGACGAGCTTGACTGTATCGATGCGGTCAATTTCCGGCGTGCACACCCAACCGTCCGTATGCGCTTATGAAGGCAAGCCTTTCCGCACATGGACCTAAATTCCTCGCGAGCCGCTGTCGGAACGTGCTGCCGAGTCCTATGGCGGCCGGTTCAATCCGAGGGCCTGTCGGCACTCTCCACATCCGGACCGGGAACACATGGCAGACTCTCGGCCAGAAACCGCCAGTCGCTGCCCTCGCGTTCGCCTTCCTTGCGCCTGCCGAAGAACTGGATGATCATCTCGCCGTCCGCGCCATACGCTTCAATGGACGTGACGTGACCGTCCCTCGTCGGCTTGCGCACGGCCCAGACCTCGCGGATGCGATGGGTCCTAAGATGCAGATGGAAGGTCTCGTCGAGCACATTGATCCGCGGCCCGATCTGCTTGACCGACTTGATCGGGCCGGAATGGATCTGGATGCAACCACGATTGCCGACAAAGCACATGATCGGCATCTCGTCTTCGGCCGCCTGTTGGAACAGGGCGCCAACGGCATCATTGTCGAGCAGCCAGGCGTTATCCTCGTCGGCCGTACGCATAGCCTGGCAGCGGCTGAGCTTCAGTGTCTTCAACATATGGTAGAACTGATGCACGTCGCTTAGCCGGCCCCAGTGCTCGCGTAGGTCGTCGACCGTGGCGGCGTGGTCTGGACTCACGGTGTTATCGCGCGCCCCGCTCGCCTCGAGCAATATGATCGGCTCCTGATCGGAGGATACAAGCTCTGCCGTCAGATCCTGATAGGCCTGCAGGTTCGAGGCGGGCCTGAGATGAGCTTTGTGCATCGCCTCGCCGGTGGCATCAAAGAATTGCAGGCTGCGGCGGATCTCGGCTCCCTCGCGCTTCTCGACGGCGAAGCCATACGCCCACGCTTTCGGGAAGATGCGCAGGTCGATCCCGTCGCCGAGCAATATGGCATGCTGGTTGCCGGTGACCACTTTGCCGTACACGCCGATCTTTTGGTGCACGGCACTATCGTTGCTGGTGACTGCCATCACCTCGCCGACCGCTTCGAGGCCGGTCAGCAGATCATCAACGCGCGGCTCGATGCGCACCGCGCCATGACCACAATGCGCCGCGACCAACTCGACTTCCGAAATGCCCAATCGAGCGGCGAGATCATGCTCCCGGATCTTCGGATTGTCTTTGCACGCCCGCCGGATTTCGTCCGGCGACGGTTTCTCGCGTTGGTCCATGCTTACCCCTGTTTCTACCGACGTGTGAGGATCATCTGCCTGCCCGGGAATCTTCAGCCGATAAGGCGCGCCGAAATGCTCGATCCTGATCTGCTGCTGGCCCATGAACAAGGTGTCTGGACAGCGTGCGCACGGCGTCGCACCCGTGCGAAAACCGGCGAGCAGGCACATGCCGATGGCATCCCATCGAGCCGGTCGGCCGCTACTGGGCGGTGGGTGAGCGAGTGTGGGTGTTGTCGCAATCGGCCAAGCGGGCATTCGGATGCCACGGGCGGCGCTGCTTTGCCAAACAACGCGTGTCTGACCCGGTCCTGACATGTTGCTCCCCTGCTTCGCCCCATCCATCGCGCGGGCACCCACGGCATGGTTGTGGATCGGCATGCTCTTGCCGTCTCGCCAAACGGAGCTTCAAAAACCGTGCCAATTGCGCCGAAGCAAGCTCAGAAGAAGTTCTGTACTTGGTGATGTGAGTTCAACCGGGAACTCAGGCCCAACATCCCTGGTGGCGGGACCGGACAAACCGACAGTACGTGTCGGTTTGCCGACACCTTCGCTGCAATGCACTCACAAGAAGCACGGCAGTGTCAGAGATGCCGCGCTGTGTTGAAACGTTTTTTCGCTTTGGCACGGTGCATGCGGCGTGATGCGCAAGCCGGTCCTGGACTGAGGAGAATGGAGCCATGATTACGCTCACCGACAACGCCGTTGCCGCCTTCAAGACTGCTCTTTCCCGCGCCAGCGAGCCGGCGGAAGGCTTTCGCATCATGGTCGAGGCCGGCGGCTGCGCCGGCTTCAAATACTTAATGGGCCTGGAGAGCGTGTCGCGCGAGGGCGACGCGATCACTGACACCGATGGGATCAAGCTGTTCGTGGACACGGGCTCCCAACCCCATGTAGCTGGCATGACCGTCGACTTCCTCACCGGGCTCGAATCTTCCGGTTTTGTATTCGATAACCCCAATGCGCGCGAAAAGTGCGGCTGCGGCAAGTCCTTCAGTTAAACGCCCGAAGCGCCTGTGCAGCCGACAGACTGATTTTGCGGCAGAGGAGACTTATATGGCCGGCACAACAGTCCTAAAGAACAAGGTAAGGTCAAAGCCGATCTCGGGACAGCCATTCGCTTCCCTGGGATGCAAAGAACGTCGCCTCCCGAAACAGCTCGGGTCCTGGTGTCACCCGAGCTGCTTGCGGACAATCGCGCCGCTGCGCCAAATTCGGCTCATCGATAACGTCATCGCGTTCGGGCGTCCTTACCTGCGGGCTGACGGCGGCCACTGCGAACATGTCCATCTCGACGGAGATCCGGTCTGCGTCAAACACTCCGGGCGTCTGCGGGGGCTGCCAGTTCAGGCCCATTATCATCAACGGCATGCGCCAGAGGCTCAACGAGTCGGTCCGCGCCGCGTCATTCTGGTCAACTGAGGATCGCACCTATGAAGCCTGTCTACCTCGACAACAACGCAACCACACGGGTCGATCCTGCGGTCCTGCAAGCGATGTTGCCGTTCTTTAGGGATCAATTCGCCAACCCTTCGTCGGCGCACGCTCTTGGCGCCTCAGTCAGTGCGGCGGTGAGAAAGGCGCGGAGGCAATTGCAAGCGCTGATCGGCGCAGAGTTCGACGATGAGATCACCTTCACCTCGGGTGGGACAGAAAGCGACAATGCAGCGCTTCTTTCAGCGCTCGAGGCGGCGCCCAACCGAACCGAGATCGTGACGTCCGCGGTCGAGCACCCCGCCGTGCTGACGCTCTGCGCGCATCTTGAGAAGACCCGCCGCGTCAAGGTGCACAGGATCCCGGTGGACTGCCGTGGTCGGCTCGACCTCGACGCCTATATGGCCGCCCTCACCCCACAGGTGGCAATCGTATCAATAATGTGGGCGAACAACGAGACTGGTGTGATCTTCCCCGTGGCCAGGCTTTCCGAGTTGGCCAAGGAAGTGGGCGCCCTATTCCATACCGATGCTGTGCAGGCGGTCGGCAAGCTTCCGATGGACCTGAAGTCGACCGCAATCGACATGCTGTCGCTCTCCGGCCACAAGCTGCACGGGCCGAAAGGGATCGGTGCCCTTTTCGTAAAACGCGGCGTCAACTTCCATTCGCTGATCAAGGGGGGTCACCAAGAACACAACCGGCGTGCTGGCACCGAGAATACGCCCGGCATAGCCGGGCTCGGCACGGCGGCCGAACTCGCCTTGAAATTCATGGACGACGAGACCACACGGGTAAAGTCGCTCCGCGATCGCCTGGAGGGCGGGATCCTCCAGCGCATCCCAAGCACCTGTGTCACTGGTGATCCCCTGCAACGATTGCCCAACACCGCAAACATCTCCTTCGAACATGTGGACAGTGATGGAATTCCACTTCTCCTCAGCCGCATTGGCATCGCGTGTTCCTCTGGCTCGGCCTGCACCTCCGGCTCTCTGGAACCAAGCCATGTCCTAAGCGCGATGAAAACGCCGCACGCGGCAGTCCGCTTCTCCTTGGCGCGGGACAACAGCGAAGAGGATATCGACCGGGTGCTCGAGGTCATGCCGGGAATCGTGGGGAAGCTGCGCAGCTTTTCCGGTTCTGGGCCGGGTAATCCGGTCTATGCGTGAGCGGCAGAAGAACAGGCTACCGGTCATGACCCGTCATGTCTCCCTCAACGATACGACCTTGCGCGATGGCGAGCAGGCGCCGGGCGTCGCCTTTACCACGACGGAAAAGCTGGAGATCGCTGAGTCTCTTGCGGCGGCCGGCGTGACAGAGATCGAGATCGGCACGCCGGTCATGGGGGTCGACGAGATCGAAACAATTCGCGCCGTGGTCGCGCGGCGTCTTCCGGTTCGGCTCATGGCCTGGTGCCGGATGACGTCGTTGGATCTCGATGCAGCGATCGAGAGCGGGGTCCAAGCGGTCAATTTGTCGCTGCCTGCGTCGGACATCCAACTTGCCGCCAAGCTCGGCCTCGACAAGGCGGGAGCGCTCCAGGTCATCGATGATATGGTCAGGCGCGCCGCCGCCGCCGGCTTCTTCGTCGCGGTGGGGTGCGAGGATGCCTCGCGGGCCAATCGGGATCATCTCGCCCGCGTCATCGATACGGCCGCACGCGCCGGCGCAAGCCGCGTCAGGCTAGCCGACACAGTCGGTGTTCTCGACCCGTTTTCGACCTTTGAACTTGTCGCCCAGCTCGTGGCGCAGTCTCCAATCGACCTTGAATTTCATGCGCACAACGATCTCGGACTTGCTGGCGCCAACACGCTAGCCGCGATCCGCGCAGGCGCGCGCCATGCCTCCGTCACCGTCCTGGGGCTCGGCGAGCGTGCGGGCAATGCCGCGCTGGAAGAGGTGGCCGCCGCGATGGCGGTCTTCGGCGGCGCAGATACCGGCATCGAGCTGACCGCATTGCCCGGCCTCGCCGCCGAGGTGGCCTGGGCCGCCCGCCGGCAGACCGCGGCCACTAAGCCGGTCGTCGGCGCCGATGTTTTCACCCACGAATCCGGCATTCACGTCGCAGGGCTGCTGAAGGACTCGCGTACTTATCAGGGGCTTGATCCGGCTCTCGTGGGCCGCTGCCGGCGGATCGTCATCGGCAAGCATTCCGGCGCCACTGCGATTGCCCATGTGCTGAGCGAAAGCGGTCGCGATCTCGACCCGGATCTGGCAGCCGCGATGGTGGCCCGCGTCCGGCGCGAGGCGGCCGAGACCAAATCGACGCTCACTGCAACTCAACTGGTCGAGCTCTACGATAAAATGTGCAGCGAGGCGGCCCTCTTCGAGCTGTGCGGGTCCAGGTCAGCCGTGCGCGCGCGCGCAAAGGCCACAGTTTTGCGACCAGGGAGAATGCAATGAATTGTTCCGCTGACAGCCGCCCCATCGATGTCACAGACATCCTCGCACGACTGAAGCGCCTGTCGGCCGCGGAGGAGTTCTTCTCAGTCCTTGGCGTCTCCTATGACCCCAAGGTGCTGAATGTCTCGCGGCTCCATATAATGAAGCGCGTGGGCCAATACCTTGCCGAAGAAGATTTCTCCGGTCTGCCCGACCAGGTGATTGCCGCGAGGGTGCGCGCGAGGCTCGAACGCGCTTACGAGGACTTTGCGATTTCCTCGCCGCTCACGCATCGGGTCTTCAAGGTGCTCAAAGACCACGATCCGAACAAACCTGCCGCGCCGGGTCACACCTTTGTCCCGTTCGACTCGGTACTGAAGCGGTTCGGACGGGAATGAGCGGCGACAAGGGTTGCGACGCGACAATGTCGAGCAGCCGACAAATCCGGTCATCACCACAGCGCCGTCAGAAGCAACCAGCCGAAGTTGTAGGAAAGGGGGCAGCGCAAGAGACTTGGCACGAATTATGCGGATCAAGGAGATAACCGCAATGCCCGCACCCGGACAGGAGCCTAGAGAAACCGCCAATGCACATCGTAATCTGCATCAAGCAGGTGCCGGACTCGGCACAGATAAGGGTCCATCCGGTGACGAACACAATCATGCGCCAGGGTGTTCCGACCATCATCAACCCTTACGACCTGTTCGCCCTCGAAGAAGCGCTCAGACTGCGCGATGCGTATGGCGGCGAAGTCACCGTGCTCACCATGGGTCCGCCCATGGCAGAGGACGCGCTGCGCAAGGCGCTCGGCTACGGCGCCGACCGAGCGGTGCTCTTGACCGACCGCTATTTTGCCGGCTCCGACACGCTGGCGACCTCGTTCGCCCTTTCACAGGCAATCGCGAAGGTCGGCGAAACGTTCGGCACGCCAGACCTCGTCTTCACCGGCAAGCAGACGATCGATGGCGACACCGCCCAGGTCGGGCCCGGCATCGCCAAGCGCCTCGGACTCCTGCAACTGACCTATGTCGCGAAGATCCCCTCTATTGATCTTGCTGCAGGCGAGATCAAGGTCGAGCGCCGCTCCGAAGGCGGCACACAGATGCTGAAGAGCAGGCTGCCTTGCCTCATCACCATGCTGGAAGGCACAAACGAGATCCGCCGGGGCTCGATCCACGACGCCTTGTGCGCCGCGCGCAGCCAGGTCTTGAAATGGAGTGCGGCTGACGCCGGCATTGAGGATCTCACCAAATGCGGCCTGCGCGGCTCACCGACGGTCGTCAAGCGTGTTTTCGCCCCTCCTGCTCGAGCTGAAAAGGCGGCACTAATCGACACCGCCGAGAAGGCCTTGCGCGATGTCGCTGACGAACTCATCACCGCAATCTTCACCCGCCAGCCGGCGCTGGAACATGAGCTCGCCTTTAACGGCGGCGCGTGACGGCAAGGAGCAAAACGATGTCGACCGCGAACCGAGAAACCCCTCGCCCTGCCGCCGGCCGCGCCGGCATAAAGAAGGAGCTGCCCGCCCATTTCAAGGACTACCGGCACGTCTGGGTCTTCATCGAGCTCGAACGCGGCCAGGTCCATCCCGTATCATTCGAGCTGCTCGGCGAAGGCCGCAAATTAGCAGACAAGCTTCAGGTCCAGCTTGCAGGCGTCGTGCTCGGACCGCCGGGAGAGGCCGTCGGGAACGCCGTTGCCGAAGCATTCGCCTATGGTGCTGACCTTGTCTACATCGCCGAGGCGCCCCTGCTCGCCGACTATCGGAACGAGCCTTTCACCAAGGCGATGACGGATCTGGTCGATACCCACAAACCCGAAATCCTTCTTCTCGGTGCCACCACACTCGGCAGGGATCTTGCCGGCTCCGTGGCGACGACCTTGCAGACAGGGCTCACGGCCGACTGCACCGAACTCGATGTGGATACCGACAGTTCGCTCGCCGCCACGCGTCCGACTTTCGGCGGTTCCTTGTTGTGCACGATCTATACGCTCAATTTCCGCCCTCAGATGGCGACAGTGCGGCCAAGAGTCATGCCCATGCCGCAGCGGACGGATAAACCGGTCGGGCGTGTCATCCGGCACAAGCTCTCGCTTGCCGAGGACGAGATCGCTACCAAAGTCCTCGGCTTCCTGCCGGACAATCAGTCGGCAAAGGCAAACCTTGCCTATGCCGACGTCGTGGTTGCGGGAGGCCTTGGTCTTGGCGCGGCGGAGAACCTGCAGCTTGTGAAGAACCTCGCGCGAGCAATCGGCGCCGAGCATGGCTGTTCGCGCCCGTTGGTCCAGAAGAGCTGGATGCCAGCTGATCGGCAGATCGGCCAAACTGGCAAGACCATCCGGCCGAAGCTTTACATAGCGGCCGGGATTTCCGGCGCCGTCCAGCATCGGGTTGGCGTCGAGGGGGCGGATCTCATCGTGGCCATCAACACCGACCCGAACGCGCCGATTTTCGATTTCGCTCACCTCGGAATCGTCACCGACGCGATCCGCTTCCTGCCCGCACTGACGGAAGCCTTCACCCGGCGGCTGTCGCCCCACAGTCGCGATAAGCTTGCGAGCTAAGGGACGGACATGATCGAGGAAAACTTCGACGCCATTGTTGTTGGGGCAGGCATGTCCGGAAACGCAGCTGCTTACACCATGGCCAGCCATGGCCTGAAGGTGCTGCAGTTGGAGCGCGGTGAATATCCGGGCTCCAAGAATGTCCAAGGTGCCATCATGTACGCGAACATGCTGGAGAAGATCATCCCGGATTTCAGGGACGATGCGCCTCTCGAGCGGCATTTGGTTGAACAGCGGCTTTGGGTGATGGACGACACATCCCATACCGGGATTCACTATCGGTCGGACGACTTCAATGAGGCCAAGCCCAACCGATACACAATCATCCGTGCCCAGTTCGACAAATGGTTTTCGCGTAAGGTGCGCGAGGCCGGCGCGACGGTTCTGTGCGAGACGACCGTGACGGAGCTCATCCGTGACGCCAAGGACAGGGTGGTCGGCGTCCGCACAGATCGGGCCGGCGGAGCCATCTACGCGAACGTGGTCGTTCTCGCAGAAGGTGTCTGCGGACTGCTTGGCACGCGAGCCGGCCTGCGCCAGATGCCGAAGCCACAAACCGTGGCGCTCGCCGTTAAGGAAATGCATTTCCTGCCCGAAGAGGTCATTGAGCAGCGGTTCGGCGTCAAGGGCGATGAAGGCTGCGTGATCGAGGCGGTGGGCACGACCTCCCGCAGCATGGCCGGGCTCGGCTTCCTCTACACCAACAAGGAGTCGATCTCACTGGGCATTGGCTGCCTCGTCTCCGATTTTGCCGCGATGGTCGAGAGCCCCTACGTTCTCCTTGATGCCTTAAAGAGCCATCCTTCGATCCGGCCGCTGATCGCCGGCTCGGAAGTGAAAGAATATTCCGCACACCTCATTCCCGAAGGCGGCTACAAGGCTATTCCGCAGCTGTTTGGCGATGGTTGGGTCGTGGTCGGCGATGCCGCGCAACTGAACAACGCCATTCACCGCGAGGGTTCGAACCTCGCCATGACCTCCGGCCGCATCGCGGCTGAGGCAATCATCGAGGTCAACAGCCGCAACGCTCCTATGACCAAACGAAATCTCGCTCTTTACAAAGCCATGCTGGACAGGTCCTTCGTGGTCAAGGACCTAAAGAAATACAAAGATATGCCGGCCTTGCTCCACACCAATTCCTGCAATTACTTCACAACTTATCCGCGGTTGATGTCGCAAGCCGCGCAGAACTTCATGCGTGTCGACGGCACGCCGAAGATCGACAAGGAAAAGGCGACCACGGCGGCCTTCATCAAGGCGCGCTCGCGTTGGGGGCTGGTCAGCGACGCGGTCCGCCTTGCATTGGCGTGGCGCTGAAGGGAGACGAAATGACGATCGCAGTGACAAAGTCACGTGTCGAGGACAAGCTTTACCAGAACCGCTACTTGGTGGATTCCGGCCGTCCGCATATCAAAGTGCGACCGCACGAGAGGCCAAGCGCGAACTTGCTCGCGCTTACCCACGTCTGCCCGGCGAAATGTTATGAGTTGAACGACAAAGGTCAAGTGGAGATCACTGCTGACGGCTGCATGGAGTGCGGCACCTGCCGGATTTTGTGTGAGACCAGTGGCGAGATCGAGTGGAACTATCCACGCGGCGGTTTCGGAGTCCTCTTCAAATTCGGATGACCGACGCACGCACGTATTAAGAGGGTTGATCTTGATACAGTTTAGGTCTCGCCCAACGCCAAGTCTATTTTCTTTGCTTCGATCGTCGCTTTGACGAAGAGAAGCTCGTGAATACTGTGCTTTCAGAATTCAGATAAAAAAGGAGGAGCACTCTGGACGACAACCCCTGAGGTGTTTCCATGACCCACGGACCGCAAGATCGGGTCGACGAGGTTGGACCTCGGGAGACCCGCCCTGAACCGCCCATCAAAAGCATGCCCCAATCAGATATCGCGCTCAGAGGACTCTACGAGATATCGAAGGTGCTGACCGCCCCCAGCGAGCTGGAGATTACGCTCGCCAATGTCGTGAACGTACTGCCTTCATTTCTGCAGATGCGTCACGGAGCAATCGTCGTCCTGGACGCTGAAGGAGAGCTGGAGATTGCCGCGACTGCCGGCAATACCCACGTACGTCAATCAGGCACTCGCCGCGTCATACCACAGGCCGTAGCAGATCAAATCGTCGCTACGGGGACGCCGCTCTTCATACCGGACGTGCGCAAGTCCCAACTATTTCAGGCTGACCTTCAAACGTCTTCGAGCATCGGAACCATCCCAATTGCCTTTATCGGTATCCCGCTAAAGGCTGATCATGATATCCTTGGGACATTGTCGATCGACCGCGCCGGAGACGGCGCCACCGACTTTCGCGACGACGAGGACATTTATTTCCTGACGATGGTCGCCAACCTTGTCGGCCGGACCATCCGCCTCCATCGCGCCCTGAGTACAGATCGTCAGCGGTGTGGCCATGAGCAATCGGGACCGGAGAAATCGCCCAACGAGGGGAGGACCTACGACCCTGCCCGGCATGCGGATGCCAAAATCGACGGGATCATCGGGGAAAGCCCCGCACTCAAGCAGGTGCTCGAAACCGTCTCGGTCGTAGCAGGGACCAATTCCACCGTGCTTCTGCGGGGTGAAAGCGGCACCGGCAAGGAATTCTTTGCGCAGGCCATCCATAAGCTCTCACGTCGGAGGAAGAAGTCTTTCGTCAAATTGAACTGCGCCGCACTGTCTGAAAGTGTTCTGGAGTCAGAACTGTTTGGGCATGAAAAGGGCGCTTTCACGGGTGCTATCTCCCAGCGCGCCGGTCGGTTTGAATTGGCAAATGAGGGAACGCTGCTACTTGATGAAATCGGCGAGATTTCGCCGGCCTTTCAAGCCAAGCTGTTGCGTGTCTTGCAGGAAGGCGAGTTGGAGCGAGTCGGCGGCACCAAAACGCTACAGGTCGACGTGCGCCTCATATGCGCCACCAACAAGGACCTGGAGACGGCCGTCATAAAAGGGGAGTTCAGGGCCGACCTTTATTACCGCATCAATGTCGTGCCAATTATCCTGCCTCCGCTCAGAGAGCGAACCGGCGATATTCCACGCCTTGCGAACGCCTTCCTCAACCGGTTCAACAAGGAGAACGATCGCGCACTAGCCTTCGCGGCGCCGGCGCTTGACCTGATCTCGCAATGTTACTTCCCTGGTAACGTCCGCGAGCTGGAGAACTGCGTCCAAAGGACGGCCACACTTGCGCGCTCAAGGACGATCACTCCATCCGATTTCGCCTGTAAGAAGGGCCAGTGCCTTTCCTGGCTCCTCTGGAAGCGAGCCGACCGCTCGAATGGCGGCAATGCCATCGACGATCTCGCACGGGTCAACGCAGCGCCGGTCGGATTGCGGCTGCCGGCCAGTTGCATCGGTGCCTCCGCAGGCAAGATATCTCCCTTTACGGCAGGCGATCCGAACGATCCCACTTGTCCCCCGCGTCTGGCGGAACGCGACCGGGTGATCGACGCGATGGACAAGGCCGGTTGGGTTCAGGCCAGGGCGGCTCGTATCCTCGGGCTCACGCCGCGGCAAGTCGGCTACGCCCTGCGCCGGCATGGTATCGTGGTGAAGAAATTCTAGACGTCGTGATGACGTCAACCGTAAGCAGCCCGGAGTGGTCTCGCTCACACTTTGCGCGCCCAAGGCTGGTAGCCTCGCGACCCTATTTGCGTGTCCACTGTCGTAAGCCCGACAAAGGTGTGTCGGAGCAATCCGAAGGAATCTGACACGACAAGCCTATTCGTGAACCGAAACAGCTCTTTGAGCTGGCATAGCTCTTGCGCTTTGAACTGCGACATCACGCAGCAACGGAGCCGTTCATGTCTGCACCGGCAATTTCGCTTGAGAGCCTCAGCACGACATTCGGTGACCAGTTGCTTGGCACCATGAAACCCGGTGGTTGCGCGTCATCCTGCGGCTCGTCGACAAAGCCCGACGACACGGATCCGGCTGTCTGGGAGAAGATCAAGGATCACCCCTGCTTTTCAGAAGAGGCGCATCACTATTTCGCGCGCATGCACGTCGCGGTCGCGCCGGGCTGCAACATCCAGTGCAACTACTGCAATCGCAAATATGACTGCGCCAACGAAAGCCGGCCTGGGGTGGCCTCTGAAAAGCTGACGCCCGACCAGGCGCTACGCAAGGTGATCGCGGTCGCCAGCGAGGTGCCGCAGCTTTCCGTGCTCGGCATCGCCGGACCGGGCGATGCCTGTTACGACTGGAAGAAGACGAAGGCGACCTTCGCCAGGGTCGCCAGGGAAATCCCAGACATCAAGTTTTGCATCTCCACGAATGGGCTCGCGCTACCGGACCATGTCGATGAGCTTGCCGACATGAATGTCGATCACGTGACGATCACCATCAACATGGTCGACCCTGAGGTCGGTACAAAGATCTATCCTTGGATCTTTTACGACCATCGCCGCTATTTCGGCCTCGAAGCCGCCCGGATGCTGCACGAGCGGCAGATGTTGGGCCTGGAGATGCTGACCGCGCGCGGCATCCTCACCAAAATCAATTCGGTGATGATTCCTGGCGTGAACGATGAGCATCTGATCGAGGTGAATAGATGGGTCAAGGAGCGAGGCGCGTTCCTGCACAACCTCATGCCGCTGATTTCGGACCCGGCGCACGGCACGCACTACGGACTGAGTGGTCAGCGCGGCCCAAACGCAAAGGAGCTGAAGGCTCTTCAGGATCGTCTCGAAGGCGGCGCCCAGTTGATGCGCCACTGCCGGCAGTGCCGGGCAGATGCCGTCGGCATGCTTGGCGAGGATCGTGGCCAGGAATTCACGGCCGACCGGATTCCCGGCGAGGTCACCTACGATGCCAGCAAGCGTAAGGCCTATCGGGAGCTGGTCGCGCAGGAGCGCCGTGATCACGTGGCGGCCAGAAGTGAAGCGATCGGATTGGTCAAGGCAGCGAGGCCCGGCAAATCCGTCCTCTTCGCGGTGGCGACCAAGGGCGGCGGCCGCGTCAACGAACATTTCGGCCATGCGAAGGAATTCCAGGTTTATCAAGCCTCGCCGAGGGGGATCAGCTTTGTCGGGCATCGCAAGGTGGAGAAGTATTGCCTCGGCGGCTTGGGCAAGGAAGCCGCCCTCGATGGCATCATCGCAGCCCTTCAAGGCATAGATATCGTGCTGTGCGCCAGGATCGGAACTTGCCCGCAGGATCAGCTCGCGGAGGCTGGAATCCAAGCGACCGATGCTTATGCCCATGACTATATCGAGACGGCAATCAGCGCGATTTACACCGCCACGTCAGGGGCCCCCGCACTCGCGGCGACGGCCTGAGCTGTCTCATTTCATTCGGACCAGGAGTTAAAATGGCTTTCAAGATCATCGCATCCCAATGCACCCAATGCGGCGCCTGCGAATTCGAATGTCCTTCCGGCGCGATCAAGTTCAAAGGCGAGAGCTACGTGATCGAGTCACAGAAGTGCACCGAATGCGAGGGGGTCTTCGATGCGCAGCAATGTGCCTCGGTATGCCCGGTGCCGAAGACCTGCGTTCCTGCGTGACCACATGGGCTGCCGACATGGTTGGGGCTGCCTACGCAGGACGCCTGGAGCGCCTTGTTCACAATCTGCAGCCCCACGAGAAATCAGGGAACGGACATGCCGCTCAGACGCGAAGAGGAGATCGAAATCCGCAGGCCGCCACGCTTCATGCCGGGAGAGCGGGTACGTGCTACTCGCCACATAAAGAATGACGGCACCTATCCTGGCAGGGAAATCGGCGAAAATCTCGTGCGGAAGGGCGACGAGGGATATGTGCGCGACATCGGCACCTTTCTCCAGCAGTTCTTCATCTATGCGGTCGAGTGGATCGACCGTGGCACCGTCGTCGGCATGCGAGCGCGTGAACTGATGAGCCTCGAGAAAGCCGAGTCCTGCAGTGCTGAAAGCAATACCAATGAAGGGACGGCCAGATGAAAGTCATGATCCGCAGGACCGATGCTGGCTTGTCGGCCTATGTCCCCAAAAAGGACCTCGAAGAGCCGATCATCAAGCTCGAGAAGGAAGAGTTGTGGGGCGGAACTATCACGCTCCGGAACGGGTGGCGGCTCGTCTTACCCGATCTCCCACGGGATACGCGTCTGCCGATCACTGTCGAGGCAAGGAAAGTTTCCGAAGAGGACTGATGCTGCTCCTAGGTGCGTCGCGAGGAAACGAGCATGAACACGATCCTGACATCGGACCACCTCGTCATCGTGCGGGACAGTTTTGCCGATAAGCTGCTTGACTTGGCGAAGGCAGCGCTCGCCGCCGATGAGGTGATCCCTTATCTCGGTCCGGGCCTTCTTGGGTTCAACTGTGCGGAACCGCCTGTGCCGCATACTCCGGAGTTCGTTGCCGCGGCACTCAATGCACGGGCGCCCGCCCCTTCCAGGATCCGCACCAATATGTGGTCGGTTGCGCAGTTCATCGAACAGCGCCGGCATCGCCGGACGCTTCAAGCTTGGATGACCGAGATATTCGCAGCGCCGGTGAGGCCAACCCTCCTCCACGCCTGGCTCGCAAGGCTGCCGCTCTCCCTCATCATCGACAGCTGGTATGACAGCGCGATGCGCACGGCTCTCGTGGAGACCGGCCGAACGGACGTCGTTGAGATACAAGGCGTCACGCGGGCGAACGAAATCGGCAACATTTGGACAAAAACCTACGATTTGTCCGGGAGGGAGCTCGACGCCCGATCGGGGGCAAAGACGGTCCTCTATGCACCTCACGGGAGTAGTAGGCCCTCGCAAAACTTTCTCGTCGCAGATTCCGACTATGTCGAAGTCCTGACCGAAATTGATATCCAGACACCTATTCCTGACCTGGTGAAGGAACGGCGCATCACCCGTGGATTTTTCTTCGTTGGCTGCCGCTTCAACGATCAGATGCTGCGCACCTACGCCAGACAGATCATGAAGCGCTCCCGCGGTCCCTATTGCACCGTAATGGACGCGGAAACCCTGACCAGAAACGAAGCGCGTTTCCTTGCGGCAAGCGGAATCACGGTGATCGACATGCCACTTAGTCAAGCGGCGGCTCGGCTTCTGGGAACGGGCAAGGCTGCAGGTTGTGGACAGGATTAAAATGGCGGTCGCCTTTGATGATGCGTCCTTCGGCTTTCCTCGAAGGCGCAAAATGCAGTCGGGAATACACCCGTGAACAGTGATGCTGTCGGCAGCGCAACGAACGCTCTGAATTCGTTGACCCATGTTGAAGCGGCGCGCTGGGGCCGGGATTTGAGTACGCTGTTGCGCATAACGCGCATGAATTTTCGGCATCCCTGGCAGGTCGCCTTCGCTATGGGCTCGACGATCATGGCGGCAATCCTCCAGTTGCTCATTCCCCAGCTTCTCGGCCGGGCTGTCGACCAGGCCCAGACAGCCATCGGGGGCGGTGTCGCCGGGAGCGCGGCAGGACAAGCGCTCTGGACCCCGGCTCTCCTGCTGCTCGCCGTCAGCGCGCTACGCGGCCTTTTCACGATGGCGCAGAACTATTTTGCCGAAGCCGTCGGGCATCATGTCGCGTACGAACTGCGGCTCGCCTACTACGACAAGATCCAGCGTCTCAGCTTTTCCTTTCACGATCGGGTCCATTCAGGCGATCTGATCACCATCGGAATGCTCGATCTCCAAGGGGTGCGGATGTATTTTTCCACCGCGCTCGTTCGCGTGGTCCTGCTCACCATGCTGATCGGGATCGGCGCCTACATGATGATCTCGATCGATCTCATGCTCGGCCTGGTCGCGCTGAGCTTCGTGCCTTTTGTCGCCTGGCGCTCATCGACCACACAGCTTAGGCTGCGCGCCACCTGGCTCGACCTCTATGAGCGCCTTTCGGTACTAAGCCGCGTGATGAAGGAAAATCTCGCAGGCATCCGCGTGGTCCGCGCTTTTGCGGCTCAATCCTATGAGATGCTGAAGTTCGACCGCGCTTCCAAGACCGCGCTCGGCCTCGCCAACGATCTCGTTGACATCTACGTACCCAGCACGTCGGCGATGACCTTGTCCTTCTTTTTCGCAATGGGATTGGTGCTTTGGATCGGTGGCAACAAGCTCATCGCTGGCGAGATCAGCGTCGGAACGATGGCGACCTTCCTGACCTTCATGACCATCCTGCAAATGCCAGTCCGCCAGATCGGCCTCATGGTCAATGCCTTTGCCCGCGCTTCCAGCTGCGGTTCGCGGATTTTCGGTCTCCTCGATCAGGAGATCACGATCAGGGATGCTCTCGAGGCCAGACCGCTTGAGATAAGCGACGGCACTCTGCGCTTCCACAATGTCTCATTTGCGTACCCCAATGTCGAAAACCGCGCCGTTCTGAAGAACCTCAGCTTTGAGGCCCGGAGAGGCGAGACGATCGCGATCGTCGGTCCGCAGGGTTCCGGCAAATCGACGATGGCTCATCTGATCCCCCGCTTTTACGACGTGACCGGTGGCGCCATCACGTTGGACGGCCAGGACATACGCAATGTCACCCTCGAGAGCCTTCGCAAGGCGGTTGCCGTTGTACAGCAGGATGCGTTCCTGTTCACCACCACGATTGAGAACAACATCGCTTATGGCGACCCCTGGGCGAAGAGACAGCGAATTGAACGCGCTGGCGAATTCGCCCAGCTCCACAACTACATCCTCGGGCTCCCAGCAGGGTATGAGACGGTCGTGGGCGAACGCGGCGTCTCTCTCTCTGGCGGCCAGCGCCAGCGTCTCACGATTGCTCGCACCATGATGCTGCGCCCCTCTGTCGTCGTTTTCGACGACTCGATGGCCGCGATCGATGCCGGCACCGAGCAGCGCATTCGCGCGGCGACGCGGCGCTTCGCCAAGGATCGGGTGACGATCATCATCGCGCACCGGCTGAGTGCGCTTATGCATGCCGATCAGATCCTTTTTGTCGATAACGGCGAAATCGTAGAACGCGGCACGCATGAAGAGCTTCTGGCGAAGCGGGGACGCTACAGGGCCCTTTACGATCTCCAGACGCGCCCAGGTGATAGCATATGACCCAGTATGGGGGCGTCCGCTGATGGACCAGGGCCCCGGCGAACTCGAAGCCGAACGTGACGACGGCAGACGCCCTCCGCGCGCGGTCGTCGGCTCGCACCGGCTCGAGGAGGAGATGTTCGGCCGGGCTTTCGACAAGAGCATCCTCCGCCGGATCTGGGACTTCGTCCATCCCTATCGGGCAAAGGTAGTTGTCACGATTGTCGCGATGTTGATCTTCACCGGGACGCAGCTTCTCATCCCCTTGATCATCCGCTACGCGATCGACCACGGCATGAACCCGGCAGGGAGCGATCGCTCAGCCCAGCTTGCGGCCGTCGGCGCGTTCCTTTCGGCGATTTTGGTCAATTTCGCCGCCGGTTACATGCAGGAAACCATGGATGGGAAAATTGCCGAAACTGTCCTGTTCGACATCCGCCGCGCCATGTTTGGCCATCTGCAAAAGGTTTCGCTCTCTTTCATGGACAAGACTGAGGTCGGACGCCTGATGTCGCGGCTGCAAGGCGACGTGAACTCCATACAGGAGTTCCTGGAAACCTCGGTATATTCCCTAGGTGATGTTGCGCTTCTCTTCGGCATCGTTTTCGTAATGCTGTGGCTCGACTTTCGCCTCGGCCTCCTGACGCTGTCGGTTCTGCCGATCCTGGTGATCGTCCGCATTGTCTGGCTGCCGCGTGCCCGCGACGCCTTCATGGCTGCACACGAAACCAATTCCGTTGTCAATGGCGCGCTGGCCGAAGCCATTCACGGCGTGCGGACCATACAGTCAATGGATCGCCAGCAGGTGAATTTCATTCTTTTCGACGACCGGGCCCATGCCAACCTCAGGACCCAACTGATCGCTGCCAGATATGCACTGGTCATGGTGCCTATCGTCGATGGCCTCACCGGCCTCGCCTTGGCCGCCGTTATTGTGGTCGGCGGCTCGATGGTCGTGAATAGCCGTATAGATGTGGGCGTGTTGGTAGCCTACCTGTTTTACATCCAGCGCTTCTTTGACCCGATCCGCTCACTCACCCTGCAATATTCGATCATGCAGCGCGCCATGGCCTCAGGCAAGCGCCTGACCGATGTGCTCGATGTCAAGATCGATGTTCAGGACAAACCCAATGCCGAGGTACTTTCGCCCGAAATGGACGGCTCGGTTGAGTTTAGGGACGTCACATTCGGCTACGATCCGAACCGTTCGGTTCTGAAAAATGTCTCCTTCAGGGTCAATCCCGGCGAGACGGTCGCACTGGTCGGACCGAGCGGTTCTGGCAAATCGAGTGCGATGGCCCTGGTCCACCGCTTCTATGATGTTCAGCAGGGTCAGGTGCTGGTCGGCGGGCATGATGTGCGCGACCTCACCCAGGAATCGCTCGGCCGCCAGGTCGCCATGGTGCTGCAGGAGCCATTCCTGTTCACCGGGACGGTCTTCGAGAACATTCGATACCAGAAGACGGAAGCCACGCGCGACAAGGTGATCGAGGCGGCGAAGGCGGTCGGCGCGCATGACTTCGTCATGAGCCTCGCCGACGGGTATGAGACCCAACTTGGCGAACGCGGCGACAACTTATCTCTCGGCCAGCGCCAGCTTATCAGTTTCGCCCGCGCCCTCGTCGCTGACGCCAAGATCCTCGTGCTCGACGAAGCGACCGCCAACATCGACAGCTATACGGAATTGCAGATTCAGAAGGCTCTGATCAAGCTGCTTGAAGGGCGGACTGGCCTCGTCATCGCCCACCGTCTCGCCACGATCCGGGGGGCCGACCGCATCATCGTGCTTCAGAATGGCCAAGTTGTTGCGACTGGCAACCACGATGAGCTAATAGCTATGGGCGGCCTGTATTCCAAACTCTACTATCTCAACTACGCCTCCTTCGACGACATCCCCGAACACGAGACCACCGTCCAAGCTGGCTCCCAGACCTGAGTTTTTGGCGGCCTTGTGGTAGTGGCGTTGACTTTCGGGCGTGTCGGCGGACCACTCAGGCCACCGCAGACGGCCAGCAGGCAGCATTCAAGGACAAGCACTCCTCGCAGTTCGTGAAGACCGGCTGCGAACGATTTCCTTCAGCATCGTATCCCGACCGCGGTGCACCCCATCATCGGGCGAGCTCGCTCCCGTTGGTGGCTGGGCGTAGCAAAGCCGCTCGCGAGCGCGCCCTCAACAGCGCCGTAGCGAGTGGCGGCTTTGCTACCGCCGGGCCGCTGATGAAGCTGGAGGCGCCGCACCGACGCCGCCCCGGGCGAGAAGAACCTCTGCGGCGGGCTATCGGCAACGGGTAGCGCGAGCGCGACGAGCAGACGCGTGCCTGCATCGTGACGCGCTCGGCCATCATCTCCTTAGGATCATGCAGGTTCACACGATGGCCCGGACGCCAGCCAACGCACAAAGCTGGTATTCTGTGCCGCCGGCTCGTCGTCAGTTTGGCCTCCCTCCCGATTGCCCGTCCCCATCACGTGCACGCTCGAGCACGTGGATGTGAGGGAGCGCTGTACAACGATTCAACCTCAGACCGCGAATTTCATGGTCAGCCAAATCGAGCCATGATTTCGGATTGAATGGTCGTCGCGGTGTACAGGGAAGCATCTAGCGGCAGATTTCCAAATGCCAGTTGACAAAGCAGGTAGTTGGCACCTGCCACTTCCAACTGACCTAACAGAGCTTTTCGCACAGATTCTGCTGATCCTACCACGCACAATTCACTCTCGACTGCCGCATCGAAGGTCAGCGGCAGGTTTGGTGGAGTGGGGATAGCGTTAAGCTCGTAAAGGAATTGGAAGCTCTTGAGCCAGCGTTCGTAAGCAGGTGCCGCGAGCGAATAGGCGTGTGTGTCACAACGCCCAACCACGACCATGCGGAGCAATCCGATAAATTGCGCCTGATCCCCCGCGCCAGCGTTGTCCTCTCGATAGGCGCGGAACGCATCAGTAGTTTTGCGAACAGAAGAGGAAGGTCCTACACACGCGATATTGGTTCCATTCGCAGCCGCCCAAGCTGCGGACTCGGGTCGATTGGCAGCAACCCATGTCGGCGGATGTGGACGCTGATGAGGTCTTAACGTCAAAGGAACGTCATTGAGATCAAAATGGCGGCCTTGATAGCATAGCGTGCCGACCTTCATCGGATTAACAAGTATTTCCATGAGGATTTCGCTGGCTTCGGCATAACGGCCCGGCACCGCGTCCGCACCAATCCCGAAGTAGCCCAATTCGATCGGGAGAGCACCGCGCCCTATGCCCAGTTCGAACCTGCCACCGCTCAACTGGTCCAGCATACAGATCTCTTCGAACGCACGCAGCGGATGATAAAGCGCAAGCAGCATCACCAAGGGTCCGAGACGCAAGCGCCGGGTGCGCTGGGCGACGCTCGATAAGAACAGATTCGGCGATGGACCTCTCCCATGGGGAGTACAGTGATGTTCTGCGAGATGATAGGCATAGAACCCTAGCTGATCGCACGCCTCTGCTAATATCAGGCGATCTTCGTATTGCCGACCGATGTCGCGGCCATCCTCGTCCAGATGATCGAAGATGCCGAACGCTAGGTTTGAAGGAAAGACGTTTGTCACTCGATAAGTCCCCGATTTTAAAAGGCAGGCTGTTCTCTTGCTGGGATGACCAAGCAAGTCGGAAGAGATGTGTGTGATCGCCGATTTGCGTCAGCGTAACGAAGAAGCAGAGCCTGACGCTTCCCTGCCCTTGGAGCTTGGCACCATTAAGCTTCCAGCAATGTCGCCAGCGGCAGCAAGAAATGCATCCATCTGCTCTTTTGTGCCGATGCTGACGCGGATGCAGTGTTCCAAGCCTTTGTCCGGAAAAAACGCGACAAGTATCTTTTGCCTTTCCAATGCTGCTTGCCACCATGAGCCGTCCTGTCCCGCGGGCACACGGGCCAGCAAGAAATTTGCGCGGGAGGGCGTTACGGAAAATCCGAGTTGCGACAGCGCGACTGTCACTCGCTCTCGTTCATCCTTGATGTGCTTGTGGTTCTCTGCGTAGGCGCCGCGATGCGCAAGCACGCTGATACCAACGGCATGCCCGATGACGTTCATGTTGAAGACGTTCTGGATGTTTCGCAGCCTGCCAATAATTTCAGGGTGACCGAAACCGAAACCGACGCGAATGCCGGCGGCGGCATAGCTTTTCGAGAATGACCTCAAGATCAGAACGTTCGGATACCGGTTGATGAGGCGCAGGCCATGATCGGGTGCAAAGTCGACGTAGGCTTCATCAAGGACAACCAAGCGGTCCGATTGTGCTACGAGGCGTTCGATATCGCTTATCGGGAGGAATGTTCCGGTCGGATTGTTTGGATTGGCCAACATAATGAACTTGGCGTCTTTTGCCGGACCGGAAAGCAATTGCTCCATTGGCAGGGAATGAGCTTGACATCCGATTTCGAGAAACTCGGCGCCCTGAATCATGGCAAGTTTGCGGTTGAACGAAAACCCTGGCGACATCATCGCAACCTTATCGCCAGGCGCGAGGAAAGCTCTGTAGATGAGTCCGAGCAGTTCAGACGACCCGTTGCCTGCGATGACCTGATCCCTCGAAACGCCATAGGTGCTGGACGCCGCTTCCCTCAAGCTGATGTTATCGTCATCCGGATATAGATACTGGCACTTGAGGGCCGCCACTGCACTTTGCATTATGATTGGCGGCAACGGAAACGGGTTCTCATTCGTATTCAGCTTGACAAAATTTCCGTCCGGCGCTGGTCCGTTGGACGGCAGAGCATCTAACTGTCGCGTCACTGGCGGAAGAGCCGAAAGCACAGTTTGCAGTTTTGCATCGGACATATTTTAACTCCGTTTCATTCACCAGGGGCATCCGTATGAGCTCGCAACGAGAGCAACATGGCGGACAGGATTGACGATGGAGCGTTGCCTCTCGCACGATGGTCGCAACGCAGACACGGGAATTCGGCCAGGCTGTCCTCGATGAATCGAGTGGAAGCGGACGCGGACCTGCATCGCTGCCGCAAGGCGCTAAGCAGCTCAGCTCATCTCCTCGGTTTCAGATACGCTTGATCTCGACGCCGTATTTCCTCAGCACGTAGCCAATCTGGCGCGGGGTCAGTCCAAGGAGGCGCGCTGCCTTTGCCTGCACCCAGCCACATCTTTCCATGGCAGCAATGACGCGCTCTATGTCGGGGGTCCTCGCACCAATTGGGTGTGTTGCGCCGGCACGGGGGACTGTGGTCGCGGTCGAACAGGCCGCCGCATCCGGCGGCGTGGCCGGATTCACTGACTCCGGCAGGATCGGCGCTGGTTGCAGCGCGGCCTGGCCCGATCTGCACTTCCACAGCGCCTCGGCAAAGCATTGGCCTTGGGAGCAGGCAAAGTCGTCTCTCCCGATTGATAGTCCCTCAGCCAGGATCGCTGTCCGGTGCACGCAATTTTCAAGCTCGCGAATGTTGCCGGGAAACTCACATTTCATCAGCACTTCAATCGCACACGGATCGAAGGTAAGCGTACAGCCGTTCTCGTCGTTGAACTTCTTGAGAAACTCAGCTGCGAGCAGCGGAATATCGCTGCGCCTCTGGCGCAATGCTGGTACCAGCAAGGGAACCACGTTGATGCGGTAGTATAGGTCGGCGCGGAACTCATTCCTTGCAACCGCCTCTTCCAGGTTCCTGTTCGTGGCGGCAATCACGCGAACATCGACCTTGATGGTCTGATTGCTGCCGACGCGCTCAAACTCCTGCTCCTGCAGCACGCGCAGCAGCTTTGCCTGGAACGAGGCCGAGATCTCGCCAATCTCATCCAGAAACAACGTCCCCTTGTCAGCGAGCTCAAAGCGCCCCTTGCGGGAATTGAATGCGCTTGTGAAGGCACCCTTCTCATGACCGAACAATTCGGATTCCAGGACTGTCTCTGGGAGCGCTGCACAATTGAGTTTAACGAAGGGCCGCTTGGCGCGCGGCGACAACTCGTGAATTGCCTTGGCAGCCAGCTCCTTCCCGGTACCGGACTCGCCTCGCAACAGAACCGTGGTTTTTGCCTTGGCTACGATCGCAATCTTCTCCAGCAGCGCGCTTATCGCCGGACTGTCACCAATCATCCCCTCGACATGAACCTTTTTGCGCCGGGGTGCAGGGCGCTTAACATCGGAAAATTTCGTTTGCAGCCGATCTTCCAACTCCGGCGGTCGCTCGCGGTCCCCCGCGCAGAAGCGGTGCAACTTGACTGTCTGTCCCACCATGTTGGCAATCATGGTGAGCAGTCGGACATCGTAATCGAGCCGACAGCTTGACCTGCTTTCCAAAGCCCTGTCCATAGTCATCGCGCCTACGGCGTTTCCATCAACACGAATGGGAACGCCGATGAAGGACACGGTGTCGGAGGCCCCAAGCACCTCGATGTCAGCGGCAGTGAAGGCCGGATGCATCGCTATATCCTCGGCGATGAGCGGCGTGTCCGTCGTCACAATCTGATCGATGGCGTTGCGCGGCACGCGCGACCGGGAGTGCTCATTGCTGTTCGTGTCGCAGTCGCTGGCCACGGTGATGTCCAGTCCGGCCTCGGCATCGCAGAGAGTGATGATGCCGTGCCGCATCTGCACTAACGAGTGCAGGAGATCAACGACCTTGGCCAACGTGAGTTCGAGCCGGGCGGGACCGGTGAGTATTTTCGATATTTCAAAGATTCCGGTGAGGGCGCGCTCGTGCAATACCCCATTCGCAGGATTCGTCTCGGACGTTGGACAACCTCTTATCGCATCCGGCAGCGATATGCCGCACTCGCTGGCATTTTGTTCTGATTTGCGAATGTTGTGGTGCATGTGATCCTCGATCTCGCGCCATCAAACGTAGGCCGGCGGCATGTGCGCCCGCGACGTCGCGAGCAAGCGCGAAAATACTCGGACGTGAACTCGTGCCGCCGCCGTTTGGTCGAGTGCAAAGCGGATCGAACCCTGATGCATCGCTTGGCTCTCCCCTCCACGAAGCTTGGCCATGGTCTCGGCTTGCACCAAGGCAACCATACGTTGTTTTCAACAGACTGGAGCGAGGCGGGATAGTCAATCGAGCTTTCTTTCATTCGTGAAAGGAAACCTCGCGGCATATGATAGAATTCATCAATTCTGTTTTTGCCGTTGAACGACGGAAATACTTGCGCCGGCGATGCGGTGCCCGAGCGGCTGACCGCGCCGAGTGTAAAAGCCGGGCCGTGCCATTCACCAGCGCCCGCGAAGGAGGGGCGGAAGTGATAATAACCGCCAACGGCACTGGTCGTTTGCGGAAACGCCATTTTGCTCGAGTTGATCATGCGGCGGCGGCGTCGCGTGTGAAGGCGCGAAGCTGGCGTCGAGTACGGCTTGGTAGGCGGTGCTCGCAATTTCCAGATCGCATCGTCGTGGTCAGCGCCAACGGCGTCAATCTCTACGTCTCGACGTGGCTTTCATGCAGCGGGAGCGCTGCAAAGAGCACAGCCATTCTCGGCTCTGATGCCACCGATGAACCGCGAGCCAGAGGGATCGACCGGCAGCACTCTGTCAGTGAACATCAACGGGTCGTGCTGGACCCTCGTCGTTCCCGCCTTGTGCCAGCGCATTCATTCCATCATGGGTGCCACGGCTAGTCAGGGAAAGCGAAGCTCTCGGCCTCCTCTAGACCAACGGATTTGGTCATGTGGCGCAGGCGTTCCGGCGAAAGAAACTCGCCTCTCACAGCGCTTCCGAACAGGGGTAAGTTAGCCTGTCATCTGGACGGGCTTATGAACAGGCGACCTATCTGGTACGCGCTGGCGCCGATGCGGCCCGGTCCAAAGCCGGCTAAAACGAGGAACCCACCACGCTCTGTGCAGCAAACCGCTAGCCAGAGGGATCGACCGGCAGCACTCTGCCAGAGACATCAAGGGCGTGCCGGACCGCGGCCTCCCGCTGGTCTGACACCGCATTCCTCCATCATTGGCGAGCCCACGTCAGTTCAGGTCATGCGGATTCATCTGGCATGGGTATTGCGGCGGCGTTGGTGCAGCGTTCGACCGGAGCGCCGCGATAGGGAGAAGCCCGGGAGAAGTCACGCCACCTCGATCCGGTCAGGGAGAGAGAACCAGTGTCAGCTGCACAAGTCCGCGGCGCGAGTCCCGCGCCCCGCAAACCCTTCTACACCAAGCTCTACGCCCAGGTGCTTGCCGCCATCGCGCTCGGCGTCGCAATTGGCTATTTTTATCCGGAGACCGGCGAGAGCCTGAAGCCGCTGGGTGATGCCTTCATCAAGCTGGTCAAGATGATCATCGCGCCTGTCATCTTCCTGACAATTGCCACCGGCATTGCCGGCATGAACGATCTTCATAAGGTCGGCCGGGTCGCCGGTAAAGCGATGGTCTATTTCCTCACCTTCTCGACACTCGCGCTGATCGTCGGCCTCATCGTCGCCAATGTCGTCCAGCCTGGCGCCGGCCTCAACATTGATCCGGCCTCGCTCGATGTCCAGGCCGTGAATACCTATGCCGCAAAAGCCAGCGAGCAGTCGGTCACCGGCTTTCTGATGAACATCATCCCGCCAACGATCGTCGGTGCCTTCGCGGAAGGCGACATCCTGCAGGTGCTGTTCTTCTCGGTTCTGTTCGGCATGGCGCTTGCGATGGCCGGCGAGCCGGGCAAGCCTGTCGTTTGCTTCCTTCAGGCGCTCATCGCGCCTGTCTTCAAGCTCGTTGGAATTCTGATGAAGGCCGCGCCGATCGGCGCTTTTGGCGCAATGGCCTTCACCATCGGCAGATATGGCATCGGTTCGGTGGTCAACCTCGCGATGCTGGTCGCGACGTTCTATTTCACCGCCTTCCTCTTCGTGTTCGGGGTTCTCGGCGCGGTCTGTCGCTACAACGGCTTCTCGATCTGTTCTCTCATTCGCTACATCAAGGAAGAGCTGCTGCTTGTCCTCGCAACGTCCTCCTCGGAGGCGGCGCTCCCTTCGCTGATGCAGAAAATGGAGAAGGCGGGCGCCAGGCGTTCGGTTGTGGGTCTCGTCATCCCGGCCGGATACTCATTCAATCTGGACGGCACGAATATCTACATGACGCTGGCGGCCCTCTTCATCGCTCAGGCGACGAACACGGATCTGTCCATCGGCGATCAGGTGCTGCTGCTGCTCGTAGCAATGCTTTCCTCCAAGGGCGCTGCAGGTGTCACAGGCGCGGGCTTCATCACCCTGGCGGCTACGCTCGCCGTAGTTCCGAGTGTTCCCGTTGCTGGGATGGCACTGATACTCGGCATCGACCGCTTCATGTCCGAATGCCGGGCGCTGACGAATTGCGTCGGCAACGCAGTGGCATCCCTCGTCGTCGCCCGCTGGGAAGGAGAATTGGACCGAGCACAGATGAAAGCCGCCTTCTGCGGTCATCAGCTTGCCGAGGCATCAAACCGGCTACCCTCCTCCAAGTAAGGTGGGCGGCCCACGACCTGTTAAGTCGCCTAGCTGGTCACATGAACTGAACGACCGACCCGCAGCCTCTAAACGGCTCCTCACGGACCATGTAGCCGAAGCGCTAAATGTGTGAGTGCAAACCGTCACCGCCCTTTAAGCGAATGAGCCTTTCAGTATACCCGGCCGGTTTACGTCTGGAATGATGTTCGTCCAACACGCTGTTGGCCATTCGTATGGGACGTTTTCACTTTGCCACCCGAAACCGAAACGCGTTAGGCGACAGAGAGCCGGCCCGCGTCAAAAACCGATCAGAATAGGGACCTATGACCAAGCGCCCCACAATTGCCGATCTCGCCCGCGAAGCCCGAGTCAGCGTAGCAACGATCGATCGGGTTCTGAACGCCCGCCATCCGGTGCGCGAGGAGACCGCGCGGCGGGTCCACGACGCCGCCCACGCGATCGGCTATCATGCTGCCGGGCTAATCAAGCAGCGCTTACGGCGAGACCTACCGCACTACCGTCTGGGCTTCATCTTGAGAAAACCGGCCCAGCATTTCTACCAAGATTTTGCGCGCGAGGTCGAAGCATCGGTCAATTTGGCCCAGTCCTTCCACGGCATTCCGCTCGTCGAATTCGCCCCGTCACATATGCCGAGCGACCTGATCGCGCGGCTCAAGGATTTGGGCGCACGCTGCCATGCGATCGCGATGGTGGCACCGGACCACCCGAAAATTACAGCAGCGGTTGAGGACCTCAAGGCCAAAGGCATTCCGGTTTTCTCGCTGCTTTCCGACTTCGCCGCCGGCGTGCGACAGGGGTATATCGGCCTTAACAACCGCAAGGTGGGGCGCACGGCCGCTTGGATGGTGTCGAAGGTCGCAAAACGGCCCGGCAAAGTGGCGGTTTTTGTCGGCAGCCATCGTTTCCAGGGGCACGAGCTCCGTGACGTCGGCTTTCGCTCCTATTGCCGTGAGAACGCGCCCACGTTCGAGGTGCTGGATCCTGTCATGAACCTCGAGAAACGGCAGATCACCTACGAGGCAACGCTTGATCTCATGCAGCGAGAGCCCGAGCTCGTCGGCTTCTATGTCGCCGGCGGCGGCATGGAGGGCGCCATCTCCGCGCTCCGAGAAGAGGGCAAAAGTCGCGATCTCGTCGCGATCGTGAATGAAATCACACCGGAGTCTCGGGCGGCGCTCGCAGATAATATCGTCACGATGGCGGTCGCCACGCCAATGCGCCGACTTTGCCGGGAGCTGATAACGCTGATGACGCGGGCTATCGAGACCGGCACCGCTGAAACGCCCGGACAGACATTTCTCCCGTTCGACATCCATCTGCCGGAAAATATATGAAACTCATGGACTCTATCGTGAGCGGGGAGTTTCCTTTCATAAACGAGAGAAAGTTGAATGATGATCCCATCCCGCGGGGTGGCCGCACCCACGGACCTCAGCCGGGCAGAATGTAGCGCCGATTAGATGAACGGATCGGCCACGCGTTCAGGCAGAAGCGCGGGGTCAATTGCCTGGGTCCGCAGCGTCAAGCTCGACCGGCTTCATTGCCAAGTGCCCGACTTTCTCGGTGCAGGGGACTGTCGTCGACGCCAGTAGCCGAGCGAGGCTGGCACAGATGATCGACCACGTGGACCGCCATCTCCTCGCCTGGCCGCGCGTGAAAAGCCGCGGCAACGCCTGCGACGTTGGCATTTAAGTGGGGCTGAGCATCTTCTGGGACTCCGCAAGCAAAATCGGAGGCGGCAGTCAATTCAGTAGCAACCCCGGGCGTGTGTTCTGCTCGTTCCTGGCCCTCGTACTTGACAATCAACTGCGCCGCTCTGCTGGGCAAAGGCCCGGTGTTTAAGTGGGGCTTAACATCTTCCGGGACTTCGCACGCGAAATCGAGGTGGCAGTCGGTACCAACAACCGCAAGGTCGGATCGGCGTGCCCGAGACGCTCATTGATTTCAGGCAAAGGCGCCAGGCTAGATGCCTCCTGCAACATCATTTCCCGCATCCACATGCTTGCCGGATCAGTATTGTGAAGCTCAGGCCATTGGACGGCCTCCGTGAATGCGGGAGGAGGAAGTGGCGGCGGAAGTTGGACAATCCGCAGGGGTGTTGTTTTTGCGAAATGCTGCGCCAGCCGCAACGGCATGGTCCCGATGCGGTTGCTGCCTGACAGGACGGGCGCGATCAGGCTAAAGCCCTGTACGACGACCTCGACACGTCTCTCGAAACCGTGCTCGAGCAAATACCATTCCTCCATGGTGGGCTGCCGGGTGTGCCTGAATTTGAGCACGACATGCCCCATGGACAAGTATCGCTCGAATGTAAGTGGCTCTGACAGCTGCTTGTTCGTGCCGCAGCCTACGCATACGAGCATATCTTCGAACAGGACTGCGCGAGGATGTTTCGACATGAACACTTCCGGCATAATCAGAAAATCAAGGTCGCCGCGCCGGAGAAGCTCCTCGGGGTCGTCACAAATAGGCAGACATTCAAAGCGAACGGCGGGTGCTTCCCGCGCAGCACGCTCTACGATCTTCTTAAAAAATACGAGCGTGATGTAATCGGAAAGCATCATTCGGAAGAGACGATCCGATTGGGCCGGGTTGAAAGCGTCGGAGGAAATAATCGATAGCTGGATGTGCAGCAATGCCTCCCGGACTGCTGTGGCGAGCCCGTCGGCGCGCGGTGTCAAAATGAGCTCGCGGCCGTTCATCGTAAATAGCTCATCGTTGAAATAGGCGCGTAACCGAGCAACGGCGGCGCTCATGGCCGGCTGGCTCAGGTTGATACTGCGAGCCGCGGCAGTGACTTTACGCTCCCTCATCAGAGCGTCCAGCACAACGAGGAGATTTAGATCGAGTCCCTTGAAACGCATGTCATGTTCTATCCAACGTGTGGATGCGTATCATTCAAACAATCAATTTTACGAATTTACGAGCCATGCATTAGAGGAACGTTAATGAGCGACGTCAAGCTCAAATCGACGACACGGGCCGGAACTTCGAGAGAGCGTCTGGCTCACCTTCGCCAACGACAACGGCTGAATGCAGCCAACAGCGCCGCTTTGGTCGGGTAATGCGGCCGCAAAAACTAATATGAAGAGAGGTCCTGAATGCGCCACCAGGTGCAGTGGAAGTTGTGCTGGGAAAACGAATTGCAGCTCTCCGATCACGTTGAGCTCGCCGAGTTCTTTCGTGATACGTACGGGCCGACTGGGGCGTCCAACGCAGAACCGTTCGAAGGTAGTCGAAGCTGGGCCGGAGCCAGGCCTGAACTCCGCGTGATCGCCTATGATTCAAGTGGTGTAGCGGCTCACATGGGCATACTGCGCCGTTTCATCAAGGTTGACGCGGTCGACCTGTTGGTGGCTGAGCTGGGCCTGTACGGGGTACGCCCGGACCTTGAGGGTCTCGGAATCGCCCATTCAATCCATGTCATGCTTCCAATACTGCAGGAGCTTGGCGTTCCATTCGCTTTCGGAACGGTCCGGGACGCGCTGCGGAATCATGTTGAGAGGTTCGGGCGGCGATACAGGCCTTTGGCCGTTTTGTCGGGAATTCGCGTGCGCTCGACCCGACCAGAGGCCCGCCTCGACCTGCCGCCCACACGCATCGATGACGCACTCACCATTGTTCTGCCGGTTGGACGGCCGATCAGCGAATGGCCCACGGGCACGATGATAGATCGGAACGGACCAGAGCTATGAGCCGTCCCGATTGCTTGTACGAAGTGCGCCGTGAGTGCTCTGACGGCACCGGCCGTCGCAGCGTTTATCTGACGTTTGACGACGGTCCCAATCGACTTTTCACACCGGAGATTCTCGATGTGCTGGCAGAGCAGCGGGTGCCGGCGACTTTCTTCGTCATCGGCGCCTACGCCTTAGAGCACCCAGATCTAATCCAACGGATGGTCGCAGAAGGGCACGAGGTAGGCAACCACACGATGTCTCATCCGGATCTGTACCAATGCGGTTTCGGCGAAGTGCAACGTGAGGTCTTTGAAGCGAACGACGCCATCATGAGAGCGTGCCCGCAGGCCTCGGTGCGCTATGTTCGCGCGCCCTACGGCGCCTGGAGCGAAGAAGTCTTCACAGCCTCACAGATCGCCGGGCTGGCGGCCCTCCATTGGTCCGTCGACCCTCGAGATTGGTCTCGCCCTGGGGTCGACGCGATTATCGATAAAGTGCTCGCCTCTGTCCGGCCGGGCGCAATCGTACTCTTGCACGACGGATGCCCTCCCGGCGAGTTGGGCCGGGGCGCTCACGCCGGTCTGCGCGACCAGACGGTCACGGCGCTGTCCCGGCTGATTCCAGCATTGCGTGAGCGCGGATTTGTAATCCGCTCACTTCCTCAACATCACTGAACAAACGAGATCCCATGACTCTTCTTGGTACAACCAGCACTGTGGCCATATCGCTTTATGCGCTGCTCTCGACTGCTTATAAGAGCATGCAGGGGATTTATGCTCTGCCGACAAACGACTCATCGGCGTTCGAGGTTCTCGTCGGCTCCGATCAACTGCCCAGCGTGGATGTCATCGTCCCCTGCTTCAACGAGGATCCGCGCACGCTTTCAGAGTGCCTGGCTTCCATTGCCGACCAAGAATACGCCGGAAGACTTCGGGTCTATGTGGTTGATGACGGTTCTGGAAATCGCGAAGCCTTAGGAACTGTCCACGAAGCCTACGCGCGCGACCCCAGGTTCGACATCATTTTGCTTCCCGAGAATGTTGGAAAGCGCAAGGCGCAGATCGCCGCGATACGCCGCTCATCAGGGGATCTGGTGCTTAACGTTGATTCAGACACGTTACTCGCGTCCGACGTCATTGCCAAGCTTGTACCGAAGATGCGAGATTCAGCGGTCGGCGCAGTCATGGGTCAGTTGACGGCCAGTAACCGGACCGAGAGCTGGCTGACCAGGCTGATAGACATGGAGTACTGGCTGGCTTGCAACGAGGAGCGCGCGGCGCAGGCTCGCTTCGGTGCCGTTATGTGCTGTTGCGGCCCATGTGCCATGTACCGCCGGTCTGCGCTCCTTTTATTACTGGACCAGTACGAGTCGCAGTTTTTTCGGGGCAAGCCAAGCGACTTCGGTGAGGATCGCCATCTTACTATCCTGATGCTGAAAGCAGGCTTTCGAACCGAGTACGTTCCGAGCGCCATCGCGGCCACAGTCGTCCCGAACAGACTCGGACCGTATCTGCGCCAACAACTCCGTTGGGCACGAAGCACATTCCGGGACACGCTGCTTGGGCTGCGCTTGCTGCCCAGCCTAAATAGCTATCTCACGTTGGACGTGGTCGGACAGAATCTCGGCGCGCTACTCCTCGCCGTATCGGTATTAACGGGCCTCGCACATTTCGCACTGACAGGCTCTGTGCCTTGGTGGACAGGACTGATGATTGTGTCCATGACCATGCTCCGATGCAGCGTGGTAGCAGTTCGTGCCCGACAGTTTCGATTTCTGGGCTTTTCGCTGCACACGTTCATCAACATCTTTCTCTTGCTTCCGTTGAAAGCCTACGCGCTGTGTACATTGAGCAATAGCGATTGGCTGTCGCGAGGCTCTGCTGTCGCTACATCGAACACTGGGGGAAAACAGGCCCCCACCCAAACTCCGATCACTGGTTCCAGCAGGGCAGAATTCTCGCCGCATGCGGCTCCGCTTCGCAGGCTCAATCTTGCGCGGGATTCTTCGGAATTAGTGCTGTCGGGCAACATTTGCGGCGACGAGTGATCGCTAATTACCTAGTGGACGAGAGGTGCACGAGTTTGACCCCGAACGTGAATCATCAGTTGCTTGATCGGGAATTGGCCGCAGACGATCCGTGGCTTCTCGACGGCAATCCGTTCGAGCGGAAGCGCCACACGCAAATGCTCCAGCTGGCGCTTGCCCAAGGCTCCATTTCAAATGCCCTCGAAGTCGGGTGCGCTGCCGGCGCATTCACGGAAAAACTAGCCCCCTACTGCCAAGGGCTCACCGTCATCGATGTCGTGGCGCAAGCGATTGCTCGAGCACGTCAACGGATAAACGAGCCGTCGCGCATCAACTGGATAGTCTCCGATGTTCAACAGTTTTCGACCGACGAGTTGTTTGACCTGATCGTTGTGGCGGAGGTCCTCTACTATCTCGAAGACATAGCCGAGATGCGCGCGGCCGTCAAAAACCTGGTGCGGGTGCTTGCGCCTGGCGGGCATCTGATCTTCGGATCGGCAAGGGATGCTAATTGCCGTCGCTGGGGTCACGCCGCTGGTGCTGAGCCGGTCATCGCCATGCTGAACGAAACGTTGATCGAGGTAGAGCGTCTTGAGTGTCGGGGCGAGTCGGTCAACGAAGACTGCTTGCTCGTCCGTTTCCGAAACCCGCTTTCCGCTTCCTGATGATCGAATCTATCGCCGTTAACCTGGAGACACTATGCGCATCTTTGGTATCAAGCTGACCCATGATGGGGCGATCGCCCTGGTCGAGGATGGACGGCTCGTCTTCTGCGTTGACCAGGAAAAGCGGCACAACGATCCGCGTTACCAAGCCATCGATAATCTCTACGCAATTGTCGCCGCTTTACCGGAACAGGGGCTAAATCCTTGTGACGTCGATCAGTTCGTTATCGACGGCTGGGATGGCGAAGACGAGTCACAGTTTCAGGTCCGGCAGGCAACCAAGCAACCGCCAGTCTTGGCGTCCCTCTCGGTAAAATGAACCCATGTCCATGGTAGCGATCGATCTTACTGACGTAAGCAAAACTTATGACAAGCTCGTTGTCGACAGACTGTCGTTCCGCGTTGCGGCGGGGGAATGCTTCGGGCTCTTGGGACCGAACGGCGCGGGCAAAAGCACGATTGCGCGTATGGTCCTCGGCATGACATCGCCCGATGCGGGGAAGATTACTGTGCTCGGCGTTCCAGTGCCGGCGCGCGCGCGTTTGGCACGTATGCGCATCGGCGTGGTCCCGCAGTTCGACAATCTTGATACCGCGTTCACTGTACGCGAGAACCTGTTGGTGTTCGGGCGCTACTTCCGGATGAGCAGACGCCAGATCGATGCGGTCATACCATCGCTGCTTGAGTTCGCCCGCCTCGAGAACAAAGCGGATGCGCGCGTCGCCGAACTGTCCGGCGGCATGAAGCGGCGCCTGACGCTCGCGCGTGCGCTGATCAATGACCCGCACTTGCTGGTGATGGACGAGCCGACCACCGGCCTCGATCCGCAGGCCCGCCACCTGATCTGGGAACGGCTGCGATCGCTGCTGGCGCGGGGCAAGACTATTCTTTTGACTACCCATTTCATGGAAGAGGCCGAGCGGCTGTGCGATCGGCTGTGCGTTATGGAGGAGGGGCGCAAGATCGCCGAAGGCCGCCCGTCCGCACTCATTGACGAGCAGATCGGCTGTGACGTGGTCGAGGTCTACGGCGGCAATCCGCATGAACTGGGTGCGCTGATCCGGCCGTACGCACAGCGCATCGAGGTGAGCGGTGAGACGCTTTTTTGCTATGCACCCGATCCGGAGCAGGTGCTGGCGCAGCTACGCGGGCGCGCGGGTCTACGCCTTCTGCAGCGTCCCCCCAATCTCGAGGATGTGTTTTTGCGGCTAACCGGGCGCGAGATGGAGGACTGAACAATGGGCGAACGTTATGCGGCGGGCATGCCCGCCAATGCGTGGAATTGGGTCGCGGTTTGGCGCCGCAACTATCTTGGATGGAAGAAAATCGGGCTTGCATCGGTGCTCGGCAACCTCGCCGATCCGATGATCTATCTGTTCGGTCTCGGCTTTGGAATCGGAACAATGATAGGGCCTGTTGAGGGCACTTCGTACATTGCGTTTCTCGCGGCTGGCATGGTTGCCACAAGCGCGATGGCATCGGCGACCGCTGAAACGGTTTACGGGAGTTTCGGCCGCATGGGCGACCAGCGCACCTGGGAAGGAATGCTATGCACTCAGCTGACGCTCGGCGATATCTTACTCGGCGAATTGGCCTGGGCAGCCACCAAGGCCCTGATGGCGGGCACAGCAATCACTATTGTTGCGACCACGCTAGGCTACGCATCGTGGCCATCCATCCTCTGCTTGCTGCCAGTCATCGCTCTCAGTGGCCTCGCCTTCGCGAGTCTAGCGATGGTCGTCACGGCGCTTGCGCCCAGTTATGAATATTTCATATTTTATAATACGCTTGTTATAACGCCCATGCTGTTCCTTTGCGGCGCGATGTTTCCGGTCAACCAATTGCCCGGCGCTTTTCAGGACGTCGCCTCCTTGTTGCCGCTCGCACATGCAATTGACCTCATTCGTCCGGCGATGCTTGGCCGTCCCGCCGGCAGCATGGGCCTGCATATCGGCGCGCTTTGCATATACACGGTTTTGCCGTTCTTCCTATCGGTTGCTCTGTTTCGTCGTCGGCTGATGCGTTGACGCTCTCACCATTCGTGAAATTGATTCTTTGGGCGATACCCATCCACGTGTCGGATAGGTCAATGCATGCGTTTTAAGGGACTCGATCTAAATCTCCTCGTTGTGCTGGACGCTTTGATCAGGGAGCGTAAAGTCACCGCCGCAGCCCGCAGTATTAACCTGAGTCAGCCGGCCATGAGCGCCGCCGTCGGTCGGTTACGCGCCTATTTCAGCGATGAGCTATTTACGATGAACGGCCGCGAACTCATTTTGACACCGCGCGCGGAGGGGCTCGCCACAGCAGTCCGGGAGGCATTGCTGCACATCCAGCTGTCGATTATTTCCTGGGACCCCTTTAACCCGGTCGGATCGGATCGTCGCTTCCGCATCATCCTTTCCGATTACCTCACACTCGTATTTTTTAAGAAGATCGTAAAGCGTGCTGCGCGGGAAGCTCCCGCCGTCCGCTTCGAATGTCTGCCTATTTCCGACGACCCCGAGGAGCTTCTCCGGCGCGGCGACGTTGATTTTCTGATTATGCCGGAAGTGTTCATGTCGAAACATCCTCGCGCAGCCCTGTTCGAAGATATGCTCGTATGCGTAGGCTGCGGCACGAACAAGCAGCTGTCAGAGCCACTTACATTCGACCGATACTTGTCGATGGGGCAGGTTGTGCTTAAATTCGGGGACACCCGGCAGCCCTCCATCGAGGAATGGTATTTGCTCGAGAACGGTTTCGAGAGACGTATCGAGGTCGTCGTACACGGCTTTAGCATGATCCCGCCCCTTCTATCAGGCACCAGCCGCATCGGGACTATGCCGTTGCGGCTGGCGCAGCATTTCGCGAAATTAACACCCTTGCGGATTGTCGAACTTCCGCCGCCACTTCCTGCCGCATTCACGGAGGCCGTCCAATGGCCTGCGCTTCACAATAATGATCCGGCAAGCCTATGGATGCGGGAAATGATGTTGCAGGAGGCATCTCGTATGATTGCCCTGCCTAATAGCACCGGACGTCTCAGTTGTCGGCCGAATTGAGAAACTGACCCCTCGGTTATGAGAGGAGGCATGGATGGCGATTGGGATTGGGCGATTCCTGCATTGTCGAGAACGATGCAGGGAGAGCAGATCCTTCAGCCTGAAGAGGTGGCAGCGATGCTGCGGCGGCATGAGGTTGGCGGGGAACCGACGGGCGAAGGAATTCGGGGGCGCGCGCAACACCGTGCATCGGCATCTAAGCGAGGGCGGGACTGTTCCGTTTCGCAAGCCCGTGCGGCCGACGGCGTTTGACGGGCTGGACGATTGGCTGCGGGAGCGCTTCTTCCCCCATGGGTCGAGCCGGATGACGATCTCGACCCGCTCCAGATGCACCGGGAACGCCTTGCGCGGTCGCGCAGCACGTCGCGGCTCGCCTGTCGGTCTTGCGGCCTTGCGGCCTCGAGTTCGGACTCAATCGCGCCGAGCCCGGTCTGGATTCGAAGGCGAAGGCCTGCTGGGCACGTTCGAGCTTCTCGGAGCTGCGACCGAAGCGCCGCGCTCCAGCTGCTTGACGATCCCTGAAGGTCGGCGAGCCTCTCCTGGGCACGCTCGTTGAGTGTCGCCATCCGGACGATCTCGGCCTTGAGTGTTCGCTCCGGAGTTGTTGCAGTTCGGCCTTCTCCGCCGCCATGGGGACGAATATCGCCTTGAGCGGAACGATTTCGTGGAGACGGGCCAAAGCGCTTCTCTTCATGACGCCGACAAAAGCTTATTTTGCACGGCCAGAGGCCCGCCTTTTGCGCCTGAGTCACTTCGCCACGGCCTATCCGGCCGACGTCGGACGCCGTCTCCGTTCGGCTTAAGCGCGCCAGTCCATGCCTTCGACGAGCGCCATCAGTTGGGCGCGGCAAGCCGGATCACGCCGTTCTCCACCCGCGGCCAGCGGAACTTGTCCTCGTCCAGCGAGGCGCAGGTCGGGGAGTATGGTGAGCGCAAGGTGGCGGCTGAACAGGAACTGCGACGGATCGATATCGTCGCGCCGCAGTCAGGCACCATTCAACAACTCGCAGTTCATACGCTCGGCGGAGTGATTACGCCCGCCGATCCGATCATGATAATCGTGCCGGAAGGCGACGATCTTGCGCTGGAAGTACGGATCACCCCGAAGGACATCGACCAAATCCAGCTTGGTCACAAGGCCGTGCTGCGGATGTCAGCCTTCAATCTGAGAACCACGCCGGAATTGAACGGATATGTCAGCCGGATCGCAGCCGATCTGGCGACGGACGAAAAAAACGGCATTTCGTATTACCTGGTGCGTCTATCGGTTCCGCATGCGGAACTGACGAAGCTCAAGGACCTGACGCTCGTGCCCGGCATGCCGGCCGAAGCGATGGTCCAGACGGGCGAGCGTACGGCGCTTTCCTATTTTGTGAAGCCGCTGTCGGACCAAATCAGTCGAGCATTCCACGAGTAATGAAAGTAATTCTGTTAGCTTGGCGTAGGCCGCGTCGCGTAGAGCCCGTGCGGCCGACGTGCGGAAGCTGTCGTTCCGAGATCCTTGAACTCTCGGCTCGCGCGAACGCGCTCCCTAATGTTCCATTGCTCGCAATGGGCAGTGCTGGCGAGATACTCGGCAACACAGCCCTATGCCTGTTCTTCCGAGGCCGGCTTGACGGTGAGCGAATGCGTAACGCAGCTGTGAGGACCCGTCAGTTGTCGTTTCAGCTGGGCTTCGGTCAACTTCGACAGCCTGTCGGCGAAAGGCGCTATCACGAGACCATTGGCGGCAAATTGCCCTCCCCTTGTTGCGCGGTAGCAGCATGCGTGTCGGGGAAGGAACCGTCTCCGGCCCCCATTCATCGCTGAGCCGCGCCGTACCCGCCGCCACCGGAACTTGTCCACGTCCAGCGCTTACGGTGCGGGTATGCCGGCGTCGAGCAAACAGAGAGAGGTTTGGGCCCAACCAGGGCGGCCGGTTACCAAGTTTTCCTCGTCCGCTTGAGTGTGAATGTTCGGGTCGATCGTCTGGGCGCGTCCCCGCCGCCTGCGAGCCCGCTACTGCTCAGCGGAAGGGCGAAGTGAACGTGAATGCATCCATTTCGTAAATGTGTGTCTATCCAAGCAATCGATTTCTCTAATTACCCGATGGGCAATATGAACGCGTCAGGCAGGGTGCATCATTAGGAGTATTTTTCGATGGCAAACATTATCGAGGGTAGCCGGGATGCCGAAACACTCCTCGGCACCAAGGGTGAAGATTGGATGGAGGGTTTCCAGGGCGGTGACTGGATTGACGGTCGTGGCGGCAACGACGAGATCTCGGCTGGCCCGGGCAGTGACCGAGCCCTTGGCGGCGAGGGTAACGACCGCATCTTCGGCGGAGATGGCTGGGACGATCTCTCCGGCGACAACGGCCGCTTCAACGCGCGCGTCTCCGGTGAGGACAATGACAGGCTCAGCGGCGGTCCCGGCCAGGATGTCCTCTACGTGGGTGACGGCCAGGATACGTTGACCGGGGGCACCGACAATGACACGTTCGTGTTCCAGTTCCACAATCCGGTGCCTGGGGTCGATCCGAGTGTCGGGTCGAAGCCGGACATTACCACTATCACCGATTTCAACCCGGCGGAGGACAAGTTCGCCTTCGATGCGGTGGGCCTCTACAACGACGGTTTTGGCGCGAACTTCGTCAACAACGCCAGCATACAGTCCGGCTACCCGGTGAGCAGCTTCTACAGTGGCGCGGCCTCGGGTGCGAACGGCGAACATGTCGTGGTAATCACTGGCGAATCTTTCAACTCTGCTAATGAGGCAGCGAGTGCGATCTCCGGCGAGCACGCCGGCGACATCATTGTCTACCAAAGCAGCTACACCGACAGAGTCGCAACTCTGGCCTATGTCACCGCCGACGGCAGCGCGCACGAGTTCGCCCACCTGGGCGGTGTGGTCACCGTGGCCGACCTAGGCCTGACCGCGTCGGACTTCACCTTCGTTTGATCCAGAAAACCGATACGGAACCGCGCCCCGCCCCCCTGGGCGGGCGCTTTCCCGTTTCCGCTACTTGCCATGGGCCGGGGCGGCCGAGGGGCGCCCGGGAGCAGTTGCAGCGTGGATAGCTTGACGAAGCCCTGCGCGTCGCGCTGGTCGTGCACCGAAATCTCCTGAAAGTGTGGAGGCGGAAGCCTGTCCGGGCCCTTGCGGCCGGCCACGATGACGTTGCCCTTCCAAACCTTCAGCCGGACGGTTTGTTGACCCGCTCCATTAAATGCCGGGACCAAACATATTCGGCGGGAGCACTGATCCTGAACCAGCGAGCGGATGCAGTCGGTCGCCGGTCGGGGAGCAATATGGGGCTGAGTCGCCAGCCTCCGGAACTTACGTGAGAAGCCATTCCTTGAAGGATTCAGCTTTGAGACCTTTCCCTCTGAGTTCCGCTATTTGGGGCGTTGTGTTGATCAGCGGCGCGGTCAACGTGCTTGCGCTGATCTCGCCGCTGTTCATGCTTCAGGTCTATGACCGCGTTCTGGCAAGTGGCAGCGTATCGACGCTGGTGGGGCTCGTCGTGCTTGCTGCGGGGCTTTATGCGTTCCAATGCCTGCTCGACATTTTGCGCGCCCGCGTGCTGCTGCGGATTGGCGAGCGTTTCGATGGAGAGTTTTCCGGACGCGTTCACGATGCGATCGTTCGCCTTCCGCTTTCAACGCGCATGCCGGGCGACGGCTTGCAGCCGCTTCGCGATCTCGACAATGTTCGCGGCTTCTTGGGTGGAAACGGTCCGACAGCGTTCTTCGATCTGCCATGGATGCTGTTTTATCTTGGCATTTGCTTCCTCCTTCATTTCTGGATCGGCATGACGGCACTTATCGGGGCGGTCGGCCTCACATCTCTGACACTCCTTGCCAACACTCTCTCGCAACGGCCAATAAGCGATACCGTTGCCCACAACATGGCACGCAATGGTCTGCTGCAAGCAGCGCGTTGCAATGCCGAGGTCGTGCAAGCTCTCGGCCTTGGAAAGCGGATCGCTGCCCGATGGCAAAAGGCCAATGCCAAGTATCTGGCCGCCAACCGGAAAGCTGGGGACGTGGCAGGTGGGCTGGGTGCCATTTCAAAATCGCTGCGCGTGCTGCTGCAATCGGCCATTCTTGCCGTCGGCGCGTACCTTGTCATCAGACAGGAGGCTACGGCCGGGGTTATGATTGCCAGTTCGATCATGATGGGGCGTGCGCTGGCTCCGGTCGATCTGGCCATTTCAAGCTGGAAACCTTTCCTCATGGCGCGCCAGGGTTGGGCGCGGCTGGAGGACCTCTTGGAAAAGGTTCCTGAATCCGCTCCTGTTATGCCAATGCCTGCACCTGAACGCGAACTGCGCCTCGAAGGCGTGACAATCGTTCCGCCCGGCGAAAGGAAGCCGACCGTGACCGGCCTTGCGTTTGCCATTCAGGCGGGAAGCGCACTCGGGATCATCGGTGCATCGGGCTCGGGCAAGTCGACACTCTCGCGCGCCATCGTCGGCGCATGGGCGCCGGTCGCCGGAAAGGTTCGCATCGACAGCGCAAGCCTCGATCAATGGGACCGGGAAGCACTAGGCCGTCATATCGGCTATCTGCCGCAAGGTGTTGAACTGTTCGACGGCACCATTGCCGAAAACATTGCTCGTTTTGAAGATAATCCTGACCCTGAGGCTATTGTCGCCGCGGCGAAAGCAGCGGGCACGCACGAACTGATCCTCCGATTTGAGCACGGCTACGAAACTCCGATCGGTGAGGCCGGATCGGCACTTTCCGCCGGGCAGCGCCAGCGTATCGGTCTTGCCCGTGCTCTTTATCGAGACCCTTTCCTTGTTGTGCTGGATGAACCCAATGCCAATCTCGATGCGGAAGGCGAGGCTGCGGTCGTTAAGGCGATCGCCTCCGTGCGCGAGCGCAAGGGCATTGCGGTTGTCGTCGCCCATCGGCCGAGCGCCATCCGCGCCGTGGATTTGGTGTTGGTGATGGAAGGTGGACGGCAGCGAACATTCGGTGCGCGTGATGAAGCACTTTCCAAAGTCCTGAAGGGGACAGCGATGGCACGAGGCGCTGGCGTCAAGGCCATCGAATCTACACAGGATCATGTGGGAGAGCGCGCTGACATGGAGGATCCCGGTGTCCGGCATTCATCAGAACAATGACGTTTCCAGCTCCATTCGCCGCCACCTGGTGGCGGGCCTTCTGGCGAGCGTAATCTTTGTGGGAGGAGCCGGAGCCTGGGCGGCCTTCACGAATCTCTCCGGTGCGGTTGTCGCGTCCGGACACTTTGTCGTCGATTCCTATGTCAAGAAGGTGCAGCACCCGACCGGCGGGGTGGTGGGAGAAATCCTGGTGCGCGAAGGCGATAAAGTGAAAGCCGGCGACATCCTCATGCGGCTCGATGCCACCCAGACGCGCGCCAATCTCGCCATAGTCACCAAGCGGCTCGATGAGCTCGCCGCCTACCAGGCAAGACTCGATGCTGAACGTGACGATCTCGCGGAGATCGCCTTCCCGGACTGGCTGCTCGTCCGAAGAGATGTTCCGGACGTAGCTTCGGCAATACATAGCGAGACGCTGCTGTTCGAATTCCGCAGACAATCCCGCGACGGAAAGCAGGCGCAACTGGCGGAACACATTACTCAATATCACCACGAGATCGAAGGATTCGAGGCGCAGGAAATTGCCTGTGAAAAAAGGATCGAGGTTCTCCTTAAGGAAATTGCTGTTCTGAGTGGGCTGCGCGACCAAGGCATTGTCTCGGACCAACGGTTGAACAGCCTGAAGATCCAGGTTGCCACTTTCGGTGGCGAACGCGGTGAGAAGATCGCACATCAGGCACAGACAGCAGCCCGCATAGCCGAAACGCGCCTGCAGATCCCGCAGATCGATCAGGATTTCAAGACCGAAGTCGGCCAGGAGCTCAGAGAGGTTCAGGCGCAGATCGGGGAGTATGGTGAGCGCAAGGTGGCGGCTGAACAGGAACTGCGACGGATCGATATCGTCGCGCCGCAGTCAGGCACCATTCAACAACTCGCAGTTCATACGCTAGGCGGAGTGATTACGCCCGCCGATCCGATCATGCTAATCGTGCCGGAAGGCGACGATCTTGCGCTGGAAGTACGGATCACCCCGAAGGACATCGACCAAATCCAGCTTGGTCACAAGGCCGTGCTGCGGATGTCAGCCTTCAATCTGAGAACCACGCCGGAATTGAACGGATATGTCAGCCGGATCGCAGCCGATCTGGCGACGGACGAAAAAAACGGCATTTCGTATTACCTGGTGCGTCTATCGGTTCCGCATGCGGAACTGACGAAGCTCAAGGACCTGACGCTCGTGCCCGGCATGCCGGCCGAAGCGATGGTCCAGACGGGCGAGCGTACGGCGCTTTCCTATTTTGTGAAGCCGCTGTCGGACCAAATCAGTCGGGCATTCCACGAGGAATGATAGTAATCCACAGAAATATATTGTTGGTATTTATGTTGGTTGTTCGCAGGCTACGTGGGTAGTAACATCCTGAAAGTACTGGCATACTTTCCTCACTTGGATTCCGCCTCTGGGCACCATCCCCTCTTCTCCCGACACTCCGTTTAGCCGAACCGTCTACGCTGCAGCTTCTGCAAGCGACTGGAATTATTGATCTTTTGCTGTCGCATTGCGCATTTAGGCGTGACAGAGAGCGCTTCGGGCGCATTTGATCCAACGAGGCGGGGGGATGGTATTTCCGTTGGTATTCGACATCCTGATGGTATCGAAACAGCCAAGGGAGACCTGACGAATGGCCCTATCCGACGTGAAATGTCGAAACGCCCGCCCTGCTTCCAAACTCGCGAAATTGTCTGACGGGGGCGGGCTGCAGCTATGGGTACAGCCCACGGGCTCTCGCCTCTGGCGGCTCGCCTACCGCTTTGACGGCAAGCAGAAACTGCTCGCGCTGGGCAGCTATCCCCTTATCTCTCTCGCCGAGGCACGGGAGGCGCGCGATGATGCTAAAAGGCTCCTGCTAGCTGGCGTCGACCCTGGAAAGGAACGCAGCTTGCGGAAGGCCGATTCGGCAAAGGACTCCTTTCGCTCAATCGCGGACGAATATGTTGACAAGTTGAAGAAGGAGGGACGTGCCGACCGGACGATCAGCAAGGTCAAATGGCTGCTCGACTTTGCCTATCCGATAATCGGCGACAAGTGCATTCGGGAGATCGAGCCGGCCAGCATCCTTACCGCCCTCCGTCGCGTGGAGGTTCGCGGTCGGTATGAGTCGGCCAGGCGACTGCGCTCCACCATCGGCAGCGTGTTTCGATACGCGATCGCGACCGCACGCGCCGAGACAGATCCGACCTTCGCCCTCAGAGGCGCACTCATCAGTCCGAAGGTAACGTCTCGCGCCGCGATTACCGATCCGAAGGCCTTGGGCGGTTTGCTGAGGGCGATCCATGCATTTGACGGACAGCCTACAACCCGAGCCGGTCTGAAGCTGATAGCGCTGCTGTTTCCCCGCCCAGGCGAGCTTCGCGCCGCGGAATGGGAAGAGTTCGATTTTGAAAGCTCGGTGTGGACGATCCCTGAAGCACGCATGAAAATGCGACGGCCGCACCGCATACCCCTATCAAAGCAAGCGATCAGCGTCCTGACTTCACTGAGAGAAATCTCTGGTGATGGATCGCTGCTGTTTCCTAGTGTTCGATCGGCTTCGCGTCCGATTTCCGACAATACCCTTAACGCCGCACTGCGTCGTATGGGTTACAGCAAGGAAGAAGCTACCGCGCATGGTTTTCGAGCAACGGCATCAACTCTGCTGAACGAATGCGGCAAGTGGCATCCGGACGCCATAGAGCGGCAGCTGGCCCACATTGAGAACAACGACGTTCGGCGCGCCTACGCCCGGGCAGAGCACTGGGACGAGCGCGTGAAAATGATGCAATGGTGGGCCGACTATCTGGATGAACTCAAGAGCAAAAACCCGCGGGTGATCTCAATCGAGGGACGCCGCAAGCCAACGCGACCATCCACTTTGAACCCAACAGCGGCCGTTCACCAAACGCCGATGCAAATCTCTAACCGCCGGAAATCATACTGACCGTCGAAAAACGCCGAAACTCGCGCCAAATCGTCGGCCCGGAGGATCAACTTTCTCTCCGGGGAATCAATAAGGTTCGTGAATGATGACGGTTGGCCGAGAGCGGACTGGACTGGCCGCTCTTGGGCAACGTTCGGCGGGAAGCTGCCGTTCTGCAGCCGACCCCATTCCCGTCATTCAAGATGCCGGATGGCCGGTTCCGAAACCGGCCATCTACCCGGCCCGGGGCCGCGCTACTAGAGCGAGAATCCCTTGGGCAGTGTGCGGTCCGTCCGTTTCGCCGGCATTAGTCCGTGGATCCGCTATCCCCGCCCGACTTTCACCTCCACAACCTCCAGGGGCTCCGCGGCGGCTTCCTCTCCATAGATCCGGGACAAGCTCTTGATGCGCGTCGCGATCGCGTCGACGAGGCGAGCAACGATCTCATGGATGATCCCCTCTTGGCGAAGCTCTTGGGCGCACTCCGATGCCATATCGGGCATCACCGCGAGCTGATGGCGGATCGTCCGCACCGTGTACTCGGCGCCGACCTTTGCTGAGGACGCACAGCGCCCCCAGTGGCGCGGCATGATCTCGTCGATCGGGTAGACTCTGTCGATCTTCATCGCCAGTTTAAGGTCGCGCATCTCAGCTTGGATCTCTCCCTCGCCGAGGTGCGGCAGAATGGAGGAGATGTCGTAGAGCGGAGCTAGGCGGGCCTCGCCCTGGGCACCGAGCAGCATCGAGTAGTTCTTTGCATGCGCGTCCGTGCCGGCGATGATCCAGTTGAAAACGTTCGCGGCCATGAAGGTCTGACGGTCTTGGACGGGGTCGAGGGAGGCCGACAGCACCTTTTTGGAGATCGTCGTGATACCTGGCCCACCCTGGTTCTCGTACTTTAGCGTCGGCATCACCGACAGGGCCTGGCACATGTCCTCCTGATGGATGCGGATGGTCTTGCCGTCGATGTTGCGGCGGTCGTAGCGCTCGAGAACGATCGCCTTTTCGCCTGCAAAGTCGAGAACCTGGCTGTGTGCAGCGTCCATGCCGAGCTTGCATGCAAGCTGCAGGCAGAAATGCTCGTTCTCAGTATGCCCGTGCAAGTGCGGCAAAGGCGGCTTTAAGATGTGTGTCGTGGGCGTGTCGCCTAGAGGAATACCCCAGCGATTGCTGCCCGTGTCGAAATGGAACGCCGTCTTTGCCTGCGCACCAGCGAGACTGAACTGACCAGGATCGCCGATTCGCCGGGTCGCTGCACCATCCTTGCGCAGATCGCGCAGGCGGTCGCCGATCTGCGCCTCGGTGAGCAACTCCACGTTCTCGCCGCGGGAAATCTGGTCGCCACGCGAAAGGAACTGGACGGCGCCGGCGCAGTCGCGGCCGACATTCTTGAGCAGGGCAAACGGGTTTCGGGTGGAGACCTGGAACCTCTGCGCCCATCTGGCGAGGGTCTGCTCATTATCCGGCAGTAGGCCCCAGAGGAATGCCTCGACGACCTTGCCCTCGTAGGTCCTGGTGATCGTCGGCATGGACAGGGAGAGCGGGATCGCCACCCGGCCTTCCATCCATGCCTCGTGATAGGAGAACGAAAGCTTGCCGCCCTGCAGGTGGTGGAGCCCCCCAACCGGTCTGCCAGCGATATAGACGTCGAGGGTGTCGATCGGGTTCATCATGATCATCGTCATCTAGAGCTTGTAGGGAATCTCGTCGTCGTCATCGTCGACATGCCGTTCATCGGCATTATGATGATGATCAGCCGACGTCGGCGCCGGCGGGATCTGAAAGTCCATCTCCACACCAAGCGTGGTCAGCGCCAGCAGCACGTTGCCGATCTCGGCGCTGGGCTTGCCGTTCTCGATCCACGACACCCACGTCTGCGTCGTGTTGATCATTTTGGCCAAGGCAGCCTGTGACAGGCCGCGCCGGGTGCGGGCCTCCTTGATCAGGATTCCAATGTCGCGAGCTGTTCTGATCTTCATGGCGTATACGATTTCTGTATGAGCTAGCCTGATATAGGCTCGTATATGACGGGTGTCAATATACGTCACTATATCAATTTAACGCTATATAGGTTCACATATCGGCGACCTTCATATACTAACCTATATAAAATCATTGCGCCACGCAACAATGTGCGATCGACCTTTCGCTACGGTACAATCGAGAATGACCGCTGGTCGAGAACTCAACAACTTGTCGGGGCCGGGAGCGGTCTGGTCCGCTATTCAATTACTGTTGGCGAGAAGCTGTCATTCAGCATCCGGTCTGGCGGCATCGTGACAAGATCGATTCCGAAGAGAACGAGGCCGGCCGCAAGAAAAAGCCACGGCTTTTATGCACTTATTGTCTAGCAGGCTTAGTTGTTCCCCTGAAACTTGAATCTCCCTCAGACTCAGTGTCTTCTCAGGGTAACCGCTGGGAATTAGACATGCCTTCAGGCTCGTTTCAACACCGCGTCTGGCAATGGATTGTCGCGTGCTTTCCGACGCCGGCGCACCTCGATGTACAGGAGCGCAATCATCGCTTGCTTGAAGAGGCGCTCGAACTCGCTCAGGCGAATTCCTGCACAAAGGAGGAGGCACTCGAACTGGTGGAGTACGGACCGGCGGCAACGCGGTAGGATCAAGAACCTAGCGTGCTCCAAAACGACACCAAGCGCTAACCGTTGTCCAGTGTGGAAGATGATTGCCTTCGTGGTTTCTCCGACGCGCCGGCGCCCGGCAGACCTTCCTTTCTGGCCTTGGCAAACGCCCGGTCGCCTTCCAGGAACCCGACCAGCATAAAGGGGATCAGTTCCGCCACCGTTTCGGACTCGCCATAGGTCTCACGGTAAAGTGCGGCATAGTCGTTGAGTGCTTGGCTCAAGTCGGCGCCAACGGTGATGGTGATCTTCGAAGGTGTCCGGTCCGGAAGTTTTCCGAGTTTCAGGTTAGCCATGAAGTCCTCCTGTTCACCCCGTGTATGGCCGCAACACGAGGTCCTTGTGCACGATGACGCGCAACGGCCAACCAGGGCGCACGGTGATCGTGGGTTGGACGTTCAGGTTCTTTTCAGTGATCCGTTGGCCCGCTTGACTGACGTTCTGCTGGGTGGATTCACGAATTGCCTTGACCAAGTCGCTTTCATTTTCCCCAAAGCTCAACTCGGTACCAACCCCCAGCAATGTGGCCACCGCGACGCCCTTGATCAACTGCCAAGTATGGAAATCCACCTTGTCCTCGAGCCCGGCGTAGCCGGCCGCGTCGGTCACGGGCAGATTGTCGATTTCGATCGATGAGCCGTCCGGCATCACAATGCGTTGCCACACCAACAGAGCGCGCCTTTGGCCAAAGGCTACAACGCTATCGTAGGTGCCGATCAGCCGGGAGCCCTGCGGGATGAGCAGGATGCTGCCGGTGACGCTGTCGCGCACATTCTCGGTAACCTGCGCGACGACGAGGCCGGGCAGATCGGAATTGATGCCGGTGATCAGGCTTGCCGCAATCACGCTGCCGGCCATGATCTGATACGGCGAAGCCGGCGTCTGCAGTGCATGCGGGTTGTAGATCCCGCCGGTGTTCCGTTGATCGATGAAATCGAGCTTGCGCTGTTGGTTGTTCTGGTCGCCCTCAGCCGGCGCGACGGAAGCTCGCTGGCCTTCAGTGTCTGGCTGCGGAGACGCCGTCTCGAAAGGTGAACGTCCGCCCTGCCCATTGCCAAAAGCTTCCGTCTGCTGGGGCCGGTTTTCGACGCGGAAGAGGACTTGCGACTCGCGCGCCTCAATCGCTTGTTGTGCAAGCCGCTGCGCCTCGGCGGAAACGTCTTGCCCAGGGGCGATGCCAAGCTGGCGCTGGTGCTCGAGAATAGGACGGCCGAGATCCCCGGGCAGCGGCGGTCCAAGCACCGGAGCCTTCGGCTTGCTCCCGGAATAGTCCTTGGGCAGCGATTCAAGTCCCTCGGCGGTCGGCTTGCGGTCCGTGCTGTAGAGCTCTTCGGCCTGCTGTTTCAGGCGCAATGCGGGTCCCCGCAGCGCCATCATCGTGACGCCAAAAACAGCGCCGGAACCAACAGCAGCGATCGCGACGATTATGCCGCGCCTGAACCGCACCGCTCGGCGGGGCGAGGCTCGCAGCTGCAGCTGTTCGGGATTGAGCTTCGGCGGAGCATTCGGATGGGAAGTATCGGTCATGAGCCTCCCCTCACCTGCCAAAACGCGAAAACAGCGAAACCCGGCGCGGCGGTTGCTGACCGTCGGTTCTCGTAATGCGCACCACCTGCTGCTGTTTGGTGCCCAGCCTTAGCTCGGCCGCAGCAAAGAGGCGATCGACGATGTAGTAGTTGCCGCGCATGCGATAGTTGACGAGCTGGTTGTCCCCGTCGGCTCCGACGATGAAGAGCGGCGGCGCCTCACCTTGGTCGATACGGCGCGGGAATTCGATATAGACCCTGCTGCCATCATCAAAGGCGCGCGTCGGTCTCCACGGTGGCGTGTCGCCGGCGATCGAATAGCGGAAGCGGATGTTTTCGAGTGCTACGTTCGAGGCCGCGGGCATTTCAGCCTCGGCCTGAGCGTTGCGCCGCCGAAGCGCCACGAGTTGGTCTTCGCTGTAGGTCCAGGAGATGGCCGCCATGGCGGTCTTCTCCGTGCTTTGAAGCTGCAGGTGATAGGATCGGCGATCCGTCGTGATAACCAGATTGGTGGCAAGCCCCGGCGCGAATGGCTTCACCAGCACATGAGTGCGCTGGTCATCGCCTGAGCCACTAACGGTGTCACCGATCACCCAACGGACCGTATCGCCGGCTGAGACCGAGGTCAGCTTCTCGCCCCGCTGCAATGAGATATCGGTGACGCGCTCCGGCGCGGCGTAGAGCTGGTAGAGCGCGCCGTCGGCAAAGGGGTAAACCTGCACCGCATTGACATAGCCAAACTTGGTGGGTTGTTGCGTCGCCGCCTTGTTGGCATCGGCGACCTGTTCTTCCGGCGAGCGCTTATCTGGGGCGGGCTTGCCGGGTCCGGGCATCAACTGACCAGGCAACGGTAACGGCTTCGGCACTTCCACGACCTTGACCGGCTTCTCCGGCGCCTTCTCGATCGCGGCTGGTTTGAAGTCCTCGTGGTCATAGGAAATCTGAGGCGGCGGCACTGGCTTCGAGGCACAGGCCGAAAGAACCGCAGCAGACGCCGACAGGATCAAGGCAGCACGAAGCAATGGGGCTCTATTTGTCATTGGCGGGCTCCTTAGGGGAAACGGGGGTTGGCGCGGCGCTGTCGAGCTCGCGCGACCAGTCGATGGCGTTGATGAAGACGCCGAGCGGGTTCTTGCGCAGCTGCTCGGTTGTCCTAGGCGGGCGGATGAGGATGGTGAGGATCCCGATCCAGCGCGTCGTGCTGGCGAGGCTGCCGCGCTCGAACACCTGCTCGGTCCATTTGACCTGGAACGAGCTGTCGGAAGCCCTGACCACGCTGGTCACCTGCACTGACACGCTGCGCGTGCCGATTTGGCCGAAAGGGTCGTTCGCCTTGGCATATTCGTTGAGGAAGAGCGCCGCTCGGTCGGTGGCAAAGTCGTAGGCCGACAGCCAATTCTGCCGCACCAGAACCGCATCGGTGGAAACCGAACGAACATTCTGGATGAAGCGGCTGAGATGCCAGGCGATCTGGGCATCGTCGGGCTGGTAGTTTTGGACTGCCGGCGCGACCGCGTGCGCCTCGCCAAAGCGGTCGACCTCGACGACATAAGGCACGACGCGGCCCTGCATCGACTGCCACAGAAGCCCACCGGAAAGCCCCGTCGTCAGAGCCAGGCAGCCAAAGGCCATGAAGCGCCAGTTCTTGGCCTGGACGCGCGCCGTGCCGATGCGCTCATCCCAGAGTTGGCTGGCCTTCTGGTAGGGTGTTACGGGTTCGGGCGTCTTTCCATAACGCTGAACGGGTCGCTTGAAGAGCATCTAGTCTTCCTTGTCATTGAGGGAGGGATTGGCGCCGCTTCCGCCCCGATCTCCATCGCGCACCGCCTGCGTGGCAGCATTGCGATGGGCGCGTGCGGTCTGTTCGGAACGCAGACGCCTTACCCAGACCGGCGCAGGGTCAGAGGCTGCAGCGGGCGAGGTTCCTGTCTTTGACGCGGTCGGCATGCCGCCGGTCGCGGTCCAGCCGGCATCGCGACCGGCGTCGGCACTACGGCGGAATGGTTCTGCTGCGGATCGCATTCCCCGCATCGCGGCGCCGCTAGCGGCACTCGCAACCCCCTGCAGCCCAGCAGCTACCCCGGACAGCCCGGACTCGGGCGATGTCGCGCGCCCCGTCTGCCAAGCGACGGTGGCAGCGGACCCCATGGCGGTGCCGGCACGGACTGCGGCGAGGCCGCCGCCTGTTGCCATGCGCGCGCCGGCAAACGCAGCGCCTCCGGCAACGAGCGTTGATCCAGCTGCGGCCGCCGTTGTTCCAAGTGCCGCGCCGGCTCCAAGCTGCGGCGCGCCGGAAACAAGACCCGAGGCAATCCCGGGGCCGAAAATGCCGAGCCCAAGCAGCGCCAGCGCACCCAGCACCTGAGACATGGCCGCCGCCAGGTCCGGCTCCTGGCCCTGCAGGGCGGAAGCGAACTCGCCAAAGAGCGTGGAGCCGATGCCGACGATGACGGCAAGCACCATCACCTTGATGCCCGACGAAATCACATTGCCGAGCACGCGCTCGGCCAGAAACGCCGAGCGGTTCCAGAGCGCGAAGGGCACCAGAACGAAGCCGGCCAGCGTGGTGAGCTTGAACTCGAGGATGGTGATGAAGAGCTGGATGGAAAGAATGAAGAAGGCGATGAGGACCAGGAACCAGGCCAGAAGCAGCACGAAGATGGTGAGCGCGTTACCGAAGATCTCGGGGAAGCCTACTAGCTGGCTCGCTTGATTGAGGAGCGGCCAGGCGCCCTCGAAGCCGGCCGCGGCAATGCGGCCTGGCCGCAGGAGACTGTCGGCGGACAGGTTGCCGGCCGATGCGTTGATGCCGAGACCGGCAAAGGAGCGGTAAATTATGTCGGCGAGGTTCTTGAAATTGTTCAGGACGAAGGCGAAGGCGCCGACATAGAGCACTTTGCGAACAAGCCGGCCAAGAATGTTGGGCTCGCCGCCGAACGCCCAGACCAAGCCCGCGAGCGTGATGTCAATGCCGATCAGAATGGTGGTGAGAAAGGCAACGTCGCCCGAAAGCAGACCGAACCCACTGTCAATGTAGCGGGTAAAGGTCTCCATGAAGCGATCGATGACTCCGAGGTCGTTCATGTCGCCGCCTTCCTCCGTTGTCTTGAAGAACTGCCGATCAGTTGCCGGGATAAGCCGTGCCGGTGCCCAGGAAACGCTTCGTCGTCTCGCGAGCGGCTTCCTCGGACTGCGCCTTGCGCGCCGCATCCTCGGCCTCGGCCCGGAACTGGGTCGCAAGCAGCGTCTGGATCTGCATCTGCTGCTTGGTCGAAAGCGCGATCAGCTGATTGGTGGCCTGGCTTGCCTCGAGGGCACCTGCCGCGCCCTGACTGCGATGGACGAGGTCGGTAAGCAGGTCGCCATCGGCCTGCACGTTCTCGACGATCTGCGACTGCGCGCTCATGGTCTGGCGGAACGCCTGCATGGCGCTCTGCCAGCGCTCGCGCGCGGCGCTCGCCACATCGCTGACCTTGATGGTGGCGTCGTAGCTTTCCGGATATTGCCGGCGCCACTGGTCCTGCAGCTTATCGAGATCGAAGCTCAGGCCGCTCGCCTGGGTCATCAGACCGTCAATCCGTTGGAGCGAGCCGGTAAGCTGGCCCACGGAAGAGAAATCCAGGCGCTGAAGGTTGCGCGCCATGTTCTGCAGCATGGTCGCCTGGTTCTGAAGCGACTGGATTTGGTTGTTGATCTGCTCCAATGCGCGTGCTGCCGACAGCACATTCTGCGTATAGTTGGACGGGTCAAACACGATGAGCGCATAGGCCGGCTGGACGTAGTCAGCCATCGGTTTGGCGATCAGGGAAACGGTGACCAGGCTAGTAAAAAGGCGGCGTCCGATCATGACGATTGCTCCTTGTTAGGTTGAGGAAATTGCTGGAGAAGCTCGGCAGCCCAATCCAGGCCGCGCGCACTGAAGAAACGGGCGGCAAAGCTGCCTCGCCCTTCTTCGGAAAGAATATTGTCGATCAGGGTCTGCGCGGCCGGGTCGGAGGCGCCGCAAAGCGCAAGAGCGATCGGGCCTAGCCCGAGCTCGAAAAGGCGATTGCCGCGGCGCGACTGCAGATAGTAGTGGCGCTTCGGCGTGGCGCGGGCGACCAATTCGATCTGTCGCTCATTAAGACCGAAGCGCTCATAGGCTGCCCGTGCCTGCGGCTCCACCGCACGATCATTGGGGAGAAAAATGCGCTGCGGGCAGCTCTCGATGATTGCGGGTGCGATAGAAGAGCCGGCGATGTCGGCAAGCGACTGCGTCGCGAAGATGACGGAGACGTTTTTCTTACGCAGCACCTTAAGCCATTCGCGGATGCGGGCGGCAAAGAGCGGGTGGTCGAGATAGACCCAGGCCTCGTCGAGCATGAGCAGCGTCGGCCGCCCGTCAAACCGGTCCTCAAGACGATGGAACAGATAGGTGAGCACAGGCAGCACAGCGCCTTGGCTGTGCATCAGCTCCTGGGTCTCGAAACACTGCACATCCGAGATGGCCAGCCGGTCGTCATCGGCATCGAGCAGCCGGCCGAATGAACCGTCGAGCGTGTAGGGCATCAACGCCGATTTGAGCGCATTGGACTGAAGCAGGACCGACAGACCAGTCAGCGTGCGTTCCTGCGCCGGCGCGGTGGCGAGGCTGGTGAGCGCCGACCAGATTGCCTCCTTCACCTCCGGGGTGACGGTGACATTCTCGTGGGCAATGAGGCCGGCGATCCATTCGGCCGCCCAGCTCTGTGTGGCCGGGTCGTCGATGTGGCGCAGCGGCTGGAAAGCAAGCGCACCATTCGCACCCAACGCATGGTGGTCGCCGCCCATGGCAAGCGCGGCGGCGCGGGCCGAATTGCCTTTGTCGAAGACATAGATTTGCGCGCCAGCGTAGCGCCGGAACTGCAAAGCGATCAGGGCAAGCAGAACCGACTTGCCGGCACCGGTCGGCCCGACAATCAGCATGTGGCCGACATCGCCGATATGGGTCGAAAGCCGAAACGGCGCCGAGCCGCTGGTTTCGGCGAAAAGAAGCGGCGGAGCGTAATCGCCGGTGACCTCGGCAAGATGCTCGTTCTCCGCTGGACCTGCCCACACGGACGACAGCGGCATGAGATGGGCAAGGTTAAGCGTGTGAACGAGCGGCTGGCGAACGTTGGCGTAGACATGACCCGGCAATGAACCAAGCCACGCTTCGACGGCATTGATGCTTTCGCGAATGGTGGTGAAGCCGAGCCCGTTGACGATCCGCTCGACGGCGCGAAGCTTTTCCGCGGCGGCTTTACGGTTCTGATCCCACACCGTCACCGTTGTGGTGAGATAGCCGAAGCCGACATGATCGCCGCCCAATGCCTGCAGTGCTGCATCGGCATCGAGCGCCTTGTTGTCGGCGTCGCTGTCGACGAGAGGCACCGGTTCGTTGGTCACCACCTCGCGCAGAATAGCCGCGATCGATTTGCGCTTGGCAAACCACTGTCGGCGGAGCCGAGTCAGCGTCTTCGTGGCTTCCGCCTTATCGAGTGGAATGAAGCGCGTCACCCAGCGATAGGCGAAATCCTGGTTATTGAGCGCATCGAGGATTCCTGGCCGGGTGACGTTCGGAAAGCCGAGAACTGTCAGCGTGCGCAGATGCTGTTCGCCCAGCATCGGCTCTAGGCCGCCGGTCAGCGGCGCGTCAACCAGGACGCCGTCGAGATACATTGGCGTTTCAGGCACGGCAACGGGATGACGGCGGGTCGAGATCGTGCCATGCAGGTACGTCAGGCTCTCGGCATCGTCGAGCGCGCGCACCTCGGGCACGAAGCCCGAAAGAAGATCGAGAACGCGGTCAGTCTCGTCTCGGAACCGGGCAAGCTCCTGGCGCCAGTCTCTTTCCCCTCCCAAGTGATGCGAGTCGACGAGAGCACTTTCCGCGCGCGCTTGGCCATCGGGCCCAGGCAGGAAGACCAAGGTCAGATGATAGATGCTCTCGAAATGCGCGACCTTGCCCTCGAAGGCCGCGCGCCGTTCCTCATCGATCAGCCATGAGGCAGCATCGGGAAGGGCCGAGCTCGGATAGCCCAGCGCTTCGATGCGCTCGGCCTCGAAGAACAGCGCCCAGCCAGAGCCGAGCCTTCTCAGCGCATTGTTTGCCCGCGCGCATATGCCGATAAGTTCGGCCTCCGTGGCGCTTTCAAGGTCGGGGCCACGAAACCGCAATGTCCGTTGGAAGCTGCCATCCTTGTTGAGCACGATGCCGGGCGCGACGAGTGCTGCCCAGGGCAGATGGTCGGCAAGCCGGTCGGCTTTGCCGCGGTATTCGGAAAGCTTCAGCATGCAAGCCAGCCCTTCTGACGAAGATGACGGACAAGTACGCTGGCAAAGTCCGGGTCGCGCCGTGCGGCAAAGACCGCGAGCGTGTGGCCGGCGATCCAGAGCACTAGACCGCCAATCCACTGCTGCAGGCCAAGGCCGATTGCGGCGGCCGCGGTGCCGTTAAGGATCGCCACCGCCCGCGGCGCGCCACCGAGCAGGATCGGCTCAGTCAGCGCCCGGTGGACGGGCACCTCGAAGCCTTGGATATGCTTCTCTCCCATGGCCATCAGACGAGCGCCCCGCCACCAAAGGAGAAGAAGGAGAGAAAGAAGCTCGAGGCCGCGAAGGCAATCGACAGGCCAAAGACGATCTGGATCAGCCGGCGGAAACCGCCGGCCGTGTCGCCGAACGCAAGGGTAAGGCCAGTGGTTATGATGATGATCACGGCAACGATCTTGGCCACCGGCCCCTGCACCGATTCCAGGATCTGCTGAAGCGGCTGTTCCCAGGGCATGCCGGAGCCGGCAGCGTGAGCCTGGGCCGTGAGAAGAAGCGCGACGGCGGCGGACGAAAGAAAGCAAATTTTCTTGCGCATGAGATGACCTTTCAAAGCTGCTGGAGTTGCGGAAGAGTGAGCTGGCCAACGGCGTAGTCGCCACTGCCGTCGAGGCCTGTGACCTCGGCAATCGCGTCTATGCGGCGCGACGATCCGCGTCCGGCGATGAAGACAATCAGGTGGACAGCATCGGCGATCAGCCGGCGGGGAACGGTGACGACCGCTTCCTGGGCGAGCTGCTCGATCCGGTAGAGGGCCGAGCGCGCCGAACTGGCGTGGACCGTGGTGATGCCGCCGGGGTGACCGGTGTTCCACGCCTTCAGCATGTCGAGCGCTTCCGCGCCTCTGACTTCGCCGACGATGATGCGGTCGGGCCTCAGCCGTAGGGTCGAGCGTACGAGATCGGCAAGTGTGACGGAGCCCCGCCTCGTCCTCAGCGCAACACAGTCCTTGGCCGCGCATTGCAGCTCGCGGGTGTCCTCAATGAGGATCACCCGCTCATCGCATTCGGCGACTTCTGCCAGAAGAGCATTGGCAAGGGTCGTTTTGCCCGATGATGTGCCGCCGGCGACCAGGATGTTGCGCCGCTCGCGTACCGCCTTCCTCAGGACATCAGCCTGCAGCGGGAGCATGATGCGATCGGCGACATAGTTGGCCAGCGTGTAGAGTTTTGCTGCCGGCTTGCGGATGGCAAAGCATGGCGCCAAGACGATTGGCGGCAACAGGCCCTCGAAACGCTCGCCTGAGGGTAGTTCGGCACTGACGATTGGGTTGTCCGCATGCGCCTCGGCGCGCACGTGAGAGGCAACGAGGCGGACGATGCGTTCGGCCTCGGAAGGATGCATATGCACGCCGGTATCGACCCGGCCTTCTCCCAACCGGTCGAGCCGCAGCGCGCCGTCGGGGTTGACCATCACCTCGATGACGGTCGGATCGGCAAGGGCCTCGGTGATCGCGGGGCCCATGGCTGTGCGCAGCATGGCGCGGCGGCGGTGGTCGGCTGCGGGATGAGAGCTCATCCTTCGCCTCCATTGCCATTGCCATTGCCAAGCGAGCGCGTCCCGGAGGCGATCTGGCGACCGACCTGCTCGACGAATTTGTCAAAGCGCTCTTGGGCAATCGCCTGTGTCGCCCGATCCGGGACCGGCGTGTGGGAATGAAGCGTGATCGAAAAGCGTATGAAGAGTGCGAGGCTCTCCAGGATCACCTCGACATCGGTTCGGATATGGTCGAGGTCGCGGGAAAGACGGTCGAGACGCCTGCCATAACGATTGTCGAGTTCGTTCTCGCCACGCCGCTCGATGAAGGCCTCGACCGCTTTCGCAACGATCGCCGATTTTGTGGTCGACGGGTTGCGGCTGAGCGTTTCCAGCTTCTCGCTTAACGCGGGTTCGAGCAGAAACTGGTGGCGAATGCGATGGGGCTTCATGGGGCTCGTTCCGACTGGCCGGCGCTGATGCGCCGGCGGCGGGAACGAACATCGCCGATATCTGAAAAATCGCTTATGGGCGTTATCTACGCTGAGATACGCCTGAGCTGCGAAAGCGCTTTTAGAAGCCGGGGATGATGTCCTTGTCGTCGCCCCTTCCCTCGTTGATACCGTAGGCGCTGGCTGCGGTGGAAACCCGGTCCATGACGCGCTTGTCTGCGAGTGCCTCGGCGTCATCGTCCGCCAGATTGAAGAGGTCGTCTTGATCAGGCTCCTGACAGACGACGACGTGGTCTTCAGGCAGGCCGGGATGACGCTGCTGTTGCACGCCGCCGTCTTCTTCGATTGCCGCGCCGGCGTTTTCGTCATCTGCAGCGAGACGGCGGTCAACACTGCGGACTAGTCCGCTCCAATCGTCGGGGCGCGACGCAGGACAGTCCGCGTACAGACCGTCGCGCAACACCGGCGCCGGCAGCACCCGTTCGGTGAAATTCTGGTCCTCGTAGTAGCGGAGCTTGTTCGCACGGATCGGCGGCAATCCTGATATCAGCACCAGCTCGTCCGAAGGCGGCAATTGCATCACCTCGCCTGGTGTCAAAAGCGGTCGCGCAGTTTCCTGGCGGCTCACCATGACGTGCGAAAGCCAGGGTGCCAGCCGATGGCCGGCATAGTTGCGCATGGATCTGAGTTCCGTCGCTGTACCGAGCGCGTCCGAGATGCGTTTGGCCGTGCGCTCGTCATTGGAAGAAAAGGAAATCCGCACATGGCAATTGTCTAGAATGGCGTTGTTCTCGCCATAGGCCTTGGAGATCTGGTTCAAGGATTGAGCGATCAGATAGGCGCGGATGCCGTAGCCTGCCATGAAGGCAAGCGCGGTCTCGAAGAAATCGAGGCGTCCGAGCGCCGGGAATTCGTCGAGCATCATGAGGAGTTGATGCCTGCGGCTCTTCTTCGGGTCACCCTCCAGGCGCTCAGTCAGCCTGCGGCCGATTTGATTGAGCACCAGTCTCACCAGCGGCTTGGTGCGCGAGATGTCCGACGGCGGCACGACCAGATAGAGCGACATCGGCCGCTCGGCATCCATCAGGTCCGCAATGCGCCAGTCGCAGGTCGATGTTGCCGCGGCCACTGTCGGATCACGATAGAGCCCGAGAAACGACATCGCGGTCGAGAGCACGCCAGAACGCTCATTTTCCGACTTGTTCAGCACCTCGCGCGCTGCGGAGGCCACGACCGGATGGACCTGGGGCTTGTCCGTCGTGCCGAGGTGATTGGTCGTCATCATCCGCTGCAGCGTCGCGGCAAAGGAGCGTTGCGGATCCGACAGGAAGGTGGCGACCCGGGCGAGCGTCTTTTCCTCTTCGGCATAGAGCACGTGCAAGATGGCGCCGACCAAGAGTGAGTGACTGGTCTTCTCCCAATGATTGCGCCGCTCGAGCGCACCTTCCGGATCCACCAAGACATCAGCGATGTTCTGGACATCGCGGACCTCGTTCACTTCTTTGCGCACCTCAAGTAGCGGATTGTAGCGTGCTGACCTCGGATCGGTCGGATTGAACAAAAAACAGTACGAGAACTTCGACCGCCAGCCGGCGGTCAGCTGCCAGTTCTCGCCTTTGATGTCGTGAATGACGGCCGAGCCGGTCCAGGAAAGAAGCGTCGGAACAACCAGTCCAACACCCTTGCCCGAGCGCGTGGGAGCAAAGGCCATTACGTGCTCCGGCCCGTCATGGCGAAGATAGCGGTCCTTCAGCTTGCCAAGGAAAACACCGGCTGGTCGAAACAGCCCTGCCTTCTCGATCTCCCAAGACGCGGCCCATCGCGACGAGCCATAAGTGGTGACTAGGCCGCGCTGCCGCGCACGCCAGAGGGAGCCAGCGATGGCGGCCGCGCAGCCCATGAAGCCTGTGGTGGCCGCAAGCATCCCGGCCGTGTCGAAGACCTCGGGCGCGTATGCGTCGAAATGGAACCACCACTCGAACAGTTGCCACGGCTTGTAGATCGGCCATCCGGCTGCGACAAACCATGGGGGTCCGAGTTGCGGCTGATAATCTAAAGTTTGGGCGCACCATTGAGTCGCTGTCCATACGCCGAGAATGACGATGGCGAACACAATGACTATCTGACCGACAAGGAGCTTCGTCGGTGTCATGGGCGCAGCCTCCGAGTTTTGTTAAACGGAAGCAGGATGGCGTGACGTTTCAGAATATTGAAGATACCCAATATACGCGCCCGTGCGATGCAGTGAACGTTGCAGGCTTGGAAGATTGGGGGCGCCAAGAAATTGTCATCGCGAAGGCACGAGCGAATGACTTGTATTGGGCCGTCAGCAGACCGGCAGGCTTTCGGCACGCTAATATGGAAAGCTGCCGTTGAACCTATAATGGGTGCTAGAAAGCTTCGCGCTCCACTCGGTCGTTTTTGGAAAGCTCCGCGAAGTACCGCTCTGCTCTGCTCTGCTCTGCTCTGCTCTGCTCTGCTCTGCTCTGCTCTGCTCTGCTCTGCTCTGCTCTCGAAAAATTAAGCATAGTTTTCCCATTCTTCCCAATATTTTTTCCCATTCGGGCAACCTTAGTTTTCCTACTTGCTGCTACCAATTGACGGATATCCGGCAACAAGCTGAAAGGATGGGCCGGCTGGCTTGCTGCCTTGTTCGCCGGAGGAATGTGGCACGAATGTCGTGGTGTGCAGGTCGACCCGAATGGACCGAAGCCAGCACTGTATCATGACGGGCAGGACGATAAGCTCGACAGTCAAAGACACTCTTTGTACGAGAAACGCTCGGTCGATCCGTCCGTTCTCACCACCCAGAAGCACTTGGTGCCGTAATCGGCGCTGCGCACCATGAAGTGGTCCACGCCTGAACCTGTCTTGGAGGCGGAATCGGGGTGCCTAGCCAGCAAGGCGCGCAGAAGCGCCTCATCTTCATCCGCGACGCGCTGCCCGGGAGGATACCTCTGCAGCCTCGCCCTGACATGGAGCAGCGCATCGCCCTTCTTGGCGAAATCCCTCCCGGCCAATTGCAATGGTATCGCCTTCGCCATCCGTTGCGCTCAATCCTTTGGTTGCGATTTGCGATCATAAAGAGATAATCAGCGATCGACAGGGGAATCGATGCCGCTCGAACTGAAGATCACCAAGGCCTATCCGAACGATTTGGCCACCGACTGCTGGCGTGGTCTGGTGATAGACGACCATGCCGAGTTCGACTTATATCTGCGCGGCCCGGTCTGGGAGCGCGTTACCGATGCCGCCTTCGAAAAAGAATTCTCCGCTGATTTGGATGCCTTAGCCACGACAGGCATGGCCAGTGACACCCTAAGCGCTCTGCTGGATGCGACCGTCGAGCCGCTGGATTGGGAAATCGGCGAGGCGATGGCCGAATGTCTATTAATGGACGAGCACGGTGCCGTGTGGCCCTGGAACGAGAACCGCGATCGAAAGACGCCGAAGGCGTCGCTGCCCGGCGCCGATATCGTCGGTTTCCTCGGCAGTGGACCGGACAGGGTTTTCCTATTCGGCGAGGTGAAGACTTCGTCGGACAAGGACAATCCGCCCGGCGTCATGGCCGGCAGAGGCGGTCTTGCCCACCAGATCGATGCACTTGCCAATCACAAGGATGCGCAGAACACGCTTCTGAAGTGGTTGTACGCCCGTTGCACAACCGCCGAGCTGATGGCGATGTTCAAGGTCGCAGCGGCGAAATACCTTAGCTCGGGAGGCAAAGACTTCGCCGTCGTGGGCGTGTTACTACGCGACACTCCTGCACATCGCGACGATCTGCGTACCCGGGGCACAGCTCTGGAAGACGGCACCGGCAGCCCACGCATGCGCCTCGATGCCTGGTACACGCCACGTCCTATCGCCGATTGGCTCTCCATCGCCAAGGTGTCGCCAGCATGACATCATGGATGATCCAGGCACTGGGCGACGAACGACGTCGGAGGGTCGATGTCGCTGTTGGCGAACACCTGTTGGCCGATGTCGGCTTCGAGCCCAATGACCAGCCGGAGGACTACAGGTTTACCGCGAACGGCTACGGCCTGGCCGTCCATGCCCTGCTGGGCGATGTAGAAGCCGCTGGCGAATTGCGCGAAACCGCCGAGATGGCATTCGAGGCATCGAGAGCATCGGACGTTCCAAAGAACACCGAAGCACGGGCACTGCATCTGCTACAAGCCGCCTGCTACGGCGTGCTCGGCGATCGCACGCCCGACGTGTCGCGGTATCTGCGCACCCATGCGCTTCCTCCCGAACCGGATGAAGCTGCGAACTGGGGTGCTAGGGTGCGCCAGAGCGTCTATCGACTTTGGCTGCTGGTGCTGCGCAAGGACGGGTGGGCGGATCTGGACGCGGTTCTGGCTGAGATCGTCGGCCTGCGCGAGGCGCAGAAATCCGGAGAGGCACAGTTCTTGGAGACCTCCGATACACCCCGCTCGGATGCATGGCAGCTCATGGCCTCCTATCACCTGTCCAAGGCCGCAGAGCTGCTCGCCACCTATTCGGCCCAAGGTTCGGTGGCTGGCGGGTTCAACATCCGTGAGCAGCTGCAGGCGCAATTCGATCGCAGCCAGATCGCCTGCGAACGAGGCGAACTGATCGGCTTGCACGCCACCGTCCGGCTCCTGTCCGAGACCGCGGAACGGATGGTTGCCAACAGCATCTGGTCAGTCACCAGAGGCGCCAGCGCTCGCATCGCTCGTTTCGTCGAGAGCATGGCTGCGAGGACCAGGGACAAACCCGTCTTCGAGATGCTGCCGCCCCAGCGCATCGCTCTTCGGGATCAGGGACTGATGAATTCGGGCGCGCGTTCGGTGGTCCTCAGTCTGCCGACGTCGAGCGGGAAGACCTTCATCGCCCAGTTCCGTATCCTCCAGGCCCTCAACCAGTTCGAGGCCGAAAGGGGCTGGGTCGCCTATATCGCGCCCACACGCGCCTTGGTGAATCAGGTGTGCGCGAAGCTTCGCCGCGATTTCTCGCCGCTCGGGATAGTCGTGGAGCGCGTCAGCCCTGCCCTCGACATCGACGGCGTCGAGGCCGAGCTGCTGGCCGACAAGGACCCACGGACGGCTTTCCGCGTGCTGGTCGGAACGCCCGAGAAGATCGACCTCCTGCTGCGCGGCGGCTGGGAGGCCAAGATCGGCCGTCCGTTGACGCTGGTTGTGGTCGACGAGGCGCACAATCTATCGAACAAGGGCCGCGGTCTGCGGCTCGAGCTAATGCTGGCCACGATCAACCGCGAATGCAGAAACTCCCAGTTCCTGCTGATGACGCCTTTCATCGAGAACCGCGGCGAAGTCGCCAGATGGTTGTCGCCGGACAGCTTCGCGGACATGACGGTCGAGTTCAACTGGCGCCCGAACGACAGGGCAATCGTCATCGCACAGCCCTCCAAAGCGGAGCGCGCTGGCGACTACGAGATATCCCTGCAGACCATCCACACATCCAAGTCCACGATAAAGATCGACCACCTCGTTCCGCTCTGCTCGGGGCGAGAGCTGGGCCTGACTTGGTCGCAAGTGCGTCCTTCCCTTTCCAACGTCGCCGCCGTCACCGCCAGCTGCCTCAATCGTCGTGGACCGGTCATCGTTGTCGCCGGAAAGGTCAAGGACACCTGGGGCCTGGCCCGCACGATGGCCAAAGATCCGAAACTGGCCGAAAAGCTGGAGCAGCGGCCTGGATCCAAGGACATGTCCAATATCGATTTCGTCGCAGATTTCGTGGCAGAGGAATTCGGTAGGGATTTCGAACTCATCGGGCTGCTGAAGAAGCGCGTCGGCCTGCATCACACCGGACTGTCTGACGACACGCGCGTCCTGATGGAATGGCTGATGGAGCTGGGCGAGCTCGACACCATGGTCGCCACCACCACCATCGCGCAGGGTCTGAACTTCCCGGTCACCGCAGTGGTGATGGCATCCCACCAATATCCCTATGGCCTCGACATGCCGCCCGAGGACTTCTGGAACTTGGCTGGACGCGCTGGCCGTGCCGACCAATCGGGCACCGGCGTGGTGGCATTGGCCGCGACAACCGACGATAGGGTGGCGCTGCTGTCCGACTATGTCGGACGAAACGTGTCCCACCTGAACTCGACACTGATCGACATGGTGCGCTCCGCCCTGGCCGCCGGATCCCAGCTCGAACTCCACACGCTCTACTACATGAAGGAGTGGTCCGCGTTCCTGCAGTACCTGGCCCACTCGTACCGCCAAATAGACGACCATGCCACGTTCGCCAGCCAGATCGAGCAGGTGCTGCGCGGCAGCTTCGGCTTTCAGAAGCTGCGTCGCGAGGATCAGACCGTGGCGAACAGGCTGGTCGCTGCGGTGACCGACTATGCGGCGATCATCCGAAACCAGCCACTTTCTCTGGTGGACACCACCGGTTTCTCCTGGGAAAGCGTCAGCCGTGCCTTGGCCGGCGCGCGCGCTGCAGGCATCGATTCCAATTCCTGGGATGCGTCGACCCTGTTCACCGCGAACGATCGCACGCTGCAGAACGCCTTCGGCGTCCTTCTTCAGATCCCGGAACTGAAAGCGGAGTTGGCCGAGGTCACTGGCGGCGGACGCGGCAATGGCGACCTTCTCGCCCGCATCGTCAAGGATTGGGTCAACGGTGCTTCGTTGGCCGAAATGGCCAACGAGCATTTCCGGGGGCCCAACGACAGTCCGACCGATGCCATGTCGAAGGCGTGCCGGCTCGTATATGGCAAGATGACCTCCACAGCCTCCTGGGGACTTTCGGCTATCCAGAGCCTGACCATTCGCGACGGGCTCGACAGGATGACAGAAGAGGAGCGGCGCACCTTCCGCAACCTGCCTTCCCGAATCTACTACGGCGTTAATTCCGACATGGCCATCGACCTGCGCCTGATGGGTGTACCGCGCAACGCCGCCCAACCTCTTTCCGACCATCTCTCGAGGCAGAACGTCGGCACCGGCATCAAGTCGATGCGCGCGGCCCTCGAAGGCCTGAGCGATGCCGATTGGCATACTGCGGTGGGTGCCGCCGGGCCGACCTATCAGAAGGCCTGGAAGATATTGGAAGGCCTCGCCTGATTAGGACGCAACATGCTGACCGATACTTTCCACGAACGATACTTCAACCGTGCGATCTGGACCGACCACACCGCAGGAGACGACCGCCTCAATGTGAAGCTCTATCGGGTCATCGCGGAGCGTCTGTTTCCGCCATTCGATTGGCAAGGTGCCTCTATCGCCGCCAACCTACAGCACTGGAAGAACCTGGACAGCAAGCTCAGCATGGAGCTCGGCCGGAAGAACCTCTCCCAGACGTGGGCGGGTTCGGGCAACAGCACCTTCATGCTTTCGCCTGCCCAGATATGCGAGAATTTCATGTGCTCACCGTTCAATCCTAATGTCGACGAAGCCGACGAATTCATGAAGCAGAGGGTCAGCTTCGTTGAGCTGGCACTGCGAGAGAAAGCCGCCGATAACGCCTACAAATCCTCCGAGGCATACGACAAACTGGAGGGTCTGCTTTCGTTCGGTCGATCCGGAGGAGTCAGAATTCCCGGCGACCCCGAGGACGCACGTCGGGCAAGGATCAAGGCTAGGGACGACGAACTCCAGGGTGCGATCAACGAGATCAATGCGCGTTTCGCCGCTGCGCGCAAGCCGCTCAACTACCACAACGGCTTCGTACAGATATCCTCCGATGAGGTGATCCAGAAGGTCGTCGAGCAGCCGTTCTGGCAACTTGTCGCCGACCCGAGGTGGACGAACGTCGACACTGACATCAAGCAGGCCATGGACCTGCGGGACAACGGTGGCCGCGACCCGTCCCTGTACGCCGCTAAGGCATTGGAGAGCGTCATCAAAATCCTGTGCAGCAACCTCGGTGCCAGCACGGGTAAGGAGAATGGCGCCCACGCCTATATAGACAATCTCATTAGTGAGCGTAGCGGACGGTTCATCGAAGCATGGGAAGGCGCGCAGTTGAAGTCGTTTTTCACCTCGGTGCGAAACCCGCTAGGCCATGGTCCCGGGGGCGAGCCCATGCCCAAGCTCTCGCCCGCCCAGGAGGATTGGGCCATCGAGTTTGCCATGATTTGGACCAAGAGCCTGATCAATCGGCATAGGTTAAACTGACCGACCCTACTAGATGTGTATCTTGTGTTGGCCGGACGCCGCCACCGGGCCGAGCTTGTCAACTATGTCGGTGGCGAACACCCAACAGGCAAATGCTATCTCCCCGATCCGCTCCGGCTCGACCTTCACGGTCTGGCCCAAATAAAACGTCGTCTTCCGCACTGCGACTTCGACTTTCACGGTCGAAGTCTCCCGAACCGCCATGCCGATCTCGAACGGCCTGACCGCGCCGCTGGCGTCGATGACATCGACCTTCAGGTAGGGCAGTCGGAGGATCATCGTGTTCGTTTCATCGACATCTTGGGGGCCGACAATGCCGCACCGGTGCTCGAGACAATTGCGCAGTTTCTGGAAGGAAGACAGTTCGGGCGTCCATGACAAGGATGCCCGAAGTTCCTTTGGCTACTTTCGCCACAAGCTGAGGGTGCCGCATGCCTGGGCACGCTGTCGCAATGTTTCCTGCTGTTGACCGGCTGCCGACTGGATCGCGGCCACCACGGCGTCTTCGATATCATCCCCTATTTCGTCGCGGATAGCGTCCGGCGATAGCTCGTTGATAAGGTCTAGATGCGTCGCTGCACCTTCGAGCGATTGGCGGACGCCGCGCGCAAGGTCGGCGATGCACATGGCGATCAGCCGGCGATTGATGGATGCTAGATCCTCCCGCGCCGTTCGGCCGAGCACGTCCATCTGATGATGCATGCTCGAATGTTGGACAGGTCTGCAGTCTGGATCGCAGGGTATGCCAGGGCGAAGATGCCATAAACCTCTTTGGCCGCCATTTGCGCAGGGACCCCAACGCCCCTCGCGTTTAATGTGATGGTCACCAACGGTGAATATGCACCGGTCATGCTGCTCCCGTGTGATCTTGCGATACTAAACCCTTAAGTTCCGCGCGTTCTTGTTCTTCAGCTGCTTCTACGTCGCATAGTATCTTGTCGATCGTCCAGTTGGCGATGTCAGACAACCTCGACGTCCCTAACCGCCGACCTCGACCAAGAGGACGACGCGCAGCGTGGCGAGATGCCAAAAAGGGTCCAGTCCTCTGCAGCGCTGCCAGGGTCGCCAGCGTGGTGCCGGTTAACCGAACAGGCTGATACGAACCGCTGCGGCGGTGGACGTCCGCTTTTGGGAGCGAGCGAGGCTAGCTAAGCGGCTGGAATCAGGCGCGTTCCCGCCTGGCAGCTTTGGGGCCGTTTCCGGACCGTCAGGTCTAGGCTGCAGTTGTGCACATAGCTGCCGATTGGCTTACGACCTTGTTGCGGACCGTCATGCTAGGCGGTGTATGGTCTTAAAGGTAACGTCGCGCTGACCGGAAAGCTCCAGAGCTTGACGGTTCGATGCGCTGAACCCTGAAGAATTCTTAGAGCGCCCTTGCGTCCATATCGCAGATTTCAACGGCGCTTCGGACGACGCATAGGTCGACGGGCGCTCCAGCTGTCTTTGAGACGAAAGAGTTCCGAGAATTGACCATACCCGATCCCTCGTCCCGGTTTTGGGACACGCCGTGACGTCGCGGAGCGCGACGCGGAATGCCTCGCCCACACGGAAGGCACCTCTTAGCATCTCGCGCACACGCGCTCCTTACTGCGCAAGGAATTATGACCGAATGGTCGTGACGGGTTCACGCCTCGGGGCAATGCTCCAGAGCCAGCTCCGCCGGTGGATGCGCCCGAACCCCGAGTAATCTAGGGTAGACATCGGGCAGGAGGATATTATGCGTCGAACTTTAGAAGACGAATTCAATATCATCGAATACGTGCTGGGAGACTCGCGGTGTCGATGCGTTTTGCCTCGCGTGGATCAAATACGAGCGGCAACAACGGAAGATCTGCTCTTTTCTGGTATTCCAAGCCTCGGCGATCGGACCGGATTAGGCCTCGTCTGTGCGCCAAGCGCTCGCCAACAAGGGCATAGCCCACACAGGCTTTCGCGGTCGGATACAGCGGCTGACCGGCCTTCGCTTCAAGGACGAATTCGGCGATCGCTATGGGCCGCTCAACGCCGCGCTCGATCACGCTTGGAAAGCCCGCGATAAGATTTTCCACGGCCAGCAAACCGGGCAAGGCTATTCGAGAGAGCAGCTACTCGCAAAGGTCGATAGCATCCGCGAGTGGTGCGGGCTACTCGCAGCGCTCGGGGCTGCCAAATTCGGCTATGATGGCTTTTCTGCCACAAATTCAATGTTCAAGGCAAAGAACGCGGAGCTGACGGCCGCCATCGACAAGGCACTGGGGAAGCTCGGCTGGGAAGCTTTCATTAACCAGCTTTAGTCGTGCACAGGATGAAGACGTTATGGTAGGGAGCAGCCTTTCCACGCTGCGATAATGATGCGTTCATGTAGCGCATTCGGGGAGGCCCTCGATGAGCAGATGTCCTACGTCGGGACGGTGAATGCTGTAATCCTGGAAGCCTCCGGAAGTTTCCAAGGTAACAATTGGACAATCCGACGCTCGGCAATCTGAGGGTGGAGAATGTCCGTCTTCAGAACATCCGTTTTTGCGGTGAACGGCCAGGTTAAGGAGGTTTGCGGCCCACCGGAGACAGTGGACGGTTCGTCCAGATCGCCGCTGCAGCCTTGGCATAGCCTGTCGCCGGCCGCGACCGCCAGTCAGCCTTCGATCGCAAGTGGAGCGCTGGCAGTGGAATGTAAGCGCGCCTTGAAATAGCTTCCGTCACGATTCTCCGGAATTGCACTATTATCTTCCTTGGCTATCGACGCCAGCGAAGAGATGTACTGCTCCTCCTTTTCTCCCACGCCCCTAATCCTCCAGATGAATGAGCTGTTACGGAACAACGCGAAGAGGTTATTCATCTCGCGGCGTCTGGCAAAGCTCTTCCAGAGTGCCCGGTGGCACCTGTCGAAAAGCGAGGGTATCCGTTGGATGAACAGGTACTGGTAGGCCGCGATGAGCCGGGAATGGTCTGCATTCGAAAGCGCTTCGCCGCCCTCGAGGACTTGCTCGGCCAAACTGACCGCGGCCCTCGCCAGGTTGTATATGTCGTCCGAATCCTTCTTTGGGCTCAGCACCTCATTCAAATACCTGTCCGCAACCCCCTTGTCGTCGCTCTCGCTTGCCAACTGAAGTGCCAGATTGTTCGCGACGATATGCGATTTTTTCTTGCGCGCCTCTAGCTGCAGCCTCACGAGTTTGGCCGTGCGCTCCGGGCTTGCCGGCTCGCTCTGGATGATGATCGATCTCGCCTGCAGCTTGTAAGAGTTGTCCTTAGTGGCCTTGAGAAGCTTCTCGGCGTATTCCTTAGCCTTCGGATCTCCGCCGTGAGCCAATGCCAGCGAAAGCCAGAGGGATTCGCGATCTGATCTATCGAACTGTGAGGGGTCCAGCTCTTCCAATATATGGATCGCTCTGGACCGCTCTCCAGTCAGCCGCAGCGCCTGGCCATAGTTGAGCCGAACGCGAGCGACCATATCGTCGGCGACATCGGCCGGTGCCGTGTGCAAGAACGACGAGGAGAATTCGGAAGCACCGTAGTAGTGTGATCCTGAGTTGAGAGCGTCGGCAAAGGCTGCGCTCAGGTGCATCAGCGCGATAATCTCCTCCATGTCGCCGGCCCGCAACGCCGTTTTTAGTAGGCGCAATAGAATAGCCGAAGCATTCGCGATCTCATGGTGCGAACACTTCGGACTGGAATACTTTCGGTCAGGGGGCCAACTAGTGGACCCAGCTCGCCAATTTGAGCCAAAATATAATTCCGCCGCGCGCCTGTTGTGCTGATTGAGAAGCTCTTCGGACATCTGCCCACGCACGACGTCGCGCACCGTGCGGGGAACGGTCAATATCCTGCGGATTTCAGCCTGACTCTGCTGCTCCAGTCCCGGAAGAGTAGAAGTGACTATAAGCGCGCGATGGCGAAGCTCGGTTGCATTGGTGGGATAGAATCCGTTGACCCCGTTGAAACGCTTGATGTGCTCGAATTGAGCTCCATGAGGAAATGTTGCCAGCGCTTGCAACATCTGCAGAGCGCGCTGCAGCATTGGCTGAGTGGCGGCGCCCAAGTCCTCGATCGCTCGCCGGAGACCTTGGGAACCGCTTGAAGGTTCGTTCTCGCCAGTCTCCTGATGGCTCGCGACCAGCTCGGACAAAGTTACGACTTGTAGTGCCTTTAGCGCTTGGTCCACCTGATCAGGAACGCCGCCGGTGATGAGCAGCAATTTGGCAACTGCATCCTGAGCCGCCAGCTCGATGCCGCCTTCTGGACTATTGGCGATGTAGGCTTTGAGATCGGGCTCGTCTAGGGCTCCGATCTTGACCTTCCCGAACTGGCTATTCGCCGGATCAGAACTGGTGCGCAACAGGATTGCTATGCCGGGGCAATAGTCGAGGATGGCTTGGGAAAGCGCCTCTAGCTCTGCCTCTCTAGGCATCGTGCCCTGCACTCGTTCTCCCAGGACTAAATCGTCCAGGAGCAGGACGGCCGCTTCGCCAGTCGCAAGCTCGTCCGATATCTGCTGGATCTTGAAGCCTAGCCTGACCTCGACTTCCTGGGCAAGATCGCTGCCGGCGGACATTTCGCTTAAGTCGAACCGGAACACAGGCCAGTCCGACATCTCATGCATTTGCAGGACGGAAGACACAAACTCGTCCGAACCCAGCCCCCAATCGGCAATGATCCACAATGCGCGCTTTGTCAGCGCGTTGGCAGCAATGTCTTGCTCCTCCTTCCTGACGAAGGCGTGGGGCCCGGGTGGCAGAAGGTGATGCCCGAATCTTGAAAGGAGGTTCGTCTTTTCTGTCCACGCCGTTGCGACGAATGCTTCCTCTCTTGCTGCCTGCGCGACAGGCGAGACGGAACTCACCACCCCAGCGGCTGCGGACTTGATCACTTGCTTGTCAGGTAGTTGCGTCACCGTGCTCTCATTATCGGGCAAGATGAACTCGAAATTGGGAGTGACCCGACCCTGGCCTGATCTCGTGGCTTGGTACGTCCGGGGCCAGATCCTGAGCTGCCGCCCCTTCTCGTTTATGACAAGCGCGCCGGCACTATAGCCGTGGATGCGTTGGGTCCTACCGTCGCCGAAATGCTCCAGGCCAAAAAGGGACGGCGACTGAAATATGGCCACCGGGGACGAGCCCATCTGCGACAGGCTGCTTGAGAGAGGCTCGTGCATGTGACCGAACAAATGGAGATCGAAACGGCCAGGCGGAGCGATCTCCTTCTTCCATGTGTCCAAGCTGCCTGGCGTCAACCACTCTGCCGGTTGATGGGTGACCAGAAGATTGAAGTCGTTTGCGCGGCACCAGCCTTCCGCATCCGGCAGTATCACTGAAAGCTGCTGATGGTCCACGTGCAGATCGCCGGCCTTGTTCTCCTTGCTCAGTTGAAGCCATGTGGAGTTTAGACCGATCAGGCCGAGCTGCCTCTCGTCCTTGGCGAACCTGACGACCTGATCGCCAGGCAGGAAGCCATGGGCCGCATCAACGACGGATATCCCGACCGCGCCAAGCGCTTCGTACCAGGCCTGGTAGTTAGCAAAGGCGCTCCTAATGGTTTCTCGATAGGGACCAGTAGGGTTGTTCAAGAAATCATCGCGGACATTGTGCTTCTTCGACCAGTCCTGCAGCAACATCGCGGACATATCGCTGGCGCTTGGGCGAACGAGGTCATGGTTCCCTGGAACCGCCATGAACTTGGGCGAGCAATCCAAGTCCGTCAACTTTCCGTAGAGTTCCACAAGCGCAGCCGTTGCGCCCTTAAATTCTTCGGCGTCGCCCTTCTGCACTATGTCACCGGAGAAGATCAGGAGATCCCACGGCCCCGACTGACGATGCAACAGAGGAAGGTCGTCGTAGAAATGATGCTTGAGGTTGGCCCAGAGCGGTGCTTGGCCTTTCATGCCGAAATGAAGATCTGACAAATGGAGCCAGCGGAAACTTACGTCAGACATCAATCAGCTATTCAGGTTTTCTCGTGATCCGACTCATCGGCTTAGACAACAGTCTGTCATTAAGCTTTACGCTCCGAAAGTGTCCCGGCAAATAAGTGAGGGATTTGGCTGACGTTCATCCAATGGGGCGATAGGAGGAGCTGCCAATCCGGCGAGGGGTGGTTGAGATTTGCATTTCGGGGTGTGCCAGCGCCTGTCGCGAACTTCCGCATAGAGTGCGAGGGGCATGTCGTGGAAGCGTCTTCCGGGCCAAGTCGCAGAGCCTGTAGCGTTGATTCCGACGGGATTGGTATGCGTTACGACCGGCGCCACGGCAACGTGCACATAGCCTCCCGTTGACCGGCGCCAGCGTGGCGCGGCCGTGTGGACAAACGGTCCATGCCGGGTCATGGGGCGTTCTCCCGGTTCGGCGCCCTTGAGGCAGGCGGTGCACGAGGCTGGCACCACCGTTCGAACCTCTCGATGACGACCATGCGTCCGCCGCAGCAAGGGCAAGGCCGGCGGACGTCAGGCCGGTTCTTCCGAGGTGTCGTCTTGGGACGGCAGATCGACGTTCAGCAGTTCGCGCGCGAGTGCGAGGCTTGCCTTGCGGGCGGAGCTGGCGAGCAGCCCATAGTGACGGATGCGGTGGAACCCACGCGGCAGGACATGGAGCAGGAAGCGGCGGATGAACTCGTCGGCGGCAAGCGTTTGGCGCGATGGCGCTCGACACCATCGCGGCGATAGTCCTTGTAGCGGAAGGTGACTCCAGCCTCGTCGAAGGCGATCAGGCGGCGGTTCGAGATGGCAACCCGGTGCGTGTAGCGCGACAGGTAGGCGAGCACCGCCTTCGGCCCCGCGAACGGCGCCTTGGCGTAGACCACCCAGCGCTTCTTCCGGACGGCAGCAAGCTGGCGCAGGAAGGCGCGTCGCTCGGTGAGGTGCGCCATCGACCCGAAAAAGGTGAGACGGCCGGCATCGTGCAGCGCGACCAGCCGGGTCAGGAACAGTCGGCGGAACAGCGCCCCAAGCACTCGCACCGGGAGGAGGAAGGCCGGGCGCGACGAGACCCAGCGCTTCCCGTCCGGCGCGATGCCGCCGCCCGGCACGATCATGTGCACGTGCGGATGATGCGTCATCGCCGATCCCCATGTGTGGAGCACGGCGGTGATGCCGATGCGCGCGCCGAGATGCCCGGGATCGGCCGCGATGGTCAGCATGGTCTCCGATGCCGCCTTGAACAGCAGGTCATAGACAGCGCCTTGTTGTGGAACGCGATCTCGGCGACTTCGGCCGGCAGCGTGAACACGACGTGGAAGTATCCGACTGGCAGCAGGTCGGCTTCGCGCTCGGCGAGCCATGTACGCGCGGTCGCGCCCTGGCACCTGGGACAGTGCCGGTTACGGCAGCTGTTATAGGCGATCCGCCATTTGCCGCAGTCCGCACAGACTTCGACGTGACCACCCAATGCAGCGGTGCGACACTGTTCGATCGCTGACATCACGTTGAGCTGCTGCAGGCTCAGACGCCCGGCGTGGGAGACCCGGTATCCGGGGCCGGCAGCACTGAAGATATCGGCGACCTCCAGGTCGGCGCGCACCGGTTCAGCCGGACGGCGTTTTGCCTTCCATGAGAGCCATCAGCCGGTCGAGCGGCCCTGCGACCGCGTGGATCATCCGGGTCGAGACCTTGGTGTAGAGCGCTGTCGAGCAGCACCTGGATGACGCGTATGTCGACATCCTGCTCGAGCAGGTGGGTGGCGAAGCAGCAGAGTATGCGGGCTGACGCGCTTGCGGATCCCGGCGACTTCGGCGGCTTCCTGAACCGCGCGATGGAGTTGCCGCGACGAGATCGGATCGGTGCAACTGCGCCCCGGGAACAGCCAGCCATGCGGAAGCATCACCCCGCGCCGCCTGCCTTCGCGCCACCACAGCCGCAGCAGTTCCAGCAGTTGCGGCGAGAGCATGGCGTTGCGATCCTTGCGTCCCTTGCCTTGTTCGACGCGGATCAGCATGCGTGTGCTGTCGATATCATCGACCTTGAGGTGCGCGACTTCGGACACGCGCAGACCCGCGCCATAGGCGACACCGAGCGCAGCCTTGTACTTGATGCCTGGTGCTGCTTCGAGCAGCCGCGCCGCTTCCTCCACGCTCAGCACATCCGGCAGCTTGCGTGGATGGCGCATGATCACCAGCACACGTGCCAGATCCCGACGCTTCAGCGTCACCAGGAACAGGAACCGCAGTGCCGAGACCGCGCCATTGATCGTCGCAGGGCCGACGCCGCTCTCATGCTGATGCAGCTGGAATCGACGGATGTCCTGTCCCGGGCCGCGCCGTATCGTAGCTCGCCCAGCTAGAGCGGAAAAAGACCGCCTTGTGCTTCGCTTCGCTGTGTTCCTTGGCCGCTCGCCCGACACTGCAACGGCTGCCGCACCCTTCCCATCTTCGGTGTCGAGCAGCATCGCTATCGTAGTAATGCCGCGAGAGATATTGCGGCGTCGGCGTTTCCTCGGGCCTGTGCGCCTCGGCATGGAGGGCGGTTATCTTTCCCATAAAGTCCGCCGAACCGACAACACGGTCACTGTGGAATCCGGATCCTCGAAGAAATCTGGAAAATCTTCCGCCGCATAGGAACGGGTCGTCTTCTGTTCGGTAGATGGGTCGCCACGGGCGCCGAACTCGAGCTTAATTCGCCGAGTGAATGTAGGCCATGCCTTCGTACTCTTCCGCGGCTAGCGCGGTCGGATAATGAAAGTTGATCGTCTGTAGATCGCCTGCGTCGATCTTAACGGACCATTCGCCCTTCGTCGGCTCGCCGAGATGTCCGCCGATTGCGGCGCGTAGCGCCGGCAGCAGCTTCTCTGCGACGTGCATTTCGACATCGCCGACGAGCTCCTCGACAAGCCTGTGTGCCGAGGGCCAGGCGACGCGTGACCTTACGGTCAGGTTGCTTGCCAGACTGTATCCGGTTCTGGCCATAGTCCCCCTGGATATGGTCGCGAGCTCTCAAGCCCAAGCGCTCGAGCGCTTGGCAAAGTCGATCAATCCAAAATTCAGCATCCGGCGTTCCGGCAAGTATGCGACGGTCTGTGTAGCTGCAGGCGCGGTGCACCCATCACTTCGGTGCCCAACGTTTTTCATGGGATCGCAGGGTTGGGCGGCAAAGCTGTCGCGTACGGACCCGGTGGGCTCTGGCTCGAGCTTGCTGCCCTTTGGAGCTGGCGCCGCAAGCTGCTTCGCCGCGGCCAACGTCTTTCGAACCATCTTTGCTTCCCAGCTGACCGGCGCTCGAGCTGGACGAGAACATCGACCTCTCTTTGTGCACCTACAACAAGATTGGCGAAACGCACCTCATTGGGCTCGGCGCGATAGGCCATGGCTCGCTCTGGGCGCTGGCGAGGCAATCCGGTCTGTCGGGGCGCCTGCATGTAGTTGATCACGAAGCTATCGAACTCTCAAACCTGCAGCGCTACGTGTTGGCAGGTCAGGCGGAGGTCGGCCTCTCTAAGGCGGCCCTAGCAACCCACGCCCTTCGGTCCACCGCCCTTGAGGTCGAGGCGCACCCTATGAAGTGGGCAGAATATGTTGCGCGCCGGGGCGACTGGGTATTCGAACGAGTGGGTGTGGCGCTTGACACCGCCGCCGACCGTCTAGCTGTCCAAGGTGCTCTGCCCCGATGGATCGCGAACGCCTGGACTCAGGAGCAAGATCTAGGCATCTCGCGGCATGGTTTCGATGACGGCCAGGCTTGCCTTTGCTGCATGTACATGCCGACCGGGAAATCCAAGGACGAACACCAACTGGTCGCGGAGGAACTCGGAATGCCGGAAGCACACGAGGAGGTAAAAGCGCTCCTGCAGACCAATACCGGAGTCCCCAATGAGTTCGTAGCTCGGGTGGCTACGGCGATGGCTGTGCCGTTTGAGCCGCTCGCCGCGTTTGTTGGCCAGCCCCTCCGTTCCTTTTATCAGCAGGTTATCTGCGGCGGCCTGGTGTTCCAGCTTAGCGATGGAAGTCGTCTCGTTCGAACTGTGGTTCCGATGGCCTTTCAATCAGCGCTTGCCGGGATCATGCTTGCCGCAGACCTGGTCAAGCATAGTGCGGGTTTTCCGATGAGTCCGACGACCAGCACTCGCGTGAATCTACTGCGCGCCCTTGGTTCTCACCTCCATGATCCGAAAGCCAAAGATTCCAGCGGCCGCTGCATCTGCAGCGATGAGGATTTCGTTGCCGCCTACAGGCTGAAATACGGCTGTGCCGTTGAACAGCTGAGCAACGGGTCCGCCTAAAAAGATCTGAAGTCTTCGTTACCGCGGACGGCGCGCTGTCAAGCGCTCACCGATGTTTTCGACCACGATCGAGTGCCTGATGAGAGTGCGGGGCGGATACTATGACACGCTCGGCCCGCTGCTTTGTCAATGTTAGGCCCAGAATCCACGACAGATATCCTTGAGCGACGGCTCGCCGTTTAACGTTTTTTTGTACTGTTATCTACGTTCGACCATATTGGTCGTCGAAGCGAACGATATCATCCTCGGCGAGATAATCGCCGCTCTGCACTTCAATGATAACCAGGTCAATTCTGCCTGGGTTCTCGAGCCGATGCTTATGGCCGCAGGGGATGTAAGTAGATTCGTTTGTCCCCAGGAACAACTCCTGCTCGCCATTGACGATTTTGGCGGAGCCGCTGACCACGACCCAGTGCTCCGAACGATGATAGTGCATCTGCAGGCTCAACTGGCGACCGGGCTTCACCTCGATGCGTTTGATCTTGAAGCGCTCGCCTTCCTCCAGAACCGTATAGGTACCCCAGGGCCGGTGTACCGTGCTATGGACCAGATGAGCTTCATGTCCCGAAGCCTTGAGGCCCTCGAAGAGCTTTTTAACGTCCTGAACGCGGTCGCGGGATGTGACAAGCAAAGCGTCCGGGGAATCCACGATCACCAGATCGCTTACGCCCACCGTGCCGATGACGCGCTTGTCGGAGCTCACATAGGTGCCGGTCGTGTCGACCATGTGCACATCGCCGCGTATCCTGTTCCCGCTTTCGTCGGGGGCGATCAAATCGGCCATTGCGTTCCAAGATCCGATGTCGTTCCAATCCATGTCGCAGGGAATCACGGCAAGTCTGTTAGTCTTCTCCATGACAGCGTGGTCGAGCGAGATTCGCGGCGCGGAACCGAAATGCTCAGGCGCGAGTTCGATTTTGGCAAAGCCTTGGCATTGACTGGCGCGGCCGTTCTCATAGCTGTCGGCGACGGCCTGGAGCACCTCGGGACAATGCAAAACCATCTCGTCGAGCATGGTTTGCGCACTGAAGCAGAAGATGCCGGCGTTCCAGAAGAAGCGTTGAGACGCGACATAGGCTTTGGCTGTCTCCAGATCCGGTTTTTCAACGAAACGGACGACGTTCTCACCATCTGCTTCGATGTAGCCGAATGCTGTGTCCGGTCTGGTTGGGGTGATGCCCAATGTGGCGATCCGCCCGAGCTTCGCATGTTTCATGGCCAGGCCCATGACGTCTAGAAACGCAGGCAGATTGCCAATCAGGTGATCGGCCGGGAAGACGCACAGGATCGCGTCAGGGCCTTGCGTTGCCCTCGCATGGATCGCGGCTGCAGCCACGGCGGCGGCCGTATCGCGAGGTTCGGGCTCGAGCAGAAAGGTGCGTGGAAGGACCACGGAATCCAGTTCGTCAAATTCGTCCTGGGTCAGGAAGAGGTGGTCCCCGGATGTCACAGCGACGAGTTCCACGACACCTTCTATCGAAGCGGCGCGCAGCACAGTCTGCTGAATGAGAGAATATCCATCCGCCACTTTGAGGAAAGGTTTGGGGTGCGATTGCCTTGAGGCGGGCCATAGCCGCGATCCGGCTCCGCCGCTGATGATCACGGGAATGACTTTCATAACCAACCTCAATTTCGTTTCTGGAGTGATCGCCCGCGTTCTTTCGAGCGTCAGCGTCACGATCGCCGTCGCTCTGGCTTGTCTGCGGCCCCCGCGTAACAGCGAAGTTCTGGCACGTTGCAGGCGGCGTCAGATGACGACGGCATCGGTAATGTACGACGCCTCCACTGGCGTCGGTGAGAAATGCGCATTCAACTCTGCCTGTTGGTTGCGTCTGCCGAATTGCGCAGGTGGCGGGTCTTAACTGAGATCAGAGACTTGGCTGCCTTCTATCAAAGTCAAACGACTTGGCTCGTTCAGATCGAATTCAATTACCCGTGGTGCGAAAAGGCGTGCATATCGTGTAAAGGCGCTCGTCGGGGGAAACCGAATTACGGTATCGCAGCGCCCGAGAAGATACATCTCAACGAGGGCGGAAATTCCGCCGTCAATCCCGAGTGCTGCAGTGTGTAAGGGGCCACCTTGATTGGATCCGAAGTGCTTCGGGACAGTGAGCAGATCGGGAAACCTGGCCGACAGAAGATCCAGTATCCGCGCGCTGTCCGTGCATAAGAACAGCCGCACAGGCCTGGGGTGCGGTAACGCCTTAGCCTTGTCAATTGCAGCGCACACTTGCCGAACGGCGAGCTCCGGATCGGCCCAGTAGGGCGCATGCTCCATGATGTCTTCACCGTTACCGTGCCGAACATGAATCCCGATGATGCTGTGCCCCTCAAAACATTCCTGATAAATGGCATCTATGCGGGCTTGAATTTCTGGCCGAGGCTGGACACTCTGGAACACCTGCCGCTCTGCATCCTCATCGCACCGCCACATCAGACAAGCGTCACACACTACTGTGTTGGCTTCGACATCGTGTTCGGCCTGAAAGAGCTCGCCCAACTCATCGCGCTCTTGGAAAATCTGCTCATCTGGCCGGTAAAGGCACTCGATCGCCGGCCTGTTCCACCACTCCGGGAAGAATGGACCAGGGAAGGAAACGTCGTTGATCCGGTCGTCGGAAATAGCCGGCACGCCAGCGATGTCATTGATCGGCTGGAAGAACACCGGAAACGCATTTGTGAAGGGTTGGTCGAGGTAGCAGGCCCCCCGCCAGTCGATGACTAGAGTTCGTCCCGACCGCTGCGCGTAGCGCCAAGCGGCCGCCAATGACCACAGACAATCACCGAACCCCGTACGCCTCCGAGAGACGACGAACCGGCGCTTTTGCAATCCACTAACATGCATTTTCGGAAATCTCGTTCAGAGAGGAGGTTGCCCGGTTTGGTATCCTTAGTCGACACGTAGACCCTGACGCCGGGCGCTTGGCAGAGGCCGGGCCATAGGGCAGAAGAGCTCACTCAGCACTGCCCACTAATCCCGTGACGCTCGCACAGCTTGAAGCCGATGCCCTCGCTTCCGGTTCAGCCTTCTCTACTGGGCCTCCGCGGCATATGTAAAATCTATTGAGTGGATGCCGGCCATCCATGTGTTGGATGCCATGATGAAGGGGCTCGGCTGACGCGGGCCCGGCCAATAGAGCCGAAACAGCCGGGAAACGCTGCGACACTGCCTGCCGGAGCAAATCGTTCCGTCGACGCCATACGCCAAGGGTGCAAGGCTGCATACAGCAACCGGTACCGGGCGAGATGAGGTCGACAGCTCGACGCGCCTGGAACCAGCTGATCGACAGAATCTGCAGTCTGCTCCCAAAGTTCTGCACGACCTGTGCCGGATGCTGTGGTGAGGGCTCGCGGCCACGAACGTTGTCCTCGCCCCGAACGGAAGCTCGCGCCTCCGACTCCGGGCCGGCGATGCGCTCTCGCTGCTCGGTCAGACCATCCATTCTGTGGATGCACTTTATCCAAACAATCGATTTCACTGATCCAAACAATTCCCATTAGAAGACGCTGAAGCAAGAAAGAAAGGCGTCCTCACTCGCTGATAGATGAGCAAATCAGCTGCAAGGTGCTTGGAGTACAGTCGCTCACGGCGTGAGCTGAGCGGCACTCTGACCGCATGTACGAATCCGTCAGGTTAGCGGCGCAACTCTATTTTGCTGTGACTCCAAGCAAGAGCAGGTGTTCTCGGCTGGCGGACTGTCAATGACGAGCCGCGCGCCGCATCTGTCGAAGTGCTCCATAGAGCAAGGGGCGGGCCGCACATTGTGTCGGCGTGGCGAGCCGAAGCCGAAACTTTAAACTTTAATAGAGCAGGAATAGAATGGGTGATAGCAGGAAAGTTGCTCTTATTACGGGCATAACTGGACAGGATGGTGCCTATCTTGCCCGTCTTCTTCTCAAAAAAGGCTACGTCGTTCATGGGATTAAGCGACGTTCCTCTTCCTTCAACACGGGTCGTATCGAAGACCTCTACCAAGACCCGCACGAATCCGATCCGCGCCTAGTCTTGCATTACGGTGATCTCACTGATTCGACTAACCTCATCCGCGTGGTTCAGGAATCTCAGCCAGATGAAATTTACAACTTGGCTGCTCAGAGCCATGTCCAGGTGTCGTTCGAAACACCTGAGTACACAGCAAACGCGGACGGTATCGGTACATTGCGACTTCTTGAGGCGATTCGCCTCCTCGGTCTGACGGACAAGACCCGCTTCTATCAAGCCTCGACTTCAGAGCTATACGGCCTCGTGCAGTCCGTACCGCAGAACGAAACGACGCCCTTTTATCCGCGCAGCCCTTACGCCGCGGCCAAGCTCTACGCCTACTGGATGGTCGTCAATTATCGCGAGGGCTATGGTATGCACGCTTCCAACGGCATTCTTTTTAATCACGAAAGCCCCCTTCGTGGCGAAACTTTTGTGACGCGCAAGATCAGCCGCGCTGCCGCTGCTATCTACCTGGGCAAGCAGGACAAGCTTTATCTCGGCAATCTCGATGCTCAACGCGATTGGGGCCATGCGCGTGAGTACGTGCGAGGTATGTGGATGATGATACAGCAGGATCAACCGGATGATTACGTGCTGGCTACGGGCAAAACGACTCCTGTCCGCCAATTCGTCGAGTGGGCTTTCGAAGATATCGGCGTCGAGATCGAATGGCGTGGCAAGGGTGTCGGCGAAAAGGGCTATGATGTAGCGAGCGGCAGATGCCTAGTCCAAGTAGACCCACGCTACTTCCGCCCCACGGAAGTCGATCTTCTCCTGGGTGACGCTACCAAGGCGAAGGAGAAGCTCGGTTGGGTGCATGAGACATCCGTGCGCGAGCTTGCCGCGGAAATGGTCCGGGAAGACCTAAAGGTCATGCAGACATCGGTAATAATGAAGGAAGCGTAATGTATGATCTGAAGGGAAAAACCGTGTGGGTCGCGGGCCACAAAGGTATGGTAGGCAGCGCTGTTGTACGCCGCCTCGCGTCTGAAGACTGCAAAGTTGTGGCCGCCCCTCGGGAAGAGCTAGATCTCAAGCGACAGACTGAGGTCGAGAACTTCGTGGCAGTGACGAAACCGGACGCTATTGTCATGGCGGCGGCAAAGGTAGGCGGTATTCTCGCGAACTCTACCTATCCGGTCGACTTTCTTTACGACAATCTGGTGATCGAGTCCAATATCTTCGCGGCAGCCCACGATAACAATGTCGACCGCGTCCTCTTCCTCGGCTCGTCTTGCATCTATCCGAAGATGGCACCCCAGCCGATTCCTGAGAACGCGCTCTTGACCGGGCCACTAGAGCGAACCAACGAATGGTACGCCGTCGCCAAGATCACCGGCATCAAACTGGCTCAAGCCTATCGTCAGCAATATGGCCGCGACTACATCTCGGCTATGCCGACGAATCTCTACGGGCCAGGTGACAATTATGACTTGCAGTCAGGCCACGTCATTCCAGCGCTGATCCGGAAAGCGCATGAAGCTAAGCTCATAAGTGATAAGCAAATCACCATCTGGGGCACGGGCACACCACGCCGGGAATTCATGCACGTGGACGACTGCGCCGACGCATTAGTCTTCCTTCTGAAGAACTACTCTGGCCATGACCATGTCAATCTCGGCTACGGACAGGACATCACGATCCTAGAGCTGACCAGAATGATCTGCGGTGTAGTCGGATTTACTGGGGAGATCGTGCATGATAACTCTAAACCCGACGGCACACCGCGAAAGCTGATGAGCGTCGACAAGCTGCGCACTTTGGGATGGGCGGCAAAGATCAGTCTCATGGAAGGCATCGAGAGTGCCTATCATGCATTTCTGAACGGCAGCTACACCGAACGGCGATAGACAATGAGGATTTGCTGCATCTCAGGCCTGTGGCGCTTTTGCGACCCAGAGCATGAATTGGGACGGAGACAACTCGATTGGCGAGCATTCATGTGAGGCAGCGGCGAGGAGGCCCTGCCGGACCTCAGCGCCATCCGCCCGAATCGTCGCCGTGAATGTCACGGTGCGCTGCCCTCGCTGACGCCGACCGCATCAATCCTCACAAAAGCGTAGCCGTCGAGAACCGAACCCGTCAATGGTAACGAAATGTACTTCTGTTTTTATCGCCGCATTTGTCGGTAGGAATTCCGAACAGGCCAAGGTTTGAGTAAAAACACGGTCAGCAACGTCGGACTAGGTATGAATTTCGGAACAAGTGGATTACGGGGCCTAGCGACAGAATTGGCAGGAGCCGCCTCTGCCCTATATGCAACGGCATTCGCGACATTCCTGTTGGAATCCGGCCTGGCCAGAATTGGCGACGAGATACTCATAGGGCGCGACTTTCGCGCCTCGAGTCCGGCCATCGCCGCCGTCTGTGCGGCGGCGCTGTCCGCGCTCGGCTTCATCGTGGTCGATTGCGGCGCAGTCCCCACCCCTGCCCTGGCACTGTATGCTCAGGCGCGTAAGAGTGGTTGTTTGATGATCACAGGCTCGCACATTCCGGCCGACCGTAATGGAATAAAATTCTATCGACCCGACGGTGAGATCGACAAAGGTGATGAGCGGGAGATAACGCGCATCGCCTTGCAGTTGGAGAAGCGCGGATACGTCCTTGAAGGTGCTGTTGCACGTCGGCAGCACCGGGAGGCCGAATGCAAGGCCTTGTTCGTGGCGCGCAATCGAAAGCTTATGGAGATTAATGCTCTAAAGGGCTTAACGGTGGGCGTATATCAGCACAGCACAGTCGCGCGCGATCTCTTGGTTGACATTCTCTCATATCACTGTGCGACGGTCGTAACCCTGGGACGTTCGGAAGGTTTCATTCCTGTCGACACTGAAGCGGTCTCTGACGAGACTGCTCAACAGTTCAAGCTCTGGGCCAAAGAGCATCGGCTTGATGCGGTCGTCTCGGCAGATGGCGATGGTGACCGCCCACTGGTAGCTGACGACCATGGAGACCCCCTTCGCGGTGATTTGTTAGGCCTGATTACGGCGAACTTCCTGCAAGCGAAGGCAGTCGTCACGCCGGTCACATCAAACTCTGGTATCGAGACCGCAGGTTCTTTTAAAGTCGTGCGTACCAAGGTTGGATCGCCATTTGTTATTGCTGCCATGCTCGATTTGGTTGCGTCGGGTCACGAGCGCGTGGTTGGTTTCGAAGCAAACGGTGGTTTGTTGACCGGCACGGACTTTGACCCGAACGGAACTAAACTGCCAGCGCTACCTACACGCGACAGTTTTCTCCCCATCCTGGCGGCACTTTCCCTTGTTAATACAAGTGGGCAGCCACTGTCGGAGATTGGCAGTTCCTTTCAATTGCCGGCGGCGGCGGCGGATCGCTTGGAAAATTTTTCCGTCGAAAGCAGCACTCGCCTCATGACATACCTTCGTACAGCGGAAACTAACATCGCCGCCTTCGTCGGGTCGATTGGAGTGGTAAGCAAGGTTAGCGATGTTGACGGACTTCGTATCACTCTCGCGGATAAGCGTGTCTTGCATTTGCGACCATCCGGCAATGCCCCGGAAATGCGGTGCTACGTCGAAGCCGAAAATCGGGAGGACGCGGAGCTTTTGCTCCGGACTGGATTGAATCGAATTCGTAATTGGACGCAAGGCTAAATAAAAGCCGCCTCCCTGCGTATTCCAGGTGACCCTCCGGGTCGCACAAGCTACTCAAGCGCGATCAGAACGTCCACAGTGTCCCGGCCCCTGTCCGCTTTGAAGCGAACCGGAACGCCCGTGGAAACAGCCGATCCGTACCAGCCACGGAGCATCCGGTAGCTCATGGTCAAGGCAGCGCCTTCCGGTAGCGAACAGCCGGTCCCGCACTGACCGCCTGCGCCGCATGTACGATGGCGTTGGTGTCCAGGCCGTGGTGACGGTATAGGTCCGCAATAGTCCCCGTCTGGCCGAACTGCTCGACCCCGAGCGCCTTCACGCGATGCCCGTTAACCCCACCGAGCCACGCGAGCGTCGCCGGGTGGCCGTCGATCACGGTGACGATGCCGCAGTCACGCGATAGCGGCGCGAGCAGCCGCTCGATATGACTCAGGGCGCCAATCGCGCCACGCTGCCGGGCACGTTCCGCCGCCTGCCAGCCCGCATTAAGCCGGTCCGCGGAGGTGATCGCGAGCAGCCCGACATCGCGCCGGTCCTCCGCCAGAAGACCCGTCGCGGCAATCGCCTCCGGCGCGACGACGCCTTGATAAGCAATGACGACACTCGCGTTGGGCCCAGGCGGACGCAGCCAATAGGCGCCATTGACGATGTCCCGCGCGAGCGCCGGGTTCATGTCGCGCAGCGGCTGCTCGAGCGGCCGGGTTGACAGGCGAAGATAGACCGATCCTCCGGTCTGATCACGCAGCCACGTCGTCTCATCCGGATCCCCCTCGCCATTACGTTGCATGTAATCGAAGGCAAAGCGCATGATCACGGACAGTTCGTCGACGAAGGCCGGTTCGAAGGCGCAAAGCCCATCCTGCGCCATGCCGATCAATGGGGTGCCGATCGACTGGTGTGCTCCGCCCTCGGGCGCTAGCGTCACGCCCGAGGGCGTTGCGACCAGCATGAAGCGCGCATCCTGATAGCAGGCGTAGTTTAGCTGGTCGGCCGATCGGTAGATGAAGGGATCATAGACTGTCCCGATCGGCAGCAGGCGCACGCCATTGATCGAGTGCGAGAGACCGAGCGCCCCGAGCATGATCATCAGGTTCGACTCGGCGATCCCGAGCTCGAGGTGCTGCCCCTTCGGCCCAAATTCCCAGGTAAAGGTCGACGGAATGCGTTCGGCCTTGAAGGTGTCCGCCATGGTCTCCCGGGCGAAAAGGCCGCGCCGGTTGACCCAGCCACCGAGATTGGTCGAGACCGTCACATCGGGCGAGGTGGTGACAATGCGGTCGGCAAGCAGACTGCGCTCGCGTGCGATGTCGTTCAGGATCTGGCCGAACCCCATCTGGGTCGAGAGCGGCTTGCCGGGCTGCCCCGGTGACGGAAGGGTTTCAGGCACCGGCACCGACGGCGCAGACAGCCTCCTATGCCCCTCACTGAAGAACGGCGCCTTTGCGAAGAAGGCGTCAAGTTCCGCTTCCGGTAAGGTGGCGGCCGCCCATTTGTCCCACTCCTCACCCCGCTTTACGCCCATTTGCAGGCGGTAGTCTTCCATCTGCGTGGGCGTCATCTGCCCCGCGTGGTTGTCCTTGTGTCCGGCAAGCGGCAGACCGTAGCCCTTGATGGTGTAACAGATGAAGCAGACGGGACGGTCATGCCTGGACGCCGCCTCGAAGGCTTCGAGGAGGCTCGGCATGTCATGCCCGCCAAGGTTCGTCATCAACGCCTGCAACTCGTCGTCGGAGCGGCGTTCGATCAGAGTGGTGACCGGCCCTTGGTCTCCGATCTCGTCGAGCAGCCGCTTGCGCCAGGCAGCACCCCCTTGGAAGGTCAGCGCCGAATAGAGCTGGTTCGGACAGCGCTCTATCCACTCGAGCAGCTTCTCGCCCCCCGGCTCGGCAAAGGCAGCCTCTTGCAGAGCCCCGTGGCGCAGGACCATCACGTCCCAGCCGAAGTTGCGAAAAATCTGCTCGAAACGCTGCCAGAGGCCCTCCCGGATCACGGCGTCGAGCGACTGGCGATTGTAGTCGACCACCCACCAGCAGTTCCTGAGCCCGTGCTTCCAGCCTTCGATCAGGGCCTCGTAGATGTTGCCCTCATCCATCTCGGCGTCGCCGATCAGGCTGACCATTCGGCCCTCGGCACGCTCCTTCATCCAGCCGTGACCCGAGACGTAGTCCTGCACCAGCGACGAGAACAGCGTCTGAGCAACGCCGAGACCCACCGACCCGGTCGAGAAGTCGACATCGTCGACATCCTTCGTCCGCGAAGGGTAGCTCTGCGCGCCCTTGTAGCCGCGGAAGTTCATGAGCTTTTCGTGGGTCTGGTTGCCCGCCAGATACTGAAGTGCATGGAAGATCGGCGCCGCATGGGGTTTGACCGCCACCCGATCCTGCGGGCGCAGGACCGAACCGTAGAGCGCGGTCATGATGGTACTCAGCGACGCGGACGAGGCCTGATGCCCCCCGACCTTGATCTCATCGCCCTCGCGGACGTGGTTGGCGTGGTGGATCGTCCAGGCTGCGAGCCAGGAGACGCAGCGCTCGATCTCGTGCAGATATTCCAGTTTCCTCGTCATTCAGTTTCCCGCAAATCAGCTGCCGGTCTCACAGGACCCCCGCCCAAATGGTCAAAGATCGAGTTTCAACACACCTGTCGCGCGCGACACGCAGGGGATGAAGCGGTGGCCGCGTGCCTCCTTGGACAGGACGGCATCCCGATGGATCGGCTGTCCCGCCAGCATTGCGCATTCGCAGGTCCCGCACACCCCGTTCTCACACGAGGCCATCAACGGCACACCGGCCGCACGCAAGGCGGCCAGTGCCGTGGTCTCAGCCGAAACCTCAACCACCCTGCCCTCAGCCAGTTCTATGACGAATGGTTCCGGTGGCGCGCCATCAAACTCGGGAGGCTGGAAAGTTTCGAAATGAACAGTACCCTCGGGCCAGTGTTGAGCCGCGCGCCCCACAACCGCCATGAAGCCAGGCGGTCCGCAGTAGTATGTCTGCGCGTCGTCCGAACGGTTCGCCAGCAGCGCGGCGATGTTCTGCCGGGTCTGAGGCTCGTCGTCGAAATGGATCCGCACATTGCCGCCAGGAAGATCGCTCCCGATCGCCGCCAAGAGTGGCGTGAGCGCCCGGCTGCGGGTGAAATAGTGCAACTCGAAGGGCTTGGCCTGCCGGGTGAGCGCGCGCGCCATGGCCAGAATCGGGGTGATCCCGATTCCCCCTGCCAGCAGCAAAGTCGGCCCCTCGCCTGGCTTGAGCGCAAAATGGTTGCGTGGCGCGGAGACAGGCAGTGTGGAGCCGACGGCAATGGTTTCGTGGATCCACGCCGAGCCGCCACGGCCGTCATTCTCGCGCTTCACCGCGATGGTGTAGCGGCCAAGCTCGGTCGGGTCGCCGCAAAGTGAATACTGACGCACCTTCCCTTCAGGCAGATGGACGTCGACGTGAGAACCCGCTTCGAACGCCGGCAGCACAGGTTTGCGTGGGTGTTTCAGGTCGATGACCAGCACGTCGCCCGGCTCCTTGCGGGCGGCGGTCACGGTCAGCTTCATGATGATGCGCGGCGAGGCCATGGCGTTTCACTCGTCGATGGGCAAGATCAGATCACCGGGCCGGATCACGCCCCCGACCTCGATTGTGCAGTTCAGGCCGGAGCGGTTCAGAAGCCCCTCGTAGAGACCCGGAAGCCCGAGCAACTCCTCGATATACTTGCACGGCACATTCATCCGGGCGGCCCTGAGGATCGTTTCCCCGACCCGGAAGCGTTTGCCGACAAGATGGCTAAGCGGAACGCCTCGTGTCGTCAGATTGCGCCGGTGATCTTCGGGTGCGAGCTTGGCCTTGAAGCCCGGAATTCTGGGTTCGCCCTGCGCGATGGCGTCCAAGACTTCAGCTTCGATCAGCGTCACTTCGCGAACATCAGGACGCGCGGAATAGGTCCCCGTCCCCAGGTAGTAGCGGTCTCCGACAATGCCTTGGCCGGCAATAAGCTGCGCCTGCGCCAGCTCCTCCATTTCATAGGAGGCGGCAGGCGCGATATGGACGTGAAGCAGCTTTCCTCGCCAGGTCATCATCGCTCTCGGAAATTCGTCTCGTGGAAACCTGCTGCAAAACTGGCCTGATCAACAGCGCCAGTTGCATGGCATTTTTCCGGTCCAGTTGGCTGTTTGGAAAGAAATACGGGGGGCCCTCGGACCGTTTTCAGCGCCAGCTTTCGGCGTCGCCCCGTCTCAGTTGTTCCGCGCCGGCATCGCGTCTTGCACCTGCTTGACAACCTCTCGCAGGACCTCAACGCCCTTCCCGATCTGCCGAATGCTCAAGGCGGCATAGCCCATGACAAGTCCGACGCGATCGGTGCGGCCTTCGTCCGATGGCCGTTCGTACAGCGGCGAGATCAAGTGTAGCCCCAGGCCAGCGTCGCGGGCGGATTCGACCAAGGCCGTTTCCCGCGATCGTGGCAGGTCATTGAACCAAACCGCGACGTGCAGTCCCGCATCAGCTCCCTGGACAGTGATGCGATCCCCGAAGCTGTGCTGCAAGGCGCCCAACAACGTTTCCCGACGCTCGCCGTTCAGCCTGCGCACACGGCGCACATGGCTTTCGTAGCCGCCGCTCTCGATCAACGATGCCAGCGCTTCCTGTTCAGCGACCGGCGAATGCCGGTCTGCGAATTGTTTGGCGGTTGCGAAGACCTCCTGCAATTCGGGTGGGACGACGAGGTAGCCGATGCGCAGCATCGGCGAGAGCGTCTTGGATATCGTGCCGAGATAGATGACAGCCCCGTGGTCCTCGAGACTGTGCAGCGGAGGGACCGGATTGATGTCGTAGCGATATTCGCTGTCGTAGTCGTCCTCGATCACATAGGCGTTGTTGTGCCGCGCCCATTCCAGAAGCTGATGGCGGCGCGCGATCGGCATGACGCCGCCCAGCGGAAACTGATGCGATGGCGTCACATAAGCCAGTCGTGCTCCGATCCCCGCCAGCAACTCGGTCCTCATCCCGTCTTCGTCGACGATGACCGGGATGGGTGAGGCACCCGTACTGGCAAAGACCTGACGCGCCATCCTGTAGCACGGATCCTCGATGACGAAGCGGTCGGCGGGATCGAGAAGCAGGCGCGCGCACAGATCAAGGCCCTGCTGCGAACCGCTGACGATGATGATCTGGTCGAGGTCGCAGCTCAGGGTCCGGGCGCGCCAGAGATAGCCCTGAAGCGCCTGGCGGAGCCGGCGCGAGCCGCGAGGATCGTCATAGGCAAGACGCAGCGGGCGCTGCCCCATCGCCTCGTTCATCGCGCGTTTCCAGACCAATGAAGGGAAATCCGACGGCGCGAGGTCGCCATAGCGGAACTCGACCTTCAGCCCAGTCGGCAGATAATCTGGCCAGGGTGACGTCGCGCGCAGCCGCTCGCCATATGCGGACAGGTGGATCGGGCCGACCCGTTGCGCGTGAGTGCGCCCCGTCCCATGACCCATCAACGAAGACGCAACGCGAGGTCGTGCGCCTTGACGGACTTCGATGAAACCCTCCGCAGCCAGTTGCTCATAGGCGACCGTCACCGTGGTTCGCGAAACGCCGAGGTCATTTGCCAGGGCCCGGGAGGATGGCAACTGACTGCCGGTTTCGTAGACGCCGCCGAGGATTTGCTCGCGAAGGGCTTCGTATATCTGGCGTGCACCCATCGCGTGCGAGCGCGCTGCAGACCCGGCACTTGAAGACTGGACCATCTCTTTCATCGCCAACTGGATATTTCACATTGGCCAGGTTGCCGTCAATCTTTCGGAACCCCAAGAGAGATCGCAGAGGCCGAATGACCAGCTCCCATCAATCCGAAACCGATGCTCCCACGGGGTCGCTCAACCGCACCAGCCCCGGATTTGCCACCCGGGCGATCCATCATGGCTACGATCCGGCCGGCTTTTCCAATGCCGTCCAGCCGCCAGTGTTCCTGACGTCAACCTATGGGTTCGAAAGCGTGGCAGCAAACGATGCCGCCGCCGCCCTTGGTGGACGGCTCTATGCGCGCGAATACAATCCCACGACCGAGATCCTCGAGCAGCGGCTCGCGAATCTGGAAGGAGCCGAGGCGGGGCTGGTTGTTGCCTCGGGGATGGCGGCCTTCGGCACTCTGATCCTGTCGCTCCTGTCCCAGGGCGATGAACTCATCGTCCACAAGACGCTTTATGCGAACACGCTTGCCATGGTCGAACAGGCGGTCCCCCGCTTCGGCATCAAGGTCGTCGCGGTCGATCTGTCAAATCCCCACAATCTCGATGCTGCGATCACCGAGCGGACGCGGCTGGTTTTCTTCGAGACGCCGGTGAATCCGCTGAGCCGCATCCTCGACATAGCGGCAATTGCCGAGCGCGCTCACGCGCGCGGTGTAAGGGTTGCAGTCGACAGCACCTTCGCCTCGCCCGCGCTCCAGCGACCGCTTGAGCACGGGGCGGACATCGTGCTCCATTCGCTGACCAAGTACATCAATGGTCATGGCGATGCCCTTGGCGGGGCGCTTCTCGGCGACGCCCAAACGCTCCGTACGCTGCATGAAACGGGCCTGCGCTACATCACCGGCGCAGCGCTCTCGCCCATGTCAGCTTTCCTAATCCTGCGCGGTCTCAAGACGCTGACGCTGCGTATGGAACGGCACAGCGCCACGGCCCTTGCGGTGGCTCGGGCGCTGGAAGCGCACCCGGCGGTGGCATTTGTGAGTTATCCGTTCCTCGACTCGCACCCTGATCAGGTGACGGCGCGAAAACAGATGTCCAACGGATCGGGCATGTTGGCCTTTGGCCTCCACGCTGGATACGAAGGAGCGCGCCGGATGATGGACCGGCTCAACCTGATCATTCGCGCCGTCAGCCTCGGCGATGCCGACAGCCTCATCTATCATCCAGCAAGCCTCACCCGTGCTCGGCAGCCGATCCGCAAGGATGCCCATTTGGCCGATGGAGTCGGCGAGGATCTCATGCGTCTCTCGGTGGGGCTTGAAGACGCTGATGACCTGATCGCCGATCTGCGGCGGGCTTTGGACGTCTTGTAATGACCTGGCGTGCGGCCACCTCTGCGCTCACACATAGATCTGGAGCCTTGCCATGGCATTCCTGAGCGGTCTTTCCGCGTTCCCCATCACCCCGACCAATCGTGACGGCCGCGTCGATAGCGTTGCCCTGCGCAGGCTGATTGCTCGGCTTGGCATTGCTCAGGTCGATTCCATCGGTCTTCTCGGCAGCACCGGCACATACATCTATCTGTCGCGCGAGCAACGGCGGCGGGCGCTCTCCGAGACCTTGGACCAAACGGCGGGGCAAATGCCGGTCGTGGTGGGTGTGGGCGCGCTGCGCACCGATGAAGCCGTGGGGCTCGCGCAAGACGCCAAGGCCCTTGGAGCAGCTGCGGGTTTGCTTGCCGCCGCCTCCTACACCCCGCTTACTGATGACGAGGTGTTCGAACATTTCTCCACTGTGGCGCGCGAAAGTGGCCTGCCGATCGTCGTCTACGACAATCCAGGAACGACGCATTTCCATTTCAGTCCACCCCTTGTCAGCCGCCTGGCAAAGGTGGCTGGGATTGTCGCCATCAAGAATCCGACAGACAAAAGCGATGCGATCAAGAACCATCTGACCGCCCAGAGGCGCACACTGCCGGAAGGGTTCTCGATTGGCTACAGCGGCGACTGGAACGCCGCCGAGGCCATGATCGCCGGCGCCGACACATGGTACAGCGTCCTCGCGGGCATCCTGCCCGAGGTCTGCATGACGATCGTCACAGCGGCGCAACAGGGCGATGCGGCCGAAGCGCGACGGATCAATGCCGCGCTGGTCCCGATCTGGAGCGTCTTCAAGGAGTTCTCGAGCCTTCGCGTCGTCTATGCACTCGCTGAATTGCTCAACATTTGCAGTGCCGAACCCCCGCGTCCCATCCTGCCTCTGCCCCCAGCAGCGAAGCGCCAGATCGCCGCCGCGTTGAAAGGTTTGCCATCGGATGCCAGCCGGTGAACAGCAAACCCCGTTCGGCAAGTGAAAGGAAGTGCATGTATTTACCCGCTCATTTCGAGAACTGATCGAAAACAACGCACTCGGCGTGCTGATAGCCATGGCTGGAGCGGTCTCGACGCCAATCACACCCCTTCTAACTCGACAATCGACTGCGGAGGTACAGACTGCGCAGGGCACTCCGCCCATGCCGCACCGTTCGCCTTCAAACTAGGAATCGGTGTTTACCCATTTGAATGGCATCGAGCCGGCGCTTTACTTCCGGCCCGGTGCGCGCATTGAAGCCGGTGCCAATGCCGCCGGCGAACACCAGATTTCCGTCCTCGACATTCGCCAGAGCACGCTTCCCGACCGCCGTAACTGTTGCCGGGTTCGCAGCCGATGACGATGAACTCATCACTCAGCACGCATTTTGTCTCACCCATTCTTGGCGCCGGCCGGATCGATATGGACTGACACGCAGCTTGGAGACGATGCCCTCGAGGCCGAACTGGCAGACTTGCGCGAGAATGTCGCTGCCGCCGCTGATCTCGTCGCTCAGAACGATGCCGTTTGGGCGGCGTCTCAGCAGGTTAACTAGCGCTTTGCGCCGATCGACGAGTGGCCGATCGCGAAGACCCTCGCCGTCGATCTTGAGCAGGTCGAAGCCGGCAAGCATGGTCCTGACGTCTCCTGCCGCGGCCAAGAGCCCGCTGAAGACTGGGAATGCGCGACAAGCCTTCTGGTCAACGACGAACGCCTCACCGTCTATTATCGCGTCCGAGGCGCCGAGCTCGGCCACCGCCCGGGACGATAGTCGGAAAGCTGAGGGTCCAGTCGTGGAGGTTGTCGAGGTAGGCCCCCATCGATAGTCGTCCCATTTCATTTCGTGTAGCCAATCAGGGCCCTGCCGGACGCGGCCGACCAGCGGTCGATGTTCGCGACACCCGAATGTCCAGTCTCGTGTAACCCAGCCTAAAGCGGCCTGTCCGCCCCAAAAAATGACATTCAGTTGCCTCCAGCCTTTCGACACGACCCACTTCACGATCTCGTAACTCGCCAACCTAGCGGCTTGTTGCTTGAGCTGCGCGTTCCTAGGGTGTGGTCGCTAGGCCTCAGCAACAAGAGCTCGGTTGCCAGGCGGGCGGAGGCTCAACGAGATAGCCAGCTCAGGACAAGGAGAGCAAGCAATGGTCGCTTTTACCCTCAATGGCGAGGCGCGAACACTCGACGTCGATCCAGAGATGCCGCTGCTCTGGGCGGTCCGTGACGTCATCGGACTCACGGGAACGAAATTCGGTTGCGGGCTTGCCCAGTGCGGCGCTTGCACGGTTCACGTTAACGGCATGCCGACGCGCTCGTGCCAGACCGCAGTCGGCGACATCGAAGGAGCCTCGATCATCACCATTGAGGGTGTGTCGGGCAAGATAGGCGAAACGGTCCAGGCCGTGTGGGCCGAGTTCGACGTACCTCAATGCGGCTATTGCCAGTCTGGCCAGATCATGTCGGCCGTGGCCCTCCTTACAGAGACGCCTAAGCCGTCGGACGATGATATTGATTCGGCGATGAGCGGCAATCTCTGCCGCTGCGCCACCTATCACCGCATCCGCGCGGCCATCCACGAGACCGCCAACCGGCTGGAGACTTGAGGTATGTCGCAGTTTCTCTCGAAGCATAACTCCGTGCGGCCCACGCGCCGCCAGTTCCTCGTCGGCGCGGGCGTCACCACCGCTGGTCTCGCCGTGGGCTACCGGCTAGTGCTGGCGGCGTCCGACATCGCACAAACGACTACTGCAAAGGTTCAGGCGAACCCCTTCCAGACCTATGTCGAGATCACAAAGGAGAACCGAATCATCATCTACTCCTCGCAGTTCGAGATGGGACAAGGCTCCTATTTCGGCATCGCCACCCTGGTTATGGAAGAGCTCGACGGCGACTGGGCGCAAGTGGACGTGGTCGGCGGATATGGCAATACCGCGCTCTACGGCAATCTCGCCTGGGGCGGGGCCGCGCAGGCAACTGGTGGCTCCACGTCGATGAGTTCGTCGTGGGAACGCTACCGCAAGGCGGGTGCTGCCGCACGGGCCTTGCTGGTGGCGGCCGCGGCGCAGCGGTGGGATGTGCCAGCCGGCGAGATCAAAGTCGCTTCCGGGGTCGTGTCGCACGCCTCAGGGATGCAGGCGCGCTACGGTGACCTGGCTGAAGCCGCAGCGGGAATGCCGGTTCCCGACGACGTGCCGCTAAAGCCGCGCGACAAGTGGGCCCAGATCGGATCGGACAGCCTCAAGCGCTACGATTCCGCCGGCAAGACCAACGGCGCGCAGACCTACACGATCGACCTCATGATGGAGGGACTCCAGACGGCCGTTATGATCCATCCGCCGAAGTTCGGCGCCGAGATCGAGAGCTTCGACGCAACCAAGGCCAAGGCACTCGACGGCATTGTCGATGTCGTCCAGACGCCGCGAGGCATTGCCGTGGTTGGCAGGGACACCTGGACGGCGCTCAAGGGCCGCGACCTCGTGGAGGTGACCTGGAACGAGGAGAAGGCCGAAGGGCGCGGCACGGCCGAGATCATGGCCGAATACAACAAGGCAGCAGACGATCTGGGCGCGGCCACCGCGCGCGACGACGGTAACACTCCCGCAGCGTTCGCCAGTGCTGAGAAAATCATCGAGGGGCACTACGAATTCCCCTATCTTGTCCATGCTTCGATCGAGCCACTCAACGCGGCCGCCCGAATCAACGAAGACGGCACCATCGACGTCTGGGGCGGACACCAGATGCCCGACCTTTATCAGGCGGCTGCCGCTCAGGTAGGCGGCACCACGCCGGACAAGGTGAGGCTGCACGTGATGAAGACCGGCGGCAGTTTCGGCCGCCGCGCGGTCTTGGATGCAGATGTCATTATCGAAGCTGTTTCCACAGCGCGTGCACTGGGACGCGGCAAGCCAGTGAAGGTGCAGTGGACCCGCGAGAATGACATGCGGGGTGGGCGGTACCGGCCGGCCTATGTGCACGCAGTCAAGGCGGGGCTCGACAAGAAAGGCAATGTCGTCGCTCTCCATGACCACATCGTGGGCCAATCGGTCTTGGGGGGTTCGACCTCTGCGGCGATGATCAAGAACGGCATCGATCCAACCTCCGTAGAGGGCGCCACCAACCTGCCCTATGCGATCCCGAACCTGAAGGTCGAGCTGACCACCACGGACGTGAACATCCCGGTGCTGTGGTGGCGTTCGGTAGGCTCCACCCACACCGCTTACGCGGTGGAAACCCTGATCGATGAGCTCGCCGCCGCTGCGAACCGTGATCCGGTCGACTTCCGCTTGTCAATGCTCGGTCACCATCCACGGCATGCCGCCGTGCTTAAAGTGGCTGCTGAGAAGGCAGGCTGGGACAAGCCTCTGCCGGAAGGCCGTTTCCGCGGCGTGGCCCTGCATGAAAGCCTCTCGACCTATGTCGCCGATGTGGTGGAGATCACCCTCAACGATGAAAATGGTTTCAAGGTCGACCGCGTCGTCTGCGCGGTAGATTGCGGCACCGCGATAAATCCTGACCAGATTCGCGCTCAGATGGAGGGCGGTATCGGATTCGGGCTAGGTGCGATCCTCCAGGAGGAGCTGACCCTGAAGGGCGGTGTCGTAGACCAAGAGAACTACGATACCTATACACCGCTCAGGATCGAGCAGATGCCGCGAGTCGAGGTGCACATTGTGCCGTCCGAGGAGCCGCCCACGGGAGTTGGTGAGCCAGGTGTGCCGCCGATCGGCCCGGCCGTCGCCAACGCGCTACGGGCGGCGACGGGCAAGGCTATCCGCAAGCTGCCGATTATAAAGAACATGTCAGGAATGACACCATGAAACAGCCGCGATGAAGATCGCGCCGTTTTCGAACGCCTCCTGACAGGCGCTCATTTCCATTGGTCAAATTCCGGCGGCTGCCCGCTCCAATATCCGGTCTGGAGACGCACCCCGTGTTCTGAACGACCACAGACGGGCCTTGGCGCCGGTTCCACTGAAGAACCGCTTTCGAGACGCAAACGCGTCCACTCCATGAAGAGCACAACCGTATAGCACCAGGAAGGCTAGCTACCTCCATCGCTTCGGAGACCCAGGAACCCTCAGAAAACCGAACCTCCCGAGCTCAGAGGCGCTCGTGATCACAATCGCGCTGGTGCGTGGATCATTGTTCAAGGGTTTGTCAATAGGCAGGCGAGATGGCCGATCGACATGATCTTCGCCCGATGCCCTACAAACACAATGCCAGCCGCTGTCACGGAGTCGCGAAGACGAAGGCAATGAGGGTCGACGCCGATACTCATCGTTTGGTTGACAGAGCGCTTGGAATGCCATGCGCTTCACATCGGAGTAGCCATCCGGGAAGCCTGAAGCGCTTTGAAAACGCATGTGCTGCGGCTGTTATTCATAGCGTGGATGACTTTGATCAAAACAATCGATTTCATCACTCTTCCGGAATCGTGCATGGACAAAAAAGAGCCTCACGCACCAATCACACGCTGCTCTATCGCGTGACGAAAGCTGCCTTAGGAATAATCCAAAGGAGAAAATCTTCGATGCGCCCTGACGTGCAGTGGAGGTCGTGCCGAGAAAGTGAGTTGCAACTGGCCGACAATGTCGGGCGGTGCGACCATGGTCGCTTCGGAGAATGAAATCGGGCCAGTTCACGGGGGCGGTACTGTTATTCGTCGACGGCCGCCCTTCCCAAGACAGGCGGCATCGCAAGTTGGTTCTGCCGATGAAAACAACATCGCCGGATACATGTCAGCAGCCGCTCAGGATTGGATGATCCAGCCAAGCTCTCGGCGTGATGGCACTGTAGGCGTCACAGTCGAAGCATCTCATTGATCGTTTATGAGGCTTTCTTCGATGCCGCTGATGCCTGACGGGCGGTCGCAGCTGCAGGCGACAACACGGCCTATTTAGTTGGAAACAGTCGAGGTAAGCCAATTTGGCTTCCCGTTACTATCTGGAGAAAGAAATGCTGTGCCTAGGAATCAGCGGCGGACTTGACCAAGTCCATGAAAACCGATTCGAGCGTCCGAACGCCTTTATGCACGATGGCGCCGCGGTGCTCGTCCGAGACGGAAAGGTGATAGCCGCCGTAGAAGAGGAACGCCTCAATCGAATCAAGCACTCGAACAAGCTGCCAAGTGGTTCGATTCAATACTGTCTCTCGACGGCCGGGGTTCAGCTCAGCGACATTGATCGTGTCGCGGTCTACGCCAGCGAGCCCTATGCCAACGCCATGCTTGAAGGTATGTCCGCTTCCCAACCGGACATTCTCTCCACTCCGTTGGATGCTAAAATGTTGGTGCAGAACCTGTTAGCGCGTGAGTTCGGCACTAAGTTGGACAGTTCGCGTATTTCATTCGTAGGTCATCATCAGGCGCACGCCGTGAGCGCCTTTGCAATGTCGGGCTTCGAACAAAGTCTCATTCTAGCGATTGATGGCTGTGGTGATTTCCTGTCGGGCCTTGTGGCGGTAGGGTCTGGCACAGAAATTACGCAAATCGAGGCTTTCCCGGAGGACAATTCTCTTGGGCTGTTTTATCTCGAGACGATCCGCTGTCTCGGCTACGGCATGTTCGACGAGTATAAGGTAATGGGACTCGCGCCCTATGGCGACCCCGCTCCCTATCGCGAGCTCTTCGAGCAGTTCTACGAGCTCTCCGCCAACGGTGGCTACCGTGTTCACCTCGACCGCATCGGTCCGGCGTTGCTCCGCAACATCGAGATCAGGCGAAAGGGAATGCCTTTCACCCAGCAGCATCGAGATGTGAGTGCGTCACTGCAGGAAGCGCTTGAGCGGATCGTGTTCCACATTCTCCGGCACCACCGTGAGGCCACCGGCATGAAGCGGTTGTGTCTGGCGGGAGGGGTAGCCCACAACTGCACGATGAACGGCAAGCTGCTGTATTCAGGGCTTTTCGAAGACATCTTCGTGCAACCCGCGTCTCACGACGCTGGCTGCGCATTGGGAGCTGCGCTGATAGTCTCTAACGAGATGGGCCGCCCCGCGCCGCGTGAGCGACTGCAGGAGGTCTATTGGGGTCCTGATCTCGGGAGCGACCGCGCCGTGGAACAGGAACTGAATGCATGGTCCGGACATCTCGAGGTTGAACGCTCTTATGACGTAGCGAGCAGTGCAGCCCACTGGATCACCAACGGCGCCGTGATCGGCTGGGTGCAGGGTCGTTCGGAGTTTGGGCCACGTGCGCTGGGCAACCGCAGCATTCTTGCCGACCCTCGGCCCGCTGCAAACAAGGACCGGATCAATGCCATGGTCAAGAAGCGCGAAGGCTATAGGCCTTTCGCACCATCTGTGCTGGAAGAGGATGCGAGCGAATTTTTCGACCTCCCGGACGGTAAACACGAATTTCCATTCATGAATTTCGTCGTTCGCGTGCGTGACTCAAAGCGCGCCTTGTTGGGTGCCATTACGCACGTCGACGGTACGGCTCGGCTGCAAACAGTATCGCGCGATGCCAACCCCGCTTACTGGGAGGTCATCAATGCGTTCAAGAAGCGGACAGGCACTCCAATTCTGCTCAATACGTCCTTTAACAACAATGCTGAACCGATCGTGGATACGGTTGCAGACGCGATTGCCACATTTTTGACGACAGAGCTGGATGGACTTGTGGTCGGGCCCTTCCTGGTAAAAAAACGGGCTGCAACGCTGCAGGATTGGACTGCGCTTTCGATTTCATTGCCTCCCTCAGTCTCCCTCCATCAAACCCGTGCTTACACAGCGCGAGATCATCAGGAGACTGTCTGCGAGATTATTCCGAACCACTCCAGCATTGACAGTGTGCGAATTTCAAACGACCTGTTCAATCTGCTGATGCGGATTGAGGGCGAAGCCGTGTTAAGCGATCACCTCAATATAATTGCGCCGGATCAAGCTGAGCATGAAGCTCTGATGGAGGACCTGCGAAGACTGTGGGAGCAGCGCCTGGTTCGGCTGCATCCCTCACAAGCCGCTCGGATGGATCATGGGTCCGATCAAACGCCGGACCAGCCTAATAGGCTATCAATGTGATAGAGATGCCGCTCAAGCTCGGCCAATCAATAGTGTTCATCGACCCCGCCTGCGAGCTCACCGCTGTGATTAGGGGGGTCGAGGTCGCCCTGGTCAGTATGCTTAGGAATGCTAGGGTCTGGCCTCGATATTGACCGGACTTCTGTGTCGAGAGGTCCAGCCCGCAGAACTTTAGAAACTGGCGATGATGACCTAAGCGGCGAAGATCGCCGGCTTCGGCAATGACGGTCAATGCCTTGATCGGTCCGATGCCCGGGATTTGTCGCAGGAGCTGATAATCCTGGCTGTGCCGCAGCAGATCGTCGGCCTGTGCTTCGATCTCATTGCGGTGCCGGATCAGGCTGCGTGCTTCGTCAATGACCATCCGGAACATGCGAATGGCAGGCGCATCAAGTGGCAGCGGCAATCCGATCGATGGGCGCGCCATCTCGAAAATATCCATCAGAATCTGTGCCTGCTGACCTTGCGGCCGACGATATCCCAAGCTGCTGCCACAAACTCCTCCTTCGTCAGCGCCGTGATGCTTGCTGGGGTCGAAAAGGGCTCGCAGCGGATCATGGTAGACCTGCGTCGCCTGGATCCTGAGCATGTGTAGGATCACCTGGGCATCGATCTTCTTGCCGAATATGACGCCGAAGGCCTTAAGAAGCCCAGGCATCTGTTCTCGATTTTGCCTACTAGGCTGACGAGAAGGTCGCGTGCCGACAGCAGCACCCGCACGACACAGGTGCCGTGGCTCTTGGTGCGAACCTGCTTAAACCATCCGGTCCGTCCGATCTGGCAAGGCCCGCCGCTCGTCGGGGCCCGATTTGTTCGGCATCATCGAGAGGGCGGCGCTTGACACGATCGGAAGTCCGCGCTCCGTTAACTCTTTCCAGAGCCAGACCGCAAGCGGTCACGGCTCCATGCCGATCCGCTCCGTCTCCGCATTTCCACAGTCCCGCCCGCATCTCCCGGTCGGGCCCGGGTAGCCATTGCGCTGCAAGGCGGGTCTGATCGCTACGGCGGCGCCCGCCACCCTCTCCATCAGTCGGTTCGGCGACATAGCCAATCATCTCCCGTAAGAGAAGTGCTTCAGGCAAGTTCCGCAGGTTCAAGGAGATCGTTGACGGCGCCACTTGGGAGCTGCGTCGAGTGCATGGTCGAGCTTGCCGCCCAAGGTACGTGGCTTCGAAACGCGTGCGATTGCGCCTCATTCAAGACCGGTAGCGGGTGGTCGCCGACATACAACGGGGCGCAGGCGACTGAAACGAACCCGTGGCCACTACGGAGCAATCCTGCCGCCTGACCAGGCGCGTGGAAAAGTATCACAACGGTGACCACAGCGTCGCTTCAGGCCGTCAAAAGCTATTGCCGTGCGTCAAGGCGGGCTAGGTGACCCGTCGGAGGCCGGCACCAGCGGCTTTGTCGAGACAAGACACATGCTATTGGGATTTGGCCGCCGCAGCCGCGAGCATCGCTTCTCCCATCGCAATGGCCCCTTGGGCACGCAGCATTTCACCAGGGTTCTGAATGTCGCGCAAGTCTTTGTTCTGGCTGAGTTTTGATTTTCCAACCAGGCCGGTGATCTCGATCTCCAGGGCGACGATTGCCTTGACCATCGTGTCGATGAAGTCCTTCGGCGCGTCGCCCATCTTCCATGGGACCGGCTGCGAGGTTTCTTGCATGTGAGTGAGCTTCGCCACGTTGCGGCGCACATACCGCTCATCATCCCGGACAGTGATGCGTCCGTGGGCATGGACGACGAGATAGTTCCACGTCGGCACCTGCTTGTGGAATTCATGCTTGCTTGGATACCAGTTCGGCGAGATGTAAGCGTCGGCCGCACGGAAGATTACGAGAACCTCATCGCCATTGGCGACTTCCTCCCAGACTGGGTTCTTGCGAGCGACATGGCAATTGAGAACGCCCTTGTCTCCCTTCGAGCGGTCAAGCTCGAAGGGGAGGTGGTTCGCGTCCAGTGTGCCTTTGCTTTGGGTGACGAGGATACCAAGCGGGTGTTTCTCGATAACCTCGAACAGGGCGTTCTGATCGGGGACGGCAAAATGGGGCGGAACGTACAACGGTTTATCTCCTGTCGTGAATGGCGGTTGCTAGTAATCGGCGGAGCCTTACGGAACGGGCTCCTGAATCTTCGCTGCCGTCGACGAGTGCCCCGGATCTCGGTGTCCACCACGCTCAAGAACCGCCATCGAGAAATGGGCGGGCACATCAGATGCCGCCGCGTATGCGTGCGGTTGATCAGTGACAAGCCGCGCACTCTCGCCTTCGCTTAAAATGACCACATGGGTACCTACCACAACGCTCAGGGCACCCTGACTGACCGAGATCAGCTCGCGCGTATCCGGACTATGAGCATCTGCGGAAAACACGTCGCCCGGCATCATGACCCAGCTCCACAATTCGAACATCGTGCGCCCCGAGGTCGATGAATGAAGTTGTGCAAAGCTTCCCTTGGCGCTTGTCCAAAGCATCCTCGTCTCTGTCCGCTCAATAGGGAGGCGAACTATGGAAGGATCGTCATTCAGCAAATCGGCCACGGAGAGCGAAAACGCCGCCGCCAGTCGGCAAAGTATGCCGATACTAGGGTTCGCCTTGCCTTGCTCGAGCGAGACGACGGTTCCCTTGGACAAGCCACTCAGTTTTGCCAGTCGATCCAGGGTCAGATTTTGGTCGCGCCTCAAGTCTCGGATTCGAACCGCTATCGCTTTGCCAAGCACCTGCTCGGAACCCATCGCTGTCGTAACATCGGTCATTATATTGACTTAGGACCTCGGCTCACCTATTGCGGTCAGTATAATGACCGGGGCGAAATTGCAACTGCCCGTTAGGAAGGAAATAACCGATGCGTTTTGAGACGAAGGCGATCCACTGCGGCCGAGGGGTCGACGCGTCCACGGGGGCCGTATCCATACCGCTGCACACCAGCACGACGTTCGAACGCGGTGTCAACGGGTCATTTCCGTCCGGCTTCGAATACACAAGGGATGGAAATCCTACACGCAATGCGTTCGAGGCGGCCATGGCGACGCTTGAGGGAGGGGAAGACGGCATCGCCTTCGCTTCGGGCATGGCCGCAATCGCTGCAGTTTTCGAGAGCCATCCGTCGGCGGGTCGGATCGTTCTGCCGGATGACATGTATTTCGGCATTCGTTCGCTGATCGAAGAGACCGACATTGGGTCTCGCTTCGACTTTGCCCCAGTCGACATGCGCGATTTGGACGCTTTGCGCGCCGCGGTGACATCGAAGCGGACTGGCCTCGTCTGGATCGAGACGCCGTCAAACCCGATGATCCGCGTTGTCGACATTGCGGCCATCTGCGCAATCGCGCACGAGGCAAACGCCTTGGCGGTGGTGGACAATACGTGGGCCACCCCAGTGCTTCAACTGCCACTCGAAATCGGGGCAGACGCGGTGATGCACTCGGCGACAAAGTACATTGGCGGCCACTCGGATTTGATGGCCGGTGTCGTCATTGTCCCAAACGCGTCACCCCTCGGTCGCCCATTGCGGATGGTCCAGAAACACAAGGGCAGCGTCGCAGCGCCCTTCGACTGTTGGCTGGCGTTGCGGGGTCTGCAGACATTGCCGGTCCGCATGCGCGCCCATTGCGAAGGCGCCCAGAAAGTGGCCGAGGCCCTGGCGTCTCATCCCCGCGTCGAAAAAGTGCTCTTTCCTGGTCTGCAAACTGATCCGGGACACGATCTTGCTACGCGGCAAATGAGCCATTACGGAGCGATGCTATCTTTTATCGTCGAGGGCGGAGCCGATGCTGCAATGGCCGTGGCCGGCCGCCTGAAGATTGTTGTCCGGGCGACAAGCCTTGGCGGGACGCATTCTCTGATTGAGCATCGCGCATCCGTTGAAGGTGCGAAGTCCAAAGCGCCAGGCGGATTGCTGCGAATTTCTGTAGGGCTTGAACATCCTCAGGACATTATCGATGACCTGATGCAGGCCCTAGGCGAAACCTTCAAAGCGGGAGTCCAATGACGGGTGCAAGAACTCTGGCGCCGCTTTATGTGGCGGCTGGCGCAGCCGACGATCGGCAGAACAATGTTCCTGCTGAGTAGAACGCACGTCCTCTGGTGAACCGCTATCGCCGTGTCGCATCGTCTCGGGCGCGTGGTCGCATGGGTGATGAACGTCTTCGGGTTTCTGGACGATGGCCACGCGCTCGACCGGAAGCGGAAATACCCAGATTTGCCGTTGACCTACTGCTGCTCAACCTCGTCGGAGATCGCGGTCAACAGATGGGATGGATGTGCTGGCACTACGGCAGTTTGACAAGCCGGCCATCGGGGCGCTAGCACCGTCCAAAGCCAAGAGTCGCAGGGCAGAACTGACCGCACCAAGCGGGCTGCGGGACCCATCAGCTAACGGCCAGGTTGGTACCTCAACGCGCATCAGCACCGTGGATGCCACATTGTCCTTGTTGCGAGCGCGATCTCGGAACTTCGTTGTGACGCAGTCAGTGCACAGAGCGCACCGCTGCAAGCAAATGAGCGGAAGAACGACACTCAGTGGAGGTGAGAAGTGATGCGGCGTCAAGATCCTCCGCGCTTTGCGGCAAACACACTGATCCCTCTTCACAACCCGGTCTTTCGTTCTATCTGGACAGCCACGCAGATATCCAGCCTTGGCTGGCTGGTGCAGAGCGTGGCTATAAGCTGGCTCATGGCCACGATTTCAGCCTCCGATCTGATGGTTGCGCTCGTACAGGCTGCATCGACACTGCCCGCGTTCTTCTTGTCGATCCTTGCTGGAGCCATTGCAGACAGCTTCAGCCGCCGTGGCGTGATGCTTGCCGGACACTGCCTGATCGCACTGGCATCCACGGCGCTGGCACTCTCTGTGGGACTGGGCTTTGCTAGTCCATGGCTAATCCTGGGACTGAGTTTCTTGGCCGGATGCGGCTTTGCCTTGAACGATCCAGCCTGGCACGCCTCGGTCGGCGATATCCTGGAAAAGCGCGACATACCCGCTGCAGTGACGCTGATGTCGGTGGGGTACAACGTGGTTCGGAGCATAGGACCGGCGCTGGGCGGTGTAATCTTAGCTTTGCTGGGCCCCCTTACGGCTTTCGCCCTCGCTGCGCTAAGTGACCTGGTCCCGTTGAGCGCTGTTTTGCGCTCACAGTGGCAAGTTCGCTCTTCGCCTCTTCCGCGCGAGCGGATGACTACGGCCATTCATGATGGCATGCGATTCACGGCGATATCCTCAGAGATCAGAGTGGCGATCGTGCGTGCAACCCTGTTCGGGCTATCAAGCATCTCGATCCTTGCTTTGCTCCCCCTCCTGGTTCGCGACCAGCTGGCGGGAGGGCCAATTGTGTACGGCGTGCTATTGGCCGGCTTCGGCACAGGCGCCTTCATCGCCGGCATTGGCAGCAGCTACTTGAGACGCATCACGTCCCAGAACCGATTGATCACGCTCGCATCCGTTGCTTGCGCAACGTGCTGCCTTTTGATGGCCCTCACATCGTCGGTGGCTGTGGCGGCGATCGCGCTTGCAATCGGTGGCGCTGGTTGGGTTGTCACCTGGACCGGAACCGACGTGTGTGTGCAGTTGGCAAGCCCAAGGTGGGTCGTTGGTCGCACCCTGTCCATTTATTACGCCCTGACCTACGGCGGCATGGCAGCGGGTAGCTGGATCTGGGGTGCTGTCGCGCAGTACTATTCGCTGACGTGGGCTTTGGAAGGTGCTGCAGCGGCACTGTTGCTGGTCGCGGCTGTGGGAAAGCTATTGCCGGTGCGGCTATGGGAGGAATCGGATCAAGCGGCCGTCGACTTCAGGCCACCAGAACTGGCCCTCCCTTTGAAGCCCAGGAGCGGTCCGATCGTGATCAAGGTGGAGTACTCGATACTCGAGGAGAGTATCGATGAATTTCTGAGCTGCATGCGCGAAAGGCGGCGCGTTCAGAGCCGCGCCGGTGCGCGGGACTGGACCCTCCAGCGAGACCTTCAGAAGTCGACGCTTTGGACCGAGACATTCCGCACGCCGACATGGACGGACTATCTTCGTCTAAACCATCGACTAACGGTGAATGACAGGGACATAGGCGAGCGCCTTGCCGCTCTGCACATGGGTGATTCTCCGCCTCGCATCTCACTTTCAATCGAGCGGTCGACAAGCCCCGCCCCCGGCAGCCAAGTCCAGCCTGTGCCTTTTGTATCGCGCCCGTGAGAAAACCAAGACTTGTCTGGGCTTGGACACGGAACGAGCTATTGCAAATCGTTCCGGCCGGTTAGGCGAGCATGAGGATTCGCGTGGCAATTATGTCCATCACGGATCCCATGTTCCGCCCGACACTCCCCTCTCTGCCGCCAGATCGGCTTGAGCACGGATTCAGGTCGCCTGTCCTTTGCATAGCGGCGGGCAACGAATAGCAAGGGGGCGGAGGGTATCCCCGTCCGCGAAGCGGGCAGAGGAGGATCCGCAAGGCGGGTTGCTGGGGAGACGGGCCGCGCGCCTTTTCCGCCTAGTTTTCTCCCTTACAAAGTCCCCCCGGGACGGACTGCCAGTTCACGCCAGGGCCAACAGCATGCTCGCACGGGCGACCGCCGCGTCTGCCGGTCCTGCGAGTAGAATAAGATCGGGAAGTGCGGCTTCATCCTCGATGCCAGAACTCGCGTCGCCGTACCGCGGCCGCCAGAGCCCCTTGCGCTGTCACGAGTCAGCCCACCTTTCTAGCTGGCAGCCCATCGGGAGCCGATCCGCAGCACCTGTCGGCGCGCCTTCCGTGTCAACGCAGAACATGATGCATATTCCCAGCGCTTTTTGACAGAGCGAACTACAAAATGCAGAACACTGACTCTCCGCCAAATGAATGCTGCGAGCAAGCAGCAGGCGGAGGAACTCCGTCTGGGCTGAGTATGTGTTTCAACGCGGACAAATAAATTATAGCCAGTTCACGAAACGCCGGGCCCGCTCCTCTGGCGTCCGATCGTCCAGGAAATCCCCTCGGCGCGCACCACGCCAGACACCTCCTTGCCGATATGATGCTCAAGCACCGGCCGCCAAGGCACCAGCGTGAACTCGCGCGATTTCTCGATGACACCGTATTTTCCGCCGGCGAGCTCGACGCAGCAGCGCAGCGTTCCGTCTATTCGATTGCCATGCTGCGCTTCAGAATACGAGAGCCCGAGTTCGTCCGAGAGCTGACTGGCAACACGGTTCAGCTCTCGTTGGCGCAGCATTGAAAGCATGTTGGCGCGATAGATGACCCGATCCTGCGCATCATGGGCAAGACCTTGCGCGATCAGCCACTGCTGTCGGCGGGCCTGGACCTGACGTACTTCGCGACCGAAGCCAGAGTCGCGCAAGGACTCAGGGTGGGCTGATACCAGCTCCTGGTCGATCCAGGTGGCGCCGTCGAAGCCTACTTGGCTCTCCAGCGGCATTGATGAGAGCTTGTCGACGACAACAGGCTGGGCCCTCGCTCGCTGACGCTCGTAATCCGCGACGCGGTTGAGATGGTCGGGCGCGACTGTCCATGTGCCGTCCGGCTCGCGCTCGACGCCACCGGTCGCACGGCGGATCGCCTCCAGTCGCCGCACGTGCGTTTCGGCAAAGCGTTCAGTGGCCGAGGGGTCATGCTTGAGATGTATATCGATGCTGTAGCGCCCGTCGTTGACCGTGGCGATGCCGGCAATTGTGCGGTCGACTTTTCTTGGCCCGGTGTCCCTCGGCTTGACCCGCACTATGCAGCCCTCTGGTGTCGGTTGGGTGGCCTCGCCTTTGCCGATATCAAAATAGTGGCTTTTGCCGTCCACGCCGTCGACGACGAGGTAATGGCGGTCAGTGATTTCGTCGGCCAGCCCGCGCCCGACGACACGTCCGACCACGGTTTGAGCCGACCCGTCGCATCGATCGTGGATAAGATGGTCGGCGGCACTGCGGACGAGCCCCTTGCCGGTCAGCTCGCGATGGATGGTCTTGACGATGTCGCCGCGCGCACCGATGCGGCGTAGCGTGGCTTCGAGCTCATCCTCCAGGCGCCAGCGACCCGCAGGCATCTCCTCGGCGAGGCCCATCCGCTCGAGCTTGCGCAGGCGGCCCTGGTGCAGCGTCTGGCGAAAGGTGTCTCGGCTGGCCGATGAGACACACCCCTCATCGTCGCGCATGCGAATCAGCTGCCGGTCGATGCTGGTGAAGCGTTCCTGCTCCATCTCGTGGCGCAAGCGCTGCTCGATCTCGCGGTCGGTGCGCGGGCCAAGGTCGAGGCTAACCAGTTCGGCTGCGCGCTCGCGCAAGCCAGAGGAGATGTAGTCCCGCGCTATGACGAGGTTTTCGCCGTGATTGTCCCTGCCGCGCACGATGATGTGGGTGTGAGGATGGCCGGTGTTGAAATGGTCGACGGCCACCCAGTCTAGCCTGGTGCCGAGGTCTTCTTCCATTTGCGCCATGAGGCGCCGGGTGAGCGGCTTCAGGTGATCATACTCGATACCGTCTTCAGGGGCGACGATGAAGCGGAACTGATGACGGTCACCGTTCGCGCGATCGAGAAAGGCCCTGCCGTCCGCGTGGTCATTGTCGGCAGCGTAGAGCTCGCCACGCTCGCCTTCTCGGGTGACGCCGTCGCGCTGGAGGTAGCGGAGGTGCGCACGAGCCCCGTCGACTCCCTTGCCGGCCAGCTTGACGATGCGTGCCTTGACGACTGCGCGCCGCTGCCGAAACGCCGCGTGGCGGTCGCGCGCTCTAAGAACTGTGGCAGCGGCCCCGCCGCGCCCCACCCGGCTTCCGATGAAGCGGCTGCCGCGTCCGCTCCTGCCGCCTGCTCGGTTGATCGCGGCCTGCACCTGGCCAGCGTAGCGTTTGCCCGCCTTCGAGCCGCGCGACCCAATTTTGCCGAGCTTCGGCGTGAATTCGTCATCCTGCATGCGGCCTCCGATGAACCAGCAGCAAAATCAGAAGCTTGCCCGCCAGACCCTCCTGGACCCGGAGGCAACCTCCTGGGAAAAGGATGTGCAGACAAACACTTCGCCGCCTCCAGGAGGCGCTGCCTTTATCTTGCCTTCCGCGCACCTGCCTCCCTGGCCCCCGCCCTAACCACGGTAGCCGCTGCCCTCACCTGCGATCCGGCCGGCCTGACCTTGCTCGCTCCGATCCGAGCGGCACCAGGAGTTGGCCATTCGGGCCGGTCACGGAAACACCGTTTCGGAGAAAAAACAGCGACTGCCCGGACGGGATTCCCGGCGCGCTTTTGGAACGGGATTTGCCGGTGAGCGCGTCCATATCGGCGGCCGAAATGCCCGCCGCCTTGATCTCTTCCAGATACGAAACCGTCTCGCTAGGCAGCGGTCGCCCGCGCTGCAAATGCTGCTCGTAGCGCTCCGGCCCGGCGTTATAGGCTGCAAACAGGCCTGGAAATCCGAAGCGGTCATACATGGCGCGCAGATAGGCAGTGCCTGCCAGAATGTTGTCGCGAGGGTCGTGCGGGGCGGCTCCCAGGCCAAGCTCTGCGCGCAACTCCTCGTAGGTGCCTGGCATCACCTGCATGAGGCCAATGGCGCCGGCGCTCGACGTGACCGGCCGCCCCTTGAGCGTCGTCTGCCCCCGGCTTTCGGCATCCATGACGGCATAAATCCAGGTCTGTGGAATGCTGAAACGCCGGCTTGCTTCGGCTACGAAGGGCTGCCATCTTGCAAGCTGCGGACTATGGGAGATGACGACCGGCTTCGTGTTGGTCGCGGCGGAACAGGAGCATGGTGCGAGACACGCCATGCTCAGCATAAGGAGGGTCACTCGGTCCATAGCGGCACGAGCCTCCCGATGATGTTTTCGGCCGGCACCGGCCCGAAATAGCGGCTGTCGAACGAGCGATCTTTATCGCTGCCGAGCAGGAAAACCTCGTCGGCGGCGAGTTTTCGGCATGCATTCCACCAAGGCAGCGGACGGTGCTGCGTGTCGGTTGCAAGCCGGCGCGCGGCTATCTCGCCGCCGATGATGATGGCGTTGCCAAAGGTGCAGACATGCTCGCCGGGCAGCGCCGCAAGGCGCTTGATCAGCGGCACGTTGCTGGGCAGATAGAAGCGTTCGGCGGCGAGATCGGCGACCGGTCTTGGCGGGTGGACGAGTACGAGATCACCACGAGCGGGCGATCCGGATGCGGCGCGATAGAGGCCCACCGGCGCACTCGCCGAGGCGTTCCAGACCAGCCAGGGCGATGGTTTGCCGAAGGCGGCGAAGCCGATCAGGCCAAGTCCGATTGTGGCAACGACGATCGTCTTGCGGGCTCGAATGCGCCGCAGATGGCTGCCGATCAGACGGATGGTGGGACGCCGGCTCATGAGCGGCCTCCCTCACCGGCCGAGCCGGATTCGTGCGCGCCATCCTCGGGCGCGGTCTCCTGCGCGTGCCCCTTCGACCAGTCGTCGAGTTCGTCGATGTGATAGCGGACATAGCGGCCGTGCTTGCGGAATTGTGGGCCACCGCCTTTGAGGCGCATCTTCTCCAGCGTGCGCTGGGACAGCCCGATATAGAAGGCCGCCTGCGCGGTGTTGAGAAACGGACTGCCCTTCTTGGCGCGGGCTGCGCGTTCGTTTTCGTCGTCCATGATGATCCTCGGTTCGTTACGGGCAAGCGAGGCGAGGATCGGCGAGCGAGATCGTTTTGGGGACGGGCGAAGAGTGGGGGGCGAGTTTTCGCCGCCCCTTCGGCGGCCTCACGGGTCCTGAGAGAGGCCCTGCGCCGGTTGGCGGCGCAGGGCTTTGCGGGTCGGCCGGTCAGTCGACCGGGTTCCAGATGATGGCGTAAGTGTCGTCGTCATCCTGGCCGGCGGCGCGGCCCAGATTGGCGTAGAGCTTGCGCGGGCCAAACTCGGGGGCCGCAATCGACAGGCTCACATAGTCCTTGCCGGAGGTCTCGCCGGTGCGGATCCAGGCCGCACCCACTTCGACCCCTTGCGTCAGCACCCGGTAGTCCGGATGGGTGTCGGCGCTCTTTGCCTGATTGGGCACGATGTCGATGTCGGCGCGGACGCTGAGCGTCTTGAGCTGGCCCTTGTAGCCGCCGTTTTCCTGTTTGGTGACGTATCCGATTGCGGTCATTTTCAGTCTCCTCTTGGTGCTCGCAGGGGACCATTCCCCTGCGATGGCGGACCGTGATGGGCGCGTCCGGACCGCCGGAACCGGCACGGCCGCAGCGATAGCGGAGGACCCGAGCGGGGAGTTTTTTTGAAGCGAAGCGGCGCGAGGAAGCCGCCGCAGGCGGCGGGGAAAAAAGCTGCCGGCGAGGGTTTCGGGCCGGCCGGATCCGCCCATAGGTCGTCAAGCCAGGCGCAGGGGAATGGTCCCTGAGACACAATGGAGACAGGTTGCGCGATCGGGGGCACAACGAGCAGGCGGCAATATGCGGGGGGCCGGCGGCGCGGGCTCTCTCGGCAATCGGATGTACAATTGGCGCCATGCGCCTGGCGCCTCAGCAAGCAATCCGGGGCGGTGCGGGGCTGCCGAAATGGGGGCGAATTGGCGTTGGAATTTATCGCACGCGGCACTGGCTCGGCAAGACTCAATCGGAGCCGGCGCGGCCCGGAGCGGCGCGCGCGTCCTCAGCGGCAGTACTCGAGAAAACGCCGCTCGGGCCGTGATCGACTATTCGCGCACGAACAGCGACTGCTTCCTTGCGCACAGATCGGCGAATAGGAAGCCTCGCGGCTGGTGTAGCTTTCGGCCGGGAATTTCACCCAGCGCGGCAGCCAGGTCTCAACCTGAAGCGGCCATTCTCGACGCCAGGGTAGTCTCGGTTTGGGACTCGACCTTCCAGGCGAAATTGCTGTCGGCGACATGCTTGAAGCCGATCTCGGTGAGCATCGAATCGGCGATTTCCTCGTCGCGCAAGCGATCGAAAGGCATCGTCCGGTTGCCACCATATGCCCACGACGCGCACGAGATTATCGTCGCCGAGCGCCCACCTTGCGCGCGAACATGCCGGCGGCAGCAAGGGGTCGCGATTGCCGCTGGCCACCACCGGGCAGGCCAATAGCTTGTGCCGCATTTGCCGAATGCGGCGTCAGCCTTGCAGCCGGCAAGGATGGCAGTCACCGTCTCGTTGGCTGCGCGCTGCGACCCGGGGCGCACCTTGGCGATGCAGATCGGCATAGTTCTGCATCGGGGCGGGTGAGTCCCGGGCGCCGTCGTGAATGGGCATCTCCTCGCTATCCGGCGTCGGCTCGGTCGTGGCCAGTTGAGCATCGGGCATCGTCATGCCGCAGTCCCTTCTTGCGCCTCGCCTTCCGCATCGGCCTGAAGGCCAAGCAGGAAATCGGCGGCCTTCGAAGCGAGGCTGGCGGCACGGAAAATGGCGCGGTTGTCCTCGCGCAGCACCTTCAGCCATGAGCCGATGTAATCGGCGTGACGCACGGTCGGCTCGATGCAGAGATTGCTGCAGACGAAGGCGGCAGTGATTTCGGCGACCAATTCTTCACGCGCGTAAGCCTTGGAGCCGAAGGAGCCGGAGAGGTCGCGAGCAAGCCGCGTCGGGTGGCCGGTCCAGTGGCCAAGCTCGTGAAAGCAGGTCCGGTAATAGTCGATCTGCTGATGGAACGCCGGCTGCGGCGGCACCTGAATGTGGTCGCTGCCCGGCATGTAGAAAGCGCGATCGCCGCCGACCCTGAAATCCGCACCACTGGCGCGAATCAGCGTTTCGGCCTGCGGCACGATCTCGCACTGAGGCAGCGGCTCGGCGGGGGCATGGAGGTGTTCCGGAAGATTGTCGCACTGCGCGACATTAAAGGCGGTAAAGCGCTTCAGAAAAGGCACGGCCTGTGGTGCATCGCCCTCGTGGCGTGCGCGCTCCTTCTCGTCCTTGGGGACAAAGCGGTCGGCATGCACGATGGTCGTGCCGCGCTCGCCTTTCCTGACATTGCCGCCCAGGGCAAGCGCCTGCCGGAAGGTCAGCCAATTCTGGCTGGGATAGCTGCGCTCGATGACGGCGCCCCACAGGATGAGGATATTGATGCCGGAATAGCTGCGCCCCGTGGACGCATTCCTCGGCAGGCCGAGGCCTGCTTTTGCGCTGCCCCATGGCTTGACCCATGGCACGGTACCGTGCTCCAGCTCGGCAATGATGCGGTCGGTGATCTCCTGATAGAGGCTGGCGCCCGGGCGCCTGCCCTTGCCTGCGCCAGCCTCTCCGCTGGTGGTACGCTTGCTGTTTGCACGCATGTGTTATCCTCCGCTCACCAATCGCCGCGCCTTTCCCCGGAAGCGGGGTGGGCGGCGAGTCGCGACCGGAAGGGCCCGCCCAGTAGGCGGACCGCATCCGAAGGACCGGAACGAAGAGGAGGACCCTGAGCGGCACGCGAAGGGTTGCGGGCTGCCGCAGCGGGTCTAGAAGGGAGTGCCGCCCGCCCCGCGCCACCGGGAAAGGCCAACAGACAAACCGCGCCGCCCGCAAGGGCGGCGGCCGTCACAGCCCGAAGGGCTGCCCACGCCAAGGGGCCAAGCCGAATGGCCGAGACCGCCTGAGCTTGCCGAAGAAAAGCGGGCTCGGTTCACGAGCACCTGGTGCGCGTCGTCAGGCGCGCGGGCGCGCGCCAAGTTTTTTCGCACATGGTCAGGCGGCGCAGTTACGTCGAGAACCCAAAGGCACCGCCGCCGTGCGCGCGGCTTCCTCCGAAAACCAGCGCTCGCCTTTCAACAAATTGAGGCATTGTCCTAGACAATATTCCTGTCCGGATCATGATAGATGCGGCGCGCCCGCTAGGACCGGAGGCTGGACAGAATCTCGCACGGATCAGCGTCAATGGCCGCAGTTATGTCGAGAAACTCGATGACGTCGAGACGCCGCTCTGCGCCCTCGTACTTGGCCACGAAGGATTGGGGACGACCAAGCTTGTCAGCCAGCTGCTCCTGGGTCAGGCCTTTGGCCTTGCGCAGCGAAACCAGCTGGGCCAGAAACCGCTGGTGGCGGGGCGATCGAAGGGATTTGGGCATGGAGGCGAACCGGTCGGGTAAAGACCGGATCAGCGACTAATCCCGGTTTCGGATTATCCCATTTTGGGATATACTGCGTGCGCTCACAGGCGAGGTTCGCAGGCATGAATGGACCAATGGGAACAGATGAGACTCGAAGCTCAACTTTGAGCGATGAAGTCCCCTGGTCGGAGAACCTCACGAGCTACGACAGGGAGCATTTCACAATCTACCTGCGGATCCTGGATGCCTGCGCCGACAATGCCAGCGAAAAGGAGATGGCCGAGCGCATTCTCGGCATCGACCCGTCCATTGACCCGGTCCGCGCCCGCAAAGCTCTTCGCAGCCATATCGACCGTGCGAACTGGATGGTGACGACCGGCTACAAGGAACTGTTCGCCGGCTGATGCACAACGCCCACTGCCACGTGTTTCGAGCAGGCAAGTCTCTGTAGCCAAATTCGGCAGCGCACGGCCGCGACAGCCGGCGCGGCGGGAGCGGTCACAACTGGTTCGCGTGCTGTTTGACTGCCATTTCCAGTGCTTGCATCAAAGGCACAGCCTTGGAGAAGAGGAAGCCCTGAGCGGTTCGGCAGCCAAGCTTGTGCAGGGTTTGCCGATCCGCCTCTGTTTCGACGCCCTCGGCCATGACCTCGATCCCGAGCATGTCACCGAGTTCGATGACCGATTTGACAAGCAGTCGGTCCTCTCGGGACTTGGCCAAGCCGCGAATGAAGCCCTGGTCTATTTTCACCTTGCGTATCCGACGGTCCTTGAGAGATGCCAAGGTAGAAAAGCCGGTGCCGAAGTCATCGAGCGCGATGGAAATACCGGCATGTGAAAGCCGTCCGAGCTTTTCATCCACTCTGTCCGGGTCCACCGGCGATTCTTCGGTAATCTCGATTTCGAACATCGTCGCAGGCAGGCCTCTTGCCGCCAGACCGTCCAGAACCATGTCGTCGATATCGCCGGCTTCCAGTTCGCGAGGGGAAACATTCATCGCCACACGAATGTCACGACAGTCAGCTTTCACCAAGCCGTCGATAAAAGCACAACAGTCGGCGAATACGGTTTGCGTCAGCAGCTGAAGCATTCCGGTTTCGCGTGCGGCCGTGATGATTTCGGGTGGAGAGATGGCACCATGCGTCGGATGGGACCATCTCAGCAAGGCTTCAAAACCGACCACGGTCTCGGTTTCGAGTTTCACGATCGGCTGGAACCAAGGTTGCAATCTTCCCGTCTTTATCGCCGAATGAAGATCCCGTTCGATCGACTGGCGACGTTGCAGTTCCCTGTCGAGTTCGGCATCGAACAGGCAAAATTCGTTCCTGCCATGGCGCTTGGCCGTATACAGGGCGATATCCGCCCGCAACAACATTTCAGTCAGGCTCGGCGTCTGCGCCAAGTATATCCCTATCGATGCCCCGACCCGAACGGACGCGACCTCGATATAGGGGCGAGCAATTTTGGCTATGATATTGGAGGCGAGATCACTGGCAGAAAGCGAAGCTCTCGTTGAGGGAAAAACCAGCACGAATTCATCGCCGCCGATACGAGCGAGCGTTGAGCCTTCGGGTGCTTCCTGCTCTATGCGGCGGGCGATCATGACAAGCAGTTCATCACCGGTCCTGTGACCGTAGGTGTCGTTGACAGATTTGAAGCCGTCCAGATCAATCAGCATTGCCACGAAGGGGCCATCCGCGGTCTTGAACCGACCGATGGCGTGTTCAAGGCCCCGCCTGTTGAGAAGGGCGGTCAGATGGTCCTCCCTGGAGTTGCGCTCCATTTCCGACGCAAATCGCTCTGCCTCATGTCTCAGGCGGCTTGCTTCGCGGAAGCGCGCCTGCCCAACAAACGAAGCTCGGACCAAGCCGCCCATGAAGAGCAGAACGGTGAAAGCCAGAATGTAGCGTTCAAAATTGCCTTTCGCCAAAAGGCACGCCACCGTGATGAGGAGTGGAGGTGTGATGAAGCTGGTCGCCGCCGCGGCATACGAACTGCCATATGTAACCGCACCAGCTGAAATGCCCGCCAGTATGACCAGATGCATCGGTGCTTGTGGTGTTGTGTATCCAACAGTCAGCACGGCCGGGAAAGACCAGGCAAACCCTGCCAGAAGGGCAAGGACGCCAAACATGCGAAGGCGCGGCAAAACGCCAAGCAAATCCTGATGGCGCCCCGTTTCCTTTAGCTGAAAACGGGCGAGTGCAAGCCGGGCGGCATTTAGCGCATTGACGACCAGGAACCAGCTTGCAGCGGCAAAGCCGCCGCCAGAAAGGGCCTGCACCGCGCAAATCAGGCCTGACAGGATCGCGCTTATCGGCATCGACACGAAGAGCCCGGCCCTCAGGTCAGCAAGCTGATCCTGACGGATTTTGGCCTCCAGCGATTCTTCTTCCTTTAGGGGTGCCATGAATGGACCAGCTTGCTTGCGTCGTTGTTCGCGAGGACCAAACCTATGCAAGCCCACTGAAGGACGGGTTAACTACCCAGCGAGGGTAACCAGTGCGCTCACCATGCTGCGGGTCACACCTTTGGCTTAGCATTGCCGAATCATCAAGGCTTCGCCCGCGCGCGTGCCTTGATCCGAATCATGCCATGATCGGCAACGTCACCAGGAGACAGCCTTGCCCCGCGACGACGCGCGCCAGCAAGACAAGGAAGCCTCGCCGAGACAGCGTTCCAGAGCGGCAGCGCTCTGTGCGATTCACCGCCTGAGCATGGCCGAAATGCCATGGCGGACAAAGGGAAAATGTTGGGCAAAGCGGAGCGCAGCATGTCTTGCAAGCCGTGCCGCCGGGTGCTCGCTTGAGTAGAGACCGACAAGCATGTTGGTGGCATGATAGAGCGGCCCCGCCGACAGCCGCAGCCGGCTTTCGTATCTGCCGAGCATGTCGGGATCGGCAATGTCGCGGCGGGCGCGACATGCTGTCAGTATTTTATGAGCGAGTTGCTTCTGGCCGCCGAGGCCGATGTTGAAGCCATGCGCCGTCACCGGGTGCATGCCGATGGCAGCATCGCCGATCAGTGCCGCACTCGGAGCCGAGAACTTGTGCGCCCAGGTCGTGACCAGCGGATAGGCATGGCGGGTGCTTGCCAGGGTCATCTGCCCGAGGCGTCCTCGACACCGGTTCATCAATTCCATGCGGAACAATTCGTCGTCGAGAGCAAACAGTCTGTCGGCCTCGCTTGAGCGCAAAGTCAGAAGCAGCGACGACACGCCTTGCATGAGCGGCAACATCGCTATGGTCTGATGGTGGTCGAACCATTCGACCGCGATCTGGTGATGGACGCGCTCGTGCCTCACTCGGCAAATCAGCATGGAGTGGCCAAGCGGATGGATGTTGGCGCCAATGCCGAGCAGGTCGCGCATCGGGGACAAACGCGAATCCGCTGCTACGAGCAGCCGAGCGGCCAATTGCCTGCCATCAGAAAGCGTTATGACCGCCTCGTCTTCGCTATTTGTTGCATTGACGACCGAGTTGCCGCACAGCAGCCGGGCATGATCCTGGAAGTGGACAATTTTGAACAGGACATCGCGGATCCGACAATTTGGGACCAGAAATCCGAGTGGTTCCCCAGATCCGCTGGGAGCATCGAAGCTCAGGGCGAAAGGGCTGGATCCGTTGAGCACGCGCGCGCCATGAAGCGGTGATTTGTCCGATGCGGGGATGGCATCCCAGGCGCCGAGCTCGCGAAGGATTCTCACTGATGCGTGGGTCAGCGCGATCTCGCGACCGTCGAAAGCCGGATTCGCCAGGCTGTCGAGCGACTGCCGTTCAACCACTGCCACCTTGAGTCGGCTCCAGGCGAGCGATGCTGCGAAGGCAAGTCCGACCGGCCCAGCTCCGACGACAATGATGTCGAATGTGTCGACATAGCCGGCCATCAGCGTGCCGCCATAGCGGCTATCTTCGATACGAAGCGCTTTTGAAGCATCGCAATCACCCACGGTTTGCCGCTCATCTCCCCAACTCGATAGACATGCGTTCTCCGTTGGAAGCCTGGTCAATGAAACCATGCCGATGAAGAGATAACGCTGATCTGGATCAACCAGGCTCGACAAACCCGGCAGCGGCGGGTTCACGGTCGAGTGGTCGATTGCCGTGAAAACGTCTGCATGTCTGGGCATTCTGAATGGTCGGCTTCCCAATCGCGTGCCCCTCCTGGCCAAAGGTTCGGCAACGCATTGTGGCTGATCCGTTCTTCGCACGCGCGCCGATATCGTCATGACGCGGGCAATCGCCAGCAAAGATTCGGTCGACTGACGACCAGCATCCGCACAGTCGTTGGCGCCGCCAACCGGTTCAGCCTCGCGGCTCTTCCCGATCGATAAGGACCCGCTCGGCGGAGCCGTCGAGATCTTCGTATTGGCCGCTCTTCAAGATCCACAGGAAGCCCCGGTCCAAGCCCCACCAAAACAGGCAGCGGCCATCCCATTTCCGTCAGGACGGGCGTCTTGCTGCCGACAGCGTGCTCTCCGACCATAACGCGCTAGACGCCGAAGGAACTCGCCGACGGCCTCATGTCCAAATGATGTGGGAAGGGAGCAAACCAAAGGGACTCTGCTTGGCGTCCCCGCTTTTTTCGCAGCTATGAAACCATCACTGAGAACGGATCCGTTCTGAGGAGGAGGCGGTCCTTGACTTGCCCGACGCCGGCAACCTTCTCAGCCGCAACGATCGCTGCCTTCCGCTGACGCTCGTCGACAATCGCCCCCTTCAGTTCGACAAGGCCGTCGCTGACCCTCACATCGATCAAGTCCCACCGCTCCAGGTTTGTGGCTGCAGTTCGGCAAGGATAGCCTTGCGGATCAGTTCGTCATCGGGTGGCGTGGTTCCCTGTTTCGGCATGGCGGATCAGGACAAGCAGCAAATCAGTTCGCGTGATGATGCCGACGACCCTTTCCCGATCGACAATCGGGACATTGTTGATGCGGTGTTGCATCATGAGGTCGACAGGAGGCGCCGAGATGAGGTGTGTGGTCATCACCTGATGGATGATCCGTCCATTCGAGCGCACACATAGTCATTGGCGGTTGTGCCCGGGCCAAGATCAAGCTCCAGCCATCGCGGACGCACACGCTGGGTTCCGAGTTCCTCTCGGCGCAAGAAGTCGCTTTTGCTTACAATGCCAACCAAGGTGCCGTCGCTGGTCGTTACCGGCAGGCAGCTGACTTTGCTTGAAAGCATGACCGCTTCGGCGATCGTCGCGTTCGCATGCGTCGTGATGACTGGCTTTGTCATTAAGGATTCGGCTTGCATCCTCACCCTCCTGATCTTTCGTCGGACGACGATAGGACATCCCGACCCGCGGCGCGTTGATCTGAGTCACTTGGAACGAGTGGCATTCTCCGCGCCGTCGTCGCTGTCGATGAGAATGCGCTCCGCCGCGCCATCGAGATCCTCGTACTGGCCGCTTCTCAACGCCCAAAGGAAGCCGGACAGGCCGAGTGCGCCAAGGAATAGCGCTACGGGGATGAGGTAGACGAGCGTCGTCATGACGATTGAGCCAAGGCGCCGGCCCGCGCGGGCCTGTCTTGCCGCGCAATCGCGGACGACGCACCCGTTGCGAAGCCTTGCAGACGCATGGCATTTCCAACCACGAGCAATGACGAGGCTGACATCGCGACCGCGGCGATAAGAGGCGTAACATGGCCCAGAATGGCGATCGGCACGGCAACAGCATTATAAACGATCGCAATTGTTATGTTCTGTCGGATCAGGCTTCCCGCCTTGCGCGAGACATCCAGCGCGAGAGGCACTGCCAGAAGGCTTTCGCGCAGGAATACGAAATCGGCCGCGTTGCGGCCAATGTCGGCGGCGGTGGCAGGAGCGATCGAGACATGCGCAGCGCTCAGCGCAGGCGTGTCGTTGAGACCGTCGCCAACCATCAGAACCCTGTGTCCGTCTTTCGCCGCCGTCTCAATGCGTTCGACCTTGCCGGACGGCAGCAGGCACGGAATAAAAATGTCGACACCCAGCATTTTTGCAACTTCGCCGCAGGCGCCCGCGGTATCGCCCGACAGCATTTCCACCGACACCCCAGCATGGCTCAATTGCCCAATCGCCGCCCTGGCGTCGGCGCGCAGCGCGTCCTCAAAATCGAAGGTCGCGACAATGATCCCGTCTTTGGTCAGAACCGTCCCGCCATAGCCATGTCTGCCTTCGCGGCCGGTGCGGGCTTTCCATCCTCCGCGTCGACCCAGCCGCCAGGTGCTACCGGCGGCTGTGGCTTCGATCCCGAAACCCGGGTGCTCGGTGACGCCATCGAATTTGTGCTGCCCGCCAAGGCGGGCAAAACCGGCTATGGCCTTTGAAAACGGGTGACGCGAGTGCGCGGCCATGTCGGCCGCGATTGCCAGCATGGCCGGATCGATCGACGACGCATTGACGAGCCGGGGCTGTCCAAGCGTGAGCGTTCCGGTCTTGTCGAACACCGCTCTATCAATCGTCGCCAGGCGCTCCATGGCCGAACCGTCCTTGACCATGATGCCGCTCTCGAACAGGCGCCGCGCCGCGACCACCTGAACGATCGGTACGGCGAGGCCGAGCGCGCACGGGCATGTGATGATCAGAACGGCAATGGCGATGGTTATTGCCCGGTGCCAGTCGCCGGTCGCCGCCATCCAGCCAAGGAAGGTCACGAAGGCGGTGAGATGCACCACCGGAGCATAGAGCGCTGAAACGCGATCGGCGATCCGGCGGTAGCGTGCGCGACCACCTTCGGCGGCTTCCATCAGGCGTACCATTTCCGCCAGGAACGAATCCTTCGCGGCGGCTGTGGCCTCAATCGTCAGCGGGCCGGTTAGGTTGAGGACACCAGCCTGCACGGCTTCGCCTGGCGCCACGTTTCGGGGCGTGCTCTCGCCCGAGACAAGCGAACAGTCCAGATCCGATGCCCCTTGAAAGATTTTGCCGTCGACGGGGATTCTCTCGCCGGCAGCGATCAACAGCAGCATGCCAAGTTCGATCTCGCCAACCGGCAGATAGTCGCGTGCACCATCGCCGCGCAGCACCATGGCGCCACGTGCGGCCAACTGGGACAGGCCTTTCACGGCGGTCCGGGCACGTTCGCGCATGACGTGATCCAACGTGCGGCCGATCAACAGGAAGAACAGCAGCGACACCGATGCATCGAAATAAGCGTGGTCGCCATGGTTGATCGTCTCATAGAGGCTCATGGCGTAGGCCAGCGACACCCCGACCGCGATCGGCACATCCATGTTCATGCGGCCGTGACGCAGCGCATTCCAGGCCGAGCGGAAGAAGATGCCGCCGGCGAAGGCCAGTGGCGGGATGGCGATAAGCGCCGAGACCCAGTGGAACAGGTCGCGGGTAGCGCCTTCAGCACCGGACCAGACAGAGACCGAAAGCAGCATGATGTTGCCCGCCGCAAAGCCGGCGACAGCAACGGCGCGGATCAGCTCCGAAAGCGTCTTGTCCTTGTTGTCGACCTCGGGGTCGAACAGATGCGCCTCGTAGCCCAGCCGTCCCAGCGCGGCGACGAATGGTGGTACCTGGTTTCCACGCCAGCGGACCGCGACCCGCTTCGTCGACAGGTTGACACGAGCGCTCTCCACTTGATCGAGCTTTCCCAGTGCTGTCTCGATCGCCTGGATGCAGGCCGCGCAATGAACCGTGGGGACCGAAAGATCGGTCTGGCGGAGATCATCGCCAAGCGATCGGCTCGCCAGCCTGATCTCCTGGCTGGACGGCAGGACCGATCCGGCGTTGACCAGATCAAGCGCCATTTCGGCGCCCGGTGCACAACAACTCATTGCAGCGCTCCATTGGAAATCATGATCCTGCGGACGTCGCGATACGGTTTATCCAGGCCGGCATCGGCGTCGACTTCGACGATCCAGACACCATCCTTCGGCAAATGCTGGGCGGCGAATTCCTGACCCGAGGCGAGGACGAGCTTGATGGATTCATCCTCTTTTTCGTAAGCGGGATGGCGAAACAGCGCCTTCACGCCATGCAAGGGAACCGGTTTGCCGGCGGCGTCGATGAGGCCGTAGCGGACTTCACCCGATGCGATGGTCAGCTTGCCGGTCCAGCCGAGGGCTGCCTGCGCCCGCCCTTCCTCGGCCTTCCTGTTGAACTGCTGGCTCGCCACATAGGTGTTTTCGACGACCAGGCCGGTCCAGTTCGTGTTGGCAAGCGTCGCCATGGTCAGATTGACCGCGATGACCACACCGAAAAAGGCCAGGATGCTGGCCAACATGTGCCTGCCGGTGAATTCGCGGGTTTTTTGTGTTCTGGCGCTCATCTGGCAGTCTCCGGCGCGTTGAAGGTGGCGGTGTACTCGTTCGACTCGAAGCTGGCTCTGTCCTCGACGCGGAACTTGAAGGTCTGTGCCGGAGCGCGGATCTGGTCCGCCGGCTGGCGAACGAAGACCCTCAGCATTTTCAGGCGGTCGGGTTCGACCGGAATGGCGAAGGAACGGCCTGCGGGGATGTCGTCGCCGACGACGACCATGTCAGCGCCTTCAAGGCCCTGCATGGTTACGACGATCGTCCTCGGCTCGGGGATCATGTTGAGCAGCTTGACGGTGTAGCCGTTGCGGATCGAGCCGTCGGAGAGCGTCACGAATTGTGGATTGCGGTCGTGCAGGACATTGATTTCGAGCCGGTCGCGCGTCAGCAGCGAATAGAGCAGGCCGAGACCGATCAGCGACCACAAACCCATGTAGACATAAATGCGTGGCCGGAAGATCTTGCTGACATGGAAATGCGCCACCTTGTCGGAGAACAGGCCACCAGCAGTCCTGACCAGCGACGGGTTGACTGAACTGGAGCCGCCCGCGGTCGCCAGCATCATGTTGGCGTTGTAATCGGAGAGCGTCGCGTAGGAAATCAGCCCACGCTCCCTGCCGAGCTTGTCCATGACGCCGTCGCAGGCGTCGATGCAAAGCGCGCAGGTGATGCATTCGAGCTGCTGGCCGTCGCGAATGTCGATCCCCATCGGGCAGACCGCGACACAGGCATTGCAGTCGACGCAGTCGCCGACGGACTGCCCTGCAGCTTGCACCTTCTTCGCATGACGCGAACGCGGTTCGCCGCGCCAGTCATTGTAGGTGACGGTGAGCGAACTTTCGTCGAGCATCGCTGCCTGGATGCGCGGCCATGGGCACATATAGGTGCAGACCTGCTCGCGCATCAGCCCGCCGAACGTGTAGGTCGTTGCCGTCAGCACGGCGACGGTGATGTAGGCGACGGGCGCTGCCGTGCCGGTGAAGAGTTCGCCAAGCAGGCTGGGCGCGTCAGCGAAATAAAAGATCCACGCGCCGCCCGTCAGCGCGCCTATGATCAGCCAGATGGCGTGTTTCGACACCCGCAGCACGAGCTTGCGCGCGGTCCAGGGACCTGCATCCAGCTTCATGCGGGCGTTGCGGTCGCCCTCTATCGCGCGCTCGACGACCAGAAACAGATCGACCCATACCGTCTGCGGACATATATAGCCGCACCAGGCGCGCCCGACAGTCGACGTGATCAGGAAAAGACCGACGCCGGCCATGACCAGAAGGCCTGCCACATAATAGAATTCCTGCGGCCAAATCTCGATGAAGAAGAAGTAGAAACGCCGGTTGGCGACATCGAGCAGCACGGCCTGGTCCGGCGCAAACGGGCCACGGTCCCAGCGCAGCCACGGCGTCAGATAGTAGATGCCGAGCGTGACGGCCATCACCAGCCATTTGAACTGACGAAAGCTGCCCGAGGCCCGCTTCGGGAAGATCTTCTTGCGCGCGGCGTACATTGGCTGACGCACCTTGGCGGAGTTGACCGGCGTGGGTTCGATCCTTTCTATTTGCGTGTTATCAAGCACGAGAAGCTCAAGTCACCAGCGACGATTTCGCCGGAAACCGACTCATCGGTTCTGGATGATGCCGAGGCCCGGCTTGCGCCGGGCCTCGTCGCTTGGCGGGAGGGGGAGGACGAGAATAGGCTTCTGCTCCTATTCTCCGCCGCCAAGCGAATGGATGTAGACCGCCAGTTCCTTGACCTTGGTCTCGCCGAGGCGCGCGCCCCAGGCCGGCATCACGCCCTGTTTCGGCGCGGTGACCTGGGCGGCGATGGCCGCTTCGCCTGACCCGTAGAGCCAGATGGCGTCGGTCAGATCTGGAGCGCCGAGTTCCTTGTTGCCTTTTGCATTGTCGCCGTGACAGGCCACGCAATTTTCGGCGAAGACCTTGGCGCCGGGCGCGACCAACGATTGATCGCCGACAGTGCCGGACAGGCTGGCAACGTAGGTGCTGACCTGTTTGATCTGATCGGCGGTGATGATGTCGCCAAAGGCCGGCATTTCCGACAGGCGCGTAGCCGGGTCGGAGGCGAAGCGGATGCCATGAGCGATCGTCTGCTGGATCTGGTCCACCTCGCCGCCCCACAGCCAGTCGTCGTCATTTAGGTTCGGAAAGCCCTTGGACCCCTGGGCGCCGGAACCGTGGCACTGCACGCAATTGACCTTGAACGCGGCGGCGCCGGCAGCGACGGCGAATTCGCGCAGCGTGTCATCCGCAGCAATCTCCGAAACACTTTTCGACTCTATTGCGGCGACATATTTGCCCTTTGCCGCTTCGGCCGCGGACAACTCGTTCTTGACTTCGTTGCGGCTGGAATAGCCAAGTACGCCCTTTGTCGCGGAGTGCAACAGCGGCCATGCCGGGTAGGCAATTGTGTAACCGATCGCCCAGACTATGGTCATGTAGAAGGTGATGACCCACCAGCGCGGGAGCGGGTTGTTGAGCTCGCGAATGCCGTCCCACTCATGACCGGTCGTCGAGATGCCGGAAACCTCGTCAATGTGATCGCTGCTCATGATCAGTCCTCCTTCAGAGGAATTTGAGCTGCTTCGCCGGCTTGCCTGCGGCTGCCGGGGCGAAGTGCAAAGGCAACGGATCCGATGAAGAAAAGAGCCATGGCAAGCAGGCCCCAGCTGTCGGCAAACTCCCGCATGAAATTGTACGTCATCGCCATTGTCCTCAGCGGTAGCCCGCGGTCTCATCGTAGTTCTTGAAATCGACAAGCGTGCCGAGCATCTGGAGATAAGAAACCAGGGCGTCCATTTCGGTGACTTGCTGCGGATCACCGTCGAAATCGCCTATCCTGGCCTTGGGGTAGCGGGCCTCGAGGCCGGACGTGTCAGCGTTGGGATCGGCCTGCGCCATCAGATCGGCATTGGCGTTAGCGATCATGTCATCGGTGTAAGGGACACCGACGCGCCTGTTGGCAACCAGATGCGTCGAGAAATCCTTCACCGCGATCGGCGTATCCTTCAGAAAGCCATAGCTCGGCATGATGGATTCCGGCACCACGGAGCGAGGGTCCGTGAGGTGCTCGACATGCCAAAGATTTGAGTAGCGATCGCCAACCCGAGCGAGGTCCGGTCCGGTGCGCTTCGATCCCCACTGGAAGGGATGATCATACATCGACTCGGCCGCCAGGCTGTAATGCCCATAGCGCTCGACCTCGTCACGGAACGGGCGGATCATCTGGCTATGGCATAGATAGCATCCCTCACGCACATAGATGTTGCGCCCGACGAGTTCGAGCGGCGAGTAGGGCCGCATGCCTTCGACCTTCTCGATCGTGTTGTCGAGATAGAAGAGCGGCGCGATCTCGACGATGCCGCCGATTGTCACGACCAGCAGCGACCCGAGGAGAAGAAGTGTAGCGTTCTTCTCGATGACCGCGTGTCTGTTCATCAACCTCATTTTCTGTCTCATCATCGCGCAAGCTGGAGGGCGGGAACGGAGCCGGGCATCGGATCCTCCTCGCGCCGGTAGCCAAGGATGGTCATGGCGATGTTCCAGGCCATGATCAGGGCGCCGGACAGGTACATGGCTCCGCCGATGGCGCGCATGATGTAGTAGGGGTGCATGGCGGCCACGGTTTCGGCGAAGGAGTAGACCAGGAAGCCCTGCTCGTCGTATTCGCGCCACATCAGGCCCTGCATGATGCCGGACACCCACATGACCGACGCGTAGACAACGATGCCAAGCGTCGCCAGCCAGAAGTGCCAGGTAACGAGGCGCAGCGAGTAGAGCCGTTCACGGTTCCACAGCTTCGGCACCATGTAATAAAGCGCGCCGAACGAGATCATGCCGACCCAGCCGAGTGCGCCCGAATGGACGTGTCCGATGGTCCAGTCGGTATAGTGCGACAGCGAGTTGACCGTCTTGATCGACATCATCGGGCCCTCGAAGGTGGACATGCCGTAGAAGGCGATGGCCATCACCATCATGCGGACGATCGGATCGGTGCGGAGCTTGTCCCAGGCGCCCGACAGCGTCATCAGGCCATTGATCATGCCGCCCCATGACGGCATCCACAGCATGATCGAGAACACCATGCCGAGCGTCTGCGCCCAATCGGGCAAGGCGGTGTAGTGCAAATGATGGGGTCCAGCCCAGATGTAGAGAAAGATGATTGCCCAGAAATGGACGATCGACAGCCGGTAGGAATAGACCGGCCGGTTCGCCTGCTTGGGTACGAAATAATACATCATGCCGAGAAAGCCGGCGGTCAGAAAGAAGCCCACGGCGTTGTGGCCATACCACCATTGCGTCAGAGCGTCCTGGACCCCGGAGAAAGCCGAATAGCTCTTCGAGCCCAGGAAGGAGGCGGGCATGGAGAGGTTGTTGACCACATGCAGCATCGCGATGGTGACGATGAAGGACAGGTAGAACCAGTTAGCGACGTAGATGTGGGGTTCCTTGCGCTTCAGGATCGTGCCGAGGAACAGGATGAGATAGGCGACCCAGACAATGGTCAGCCAGATGTCCACATACCATTCGGGCTCGGCGTATTCGCGGCTCTCGGTGATGCCGAGCAGGTAGCCAGTCGCTGCCATGACGATGAAGAGCTGGTAGCCCCAGAACACGAACCAGCCGAGATCGCCGCCGAACAGCCGGGCGCGGCAGGTGCGTTGCACGACATAGAGAGACGTGCAAAGCAGCGCGTTGCCGCCGAAGGCGAAGACGACTCCCGACGTATGCAGTGGCCGCAAACGGCCAAAGTTGAACCAGGGCTGGATGTTGAGATCGGGATAGGCAAGCTGCAGCGCGATGACCACGCCGACAAGCATGCCGATGACACCCCAGAACATGGTGGCGATGGCGCCATAGCGGATTGGCCCGTCCATGTAAGCGGACGGGTCGATCGGCGCGGCAGGCTTGAACTCAGTGTTGCGCAACAGGATCGCAGTGAAGCCAGCCAAGGCGAAGAACAAGACCCACATATGCTGGCGAAAGGGTTCATCCATCCCAGCGCCAGCGGCCACCAAAGCCGCGAATGCGAACAGGCTTAGAAGCACGATTTCTTTGCCGAATTTCATCGCAAGCCCCGATTTCCAATTCCGGCGGATGCCAAACCGCGGTGCCTTATTGCGCAGCCGTCGCCTGCTCGCCCTGATCCATGTCAGAGCCGCACCATTTTGCTTCGAGCAGCATCGAGTTCGGTGCGATCAGACCGTGTCGAATGTGGAAGTGCAGCAGCGGCCGCCGGTTTATGGACAGGCCCGGCGTCCCCAGTTGGGGCCCGGGTATGGAGGCGATCGCGGGCGTGTGGGGAAGCGCACCTTCTGTGACGCTGGTAAGCAGGCCGATGCCTTACCGAACGTCGATCGTTTCAATGCCTTGGAACAGCCAGCGCCAGCGTTGCGCTGCCTTCGTTACATTTATGGTTTGGACGCGATTTTCGCCTGCGTATGAGGCATATTGACTTCGGCCAAGTGTGGATGCTTCGCCGACGAGCCGAAACGCAACTGGCGCATACGATCGGATGGAGAACGGGCTGTCGCTGCGCGATGTCTTCTGAGCCCAACGCGAGCATGCCCTGCCCCGAATGAAGTAAGTGGCGTGGGCCATGCAGCTTCGTGTCATTCAAACGGCTGTTGCGCCTTGGCCGCCGCAGCGCCGTTCCAGCCGGCTCATGCTGTCCACAGTGACGCGGCGGTTGTTCTCGATCCGAATCACGCCGTCCATTCTCAGGCTGGTCAGCTGACGGCTCACGGTCTCGTTTGTGATTCCAAGGAAATCAGAGATGTCGGCACGCGTCATCGGCAGCTCGAAGCACGCCGACCTAGCCGCCGGGTCAACATTGGAGTCGATGTTCCGGGCAATCATGAGGAGAAAGCTCGCCACCTTCTCTGGTGCGGTCTTGCGCCCCAGAGTCACCATCCATTCGCGGGCCCCGTCAAGTTCGTTCAGCGCCTGCTTGAGCAGGCGATGCACAAATTCGGGTGACTGCTTCATCATCCGTTCGATGGCCGCTCTCGGAAACGAGCACAGCGAGACAGCTGTTGCCGCTTCCGCATTGATCGCACTTTTCATCTTGAAGGGCCGTCCCAGAAAATCCGGCGCGAACTGGAGACCGACGATCTGCTGGCGGCCGTCCGAAAGGCTCTTCGTGAGCTTCACCACGCCTGAAAGCACGTTTGAATAACAGTCCACCGCCTCGGCGTCGCCGATCAGTTCGACCCCCGGCTCGATATTGTGCCGCGACGACGTCTTGGCGAGCTGAGCCAAATCGTCTGGCTCGAGCGCGCCACAGACACCGCGGCGCCGTGCCTCGCAAGGCAGGCAAAGAACGGGAATGCCGGAACTGTGAATATCCTGCCGTAATGTCATTCGATCGCTCTACCGGTCCAGTGCGGGCAGGATAGCAATCCACGGTAGAAAAATCCTTGCGGCAGTTTGTCCGTGCCGAAGGTTGATCGAAATCAGGGCTTAGGCTCATCCAAGCATCCACAGTTCGGGCGACGCAAACACGGTGGCACGACATGCGACAAAAGCTAGCTGCCAGATTTGGCGAGAACGTCCCGCGCTATACCAGTTATCCGACTGCGCCCCATTTCCATGCGGGCGTCGATGCCGTCGTTTACCGAGGCTGGTTGGAGGCGCTCGAAGGTGGTGACGAGATATCGCTTTACCTGCATATTCCCTATTGCGACAGGCTCTGCTGGTTCTGCGCGTGCCATACCAAACAGACCCGCCACTACGAGCCGGTGGCCGCTTATCTGCGCTCGCTGTATGCGGAGATCGCCACGGTTGGCGGCCTTGTTACCGGCAAGGGCCGAGTTCGCGCGGTTCATTTCGGCGGCGGTTCCCCGACGATGCTGGAACCTGAGGATATTGTGGCGCTGGGAAGCGTCCTGCGCAACAGCTTCGCCTTTCTTCCCGGCGCCAAGATCAGCGTTGAAATCGAACCCAATGATATGGACGATGCCCGCCTCGATGCGCTTGCCGAAATCGGCACGACCCGTGCGAGCCTCGGCGTCCAGGACTTCGATCCGAAGGTTCAGAAGGCAATCAACCGCGAGCAGAGCTTTTTGCAGACCAAAGCGGTAGTCGACGGTGTTCGTTCGCGCGGCGTCGAATCGGTCAATCTAGACCTGCTCTACGGCTTGCCGCACCAGACGAGGGAGAGCGTCTCCTCCACCGTCGCGCAGGCGCTGACCTTGGAACCCGACAGGATAGTGCTTTTTGGCTACGCCCATGTGCCGTGGTTCAAGAAACATCAGACCATGATAGACGAGGCATGGCTGCCCGGTCCCGCGGAGAGATTTGCTCAATTGCAACTGGCGGCGCGGGCGATCGTGGACCAGGGGTACGAAGCAATCGGCCTCGACCATTTCGCCAAACCCGGCGATGCCCTGGCCCTTGCCGCCCGCGCCGGAACACTGCACCGGAACTTTCAGGGTTACACCGACGATTGCTGCGAAACCTTGATTGGGCTAGGCCCATCGTCCATCAGCCAGTTTCGGCAGGGCTATGCGCAGAACATGCCTTCGACCAGCGAATATCGATGCACGGTTGATGACGGCGGGCTGGCCGCTGTTCGGGGTATCGCACTTTCCAACGACGACCGCGTTCGCGGCTGGATCATCGAACGTTTGATGTGCGACTTCGCCTTCTCGGCCATCGATCTGGTGGAACGCTTCGGCGAGGCCGGCCAGAGGCTCCTCCTTCAGTCAAGTTCCATGGCCCTCCACGATCCGGTTCGATTGCTTGAACTTGATGGCGACAGATTCGTTGTGCCGGCTGAAAGTCGCCCTTTCGTCCGAAGCATCGCGGCCAGGTTCGACAAATATTTCGAAACTGGAACGGCCAGGCACTCGGCGGCAGTCTGAGCACCGCAGAGGAACGGTCATGGCTCTCACTCGATCGTGAACCGATTGCGATCGTTTTCCACTGTTGACCGGCGACCGTCGGCCGAGACGGTTCGAAGCGGACCAGACGCGTCTTGGCATGGCGACGATGTCGCCCGCTCATGCCCTGCCTGTGAGATCATGGTTGTCGGCGACAGCTCCCTTCGACCTTGCAAGGAGAATGCAAGGTGCCGTGCAAGCGGCTGACAACACTTGGGCCGGTGGCAGAAGTCCGCAAGCACCCCGGCAGCGCGGTCAACGTTGAACCACCCGTTCACCCGAATATGCCGGTGCAGTTCCGGTGGAAAGGGCTTAGGCCTAGACGGCTCTCTTGTTACCCCAGAGCATAACGTGCAGCTGCGGTAGCACGCGGGCTTCGAACCATTTGTCGCGGGTCACGCTGTCAACCAGCCACTCCATGCGCTTCAATATTCCGTCAAGGTCGACGGGCGCGTCATCATTTGCCGGGTGTGGCGGCGTGTGATTGCCGGGTTGCAGATAGATCGGAAGTTGCGGAAATTGCGCAGCGGCGTCTTTCGCGTAGGCGTAGTCCCTTTCGTCGAAAACAATGAGCTTGAGCACGATTTGGGGCTTGCCTTGTGCCGCCTGGAGGCACGCCTCGACAGCGGCCCAATCTGTCGTCATTTGGCTTGACGGCGGCTTTGGGCTGAGGATCAGCACGTCAAGGTGCGCAAACCAGTCCCTGGCAAGCGAACCTTGGGTTTCCAGCGCAAAACGGTAACCGTCACCATGGCCTCGGTCGATGAGCGCGCCGAGCGGCTGGATGGCCGGATTGCCGCCTGACAGTGACACCATAAGCGGGCGGCCACCGGAAAGCGCAAGCACATTTTTCCACACCGCGCCGACGGACATCATCTCCCATTCATGGCGGAATTGATTGTCCACAGCATGCAGGCTGTCGCACCAGGAACAGCGAAAGTCACACCCGCCGGTTCTGACGAAGATCGTCGGCAAACCTATGAGCACGCCCTCGCCCTGGATCGTCGGCCCGAAAATCTCGCTAACGCGGATTGCGGGATGCGTATTGGTCATGGCCGGTATTCCGCCCAGGTTTTCGGCGTTTCGCTCACCCGCACGGCCGCGGTTTCGCTCAGGCGTGCCTTGCACCAGTCGTAGAAATGTCTGGCCAGATATTCCGCCGTGACTTGCTCGTGTCCCAGCACGTCGTTGAGATGTCGGTGGTCGAAGCTCTCGTCTATGTAGCGTTTGAATGGCGCCAAATCGTGGTAGTCGCGCACGAAGCCGTGATCGTCCAGTCCATCCGCTGAAAGCTCCACTTCGACGATGTAGTTATGTCCGTGCAGGCGCGCGCATTGGTGATCGGGTGGCAATGAGGTGAGCTGATGCGAGGCTGAGAAGTGGAATTCCTTGGTGATGCGGAACATTACGCGGTGGTCCTTCGCAGCGCTCCGAGCCAGAAGTCGGAGTCCTCGTACTCGGTTGGGTCCGGGTGCCCAGCGATGTGGAACGCCTCACGCCGCTCGACGCAGGTCCCGCACCTCCCGCAATGACGCTCGGCGCCCTTGTAACAGGACCAGGTCTGCGCAAAGGGCGTGCCGTATGTGGCTCCATCCCTAACAATGTCCGCCTTCGTCAGGTTCACATAGGGTGCATAAAGGCGAATCTGCGCGTAGCCGTCGAGCGCGTGGTCCTGCATCATCTGGAAAGCATCGATGAAGGCCGGACGGCAATCGGGATAGACAATATGATCCCCACCATGCACGGCCGTCGCCACCGCGTCAGCGTCTTGCGCTGCGGCGAGGCCGAAGGCAATGGCCAACATGATGGCGTTCCGGTTGGGCACCACCGTTACCTTCATCGTATCTTCGGCATAGTGCCCATCGGGCACGTCCACATTGTCGGTCAGCGCGGAGCCGGAAAGGCCGCCGCCGATCTCGTGGATTTCGATGATTCGCTGCGGGACGCCCAGGCGCTCCGCGCAAAGGGTGGCGAAGCCCAATTCCTTCCTATGCCGTTGGCCGTAATCGAACGATAGCAGGCCGGTAAGCTGGTGCTCCGCTGCCACCTTGTGAGCAAGAGTAACGGAATCCAATCCGCCGGAGCAGACGACGAGAGTCTTCATCGTTGGGTCCTTGTTTTAACCGGGTAGGCTGCGACCGGAGATTTCTCTGCGCTCCAGTACTTCAGGAAAACCATTTTGTGAAGTGAACGGAGACCAGTTTCGTGCGCTTGCGTGCGGTGCGCAAAACGCCCTCGCGGTGAGCTGCAAGGACACGGACTGATGAGACGTCACGCTTCAGCGGAATGCTCAAGCGGCCGCTGCTCGCGGACAAAGTTCTCGACGAGCAGAGCCTGGCGGTTCCGAGCGCCGAGGGACGCCACTGCAACGGTTGCAGGGTACAAGGAGCCCGGATGGCTTGCCGCAAAGATGACCGGCAAACCCTGAATAATCGGTGATGAGCCGACATCTGTGAACAAGCGGTGTGGTCGATTGCAATCACCCATGTCTTGCGCACAGGTACCTTATGTCAGTGGATGAACTGAACTTGATGGTTTTACAGATGGCAGTCGAAAGCGTCCGCTCGCTCTCGTTGAGCTTCGCTGAAAAAGCCGCCGAGATAGCCACCAGGAGCCGCGGCATCCTGCTTTTCGACGTGCGGATCGACGGTGACGCGCAGGTCCAGCGGGTCGCAGCCATCCGATATCACGGCGGCCAATTCGGCGTGCTGGCGTTGGATGTACACGGCCTAGTTACCCACTATTGCATCGTTAACGGTATGTTCTCACATTACATTGCGTCCTTGGAGAGCTGGCACAGGATGCCCCTGTCGATGCAGGCCAAGATGGATGCCAACGGCAATGCCCGTCTCTTCGTAGCCGCGTTGCGGGATGCCGGACATATGCTGGGCACCTAGCATTGGGCGAGAATGCATCTGTGAATTTTGCATGTGCGTCACTGCGATGGCGCCGGCATGATCGTCATGCTCCAAAACGGCTGCGGCCCCCCGCGAAGCGGTCGCCGCGATGATGGTGATCAACGGCGTTGCATCGATGCGAGCGTTTAGACAGAGGTCTCCTCCTGGCATCGAGCGCATGCAAGGAGCTACGCAAGCGCAACTGCATCAAGTTTTTTGAAGGGACGACCTCATGCATGGAGCTTGCGCTGCATACGGGCGGCGCGAGCCGCGTTGCCATCCAGCAGAGAGGGTGCTTGCGGTACTCTCAATGACCCGAGATCGCAAATGGACGTGGGTAAGCACCAGAACTGGCAACACCCATGGTGGTCCGCTGGACTCGCTGGAGGAAGCACAAGGTGTCGGCGGGCAGAGCGCAGCGAGTGCCTACCTCGATCTTTCTAGAAGCGCGCCGGCAGCCTGGGCGGGGGGGCTTGGGGTTAGACTGCCGGCGCACGCCACTCACGAAGAGCGGCCCCTTTTCGTGGTTCGAACACCCATAGTCAACCCGGAAACGTCAGGATGCCGCCATGTTATTTTCAGAGCGGCGCGATGCCGGCCATGTTGGCCGATTCAGCCTAGGAGTAGCCACTCTCGTAGGCCGAGTTGATGCTCAAGCGCCAGCATCGCCTCGCCGAACCACCAAGAGTTCGCCGTTACAATCCTTCGTCGCGAGCCGATGCCCTCATGCACGTTTCGTAGCACTCCGGGCGGCTACATCGCCTTGTTGTTCGCGAGCCCATGTGAAGGGTTCCTGCATCGGAAAGTTGACGAGATTCTCTTGGCGGTACTGCGCCAGAGGCATCCCAACGGAATCAGCGTCTACAATCAGCCGCAAGCTTCACATCACAAGAGCGGTAGTCCACCCATTGCGGATCATCCGACTGATCAGGCGGCGTCCGAAATGTGCGACTCTGCCTCAAGGATTCCCACAGGTATGGAAAGCGATCTCGCTATCCGATCCCGATATCCCTTGTTGTACCTCAGACCTCGCTCGATGTTTTGAATTTCCTCAGCGGCAAGCCCGCTCGCGACCGTCAGGTCCTCGATCGAATACCCAAGGTGCTCACGATAAGCGCGGACGATGTGGGTCCCCTGCGACATAGCCGTCAAGACTGGTTCGGGAATGCGCGAATCGTTCATAAACATCTCCAAGAACATGGGAGCTCCCTCGGGAGATACCCCCCCGGCGGCGCAGACCAAGCAAATCAAAAAATGGACGTCCATTCAGCCGGACCGGCCTCATCCATGGAATGGGCCGCCTGAATTAGGAGCTGGGTCGGAATATGGCGGCTCACCTCCTTCTAATCAAGAAAGCCAACGGCGAGAATTATTCGCGAAGGATCGCAGGTCGGATGCGCTACAGCCGATCAGGCCATCTCAGGAGGGGGCCCTGGAACTCTGAACACCAACTCGAACTCCCGGTACGGACACTGCTTCCTTCGGCCAATCTCCACCGGCGGGGGAGCGAAAGACCCACTCTTGAAAGCCCCCGGCTGCGTGCTGACGTCGGCTCTAGGAAGCTCGATCGCCCTGTGCCCCGATCGACCGGCCGAAAAAAGGGATTCCAAATTCCAGCAAACACTGGTCATCTGGTTTTCATCCGGATCCAGACAAAGGGTAGCTTTCCATCGAGAGCTTCGCCATCTGTACAGGTTCACAATCATTCGACCGTGACCGATTTTGCGAGATTGCGCGGCTGGTCTACATCTGTCCCCATGAAGAGCGCCGTGTGGTAGGCAAGAAGCTGTATCGGCAGCGAGAAGATCATTGGCGCGATAATCTCGTCGACTACCGGCAGCACGAGCGTGTGCATGGTGTCGAGTTTCGATGCGGCTGCCCCATTTTTATCGGTGATGAGGATAATCCGCCCTCCACGGGCAGCCACTTCCTGCATGTTGGAGACGGTCTTGTCGAAAAAGCGGTCATGGGGCGCGATGACGATCACCGGCATGTTCTCGTCTATCAATGCGATTGGCCCGTGCTTCAATTCACCCGCTGCATAGCCTTCGGCATGGATGTAGGAAATCTCCTTGAGCTTCAGCGCTCCTTCCATCGCTAGCGGGAAACTGGTGCCACGGCCGAGATACAGGACGTCACGACACTTTGACAGTTCGCGCGACAAGAACTCGATCTCCGGCTGGATGCTGTTGAGTACCTGGCCCAAGACGCGCGGCAATTCGGCGAGGCTCCTGACGAGTGCCTGCAGCTCGCCTTCGGGGACGGTCCGGCGGGCTCTGGCGGCGCTGATGGCGAGTGCGGCTAGAACGGCAAGCTGGCAGGTAAAAGCCTTGGTAGAGGCGACGCCGATCTCCGGTCCGGCAAGGATCGGGAAGACCGTATCGGCCTCCCGAGCGATGGTCGATTCGCAGGCATTGACGATAGCGCCAATTTTCAGCCCACGCTCCTTGCAGTACCTCAACGATGCAAGCGTATCGGCGGTTTCGCCGGACTGCGAAATGAAAAGAGCCGCGGACTGCGGCGGCAAAGGGATCTCGCGGTAACGGAATTCAGACGCAACGTCGATTTCAACCGTCAGGCGCGCATAGCGCTCGAACCAGTATTTTCCGATCAGTCCGGCGAGATAGGCGGTCCCGCAGGCAGAGATCGCCAAGCTCGGAACCTTGGCGAAATCGATGCCAGGAACCATGTCGCGACCCTCTATGATTTTGATGTAATGACGAAGAGCATGGGCGATGACCTCGGGCTGCTCGTAAATTTCCTTCTCCATGAAGTGGCGATGGCTGCCCTTGTTGGCCAGATCGGCCGCGGCCGTGGAGATATGGCGCGGACGCTCGACGGGATGGCCGTCGATATCGAAGATATGGGCGCCCAAATTGCCGATAATGGCCCAGTCGCCGTCCATGAGATAGGTAATTTCATTGGTGAAGGGCGCAAGAGCGATCGCGTCGGAGCCCAGGAACATCTCGCCGTCGCCGTGACCGATCGCCAGCGGTGGTCCGTTGCGCGCCGCCGTGATGGTCGACGGTTCATCTTCGAAGAGGATGGCAAGCGCATAGGCGCCCCTGACGCGTTTCAGCATGGCACGTGTGGCCTCTTGCGGCCTCATGCCCTCGCGGCGGTATCTTGCCAAGAGATGCCCAACGACCTCGGTGTCGGTGTCGGTCTGGAACTCGGCGCCATCCGCCGCCAATTCGCCCTTCAGCTCGGTGAAATTCTCGATGATGCCGTTATGGACGACGGCGACACCGTCGGTAAAGTGCGGGTGCGCATTGCGTTCCGTCGAGGCCCCGTGGGTTGCCCAACGCGTGTGGCCGATGCCGACTTTGCCGCTCAGCGGCTCTTCCTTCAGTCGCCTCTCGAGATTGACGAGCTTGCCCTCGGCGCGCCGGCGGTGCAAGGCACCGTCGATGATCGTCGCAACGCCGGCGGAATCATAGCCGCGATATTCCAAACCCTTCAACGCGCCGATCAACCGATCCGACACCGGCTGTTGCCCAACGATGCCAACAATCCCGCACATGTTCGTCTCCGCATTTTTGCGGGCAGCATCAGCCCACGCGAGACGGATACCCATCCGGCCGCTTTAAGTGGCGGCCTTGTAGTAGTATTCCATGATATTGGTACAATTGATTGTAGTGATCACTACCATCCACCCCATTGATAGGTCGGCTGCTGTGGGGACCTAAAGTTCTATTCGCGCCTGACGCTCTTATAAGAATCGCAGACTCACCCGCGGCAGGATCACGGCCTCAGAAACGGCCAGCAGGCCTTGGACAGTGGACGGACGACCGGCCTGCGAGCCCTAGTCAGGCAGTCCGGCATGTAGAAGCATTGTGCCGCCGACTTCGGCATCGGCGATGGTCTGTCTCGGCGACAGCCTGAGTTCGCTTCGCGGGCCGCGCGGCTCGCCCAGGACCGTCGTCTGCGCGGCGCCGGTGTCAGTTGACGATGGCATAATGCCCGCCGGGGGCGAGCGCCTCGCGCACGGCAGGTGCCAGCCGCGGTCGGTCCGGGACGCCATGGAAAGCGTTGGCCATGAAGACGAGGTCGACGGGGCGTGACACCAGAGTAGCGAGTTCATAGGCGTCGCCGGCGACGAATTCGCAATTGGTCACGCCGGCGCCGGTAGCGGCGCTGCGTGGCCTCCAGCTGGTCGGCGTCGATGTCTATGGCGACGACATGGCGGGCGACCGTGGCGATCGGCACAGCCGTCGCCGCAGCAGAGGTCGACCACCTCCATGCCCGGCTTCAGCCCGGTTGCCGCCAGCGCCATCTTCGCTGCGGTCCGGTTTGTCAGTGCTCTTTCCTGGCCTTGGCAAGAACACGAACTTCGGCTTCGGTCCGGAATGGCAATGTACCCCGATGGCGAAGGGCGACCCGATCTGCGTCAAGCTCATCGCCAGGGAAGAGACGAAGTGATGGGCACCCCCCTACCGCTGATTACCACCGGCGGCCGCCTCGCGTTCCAAGGTGGGCATGTCGTGCTCCTCGCAGGCTAGCCGAGGCAGAAATAACCGATCAGCGTCCACTCGGGCGGCGTGTCGAGAATCTCGGCCATCTCGGTCACATCGAGGATCGACACCCAGCCCATGCCGATGCCTTCCGCCCGCGCCGCTAGCCACAGTGTGTGCACCGCCATGACGGCCGAATAGTCGATGGTCGCCGGCATGGTTATGCGACCGAGCCCAAGGCCTTGTCCGGTCGTGCGGTCGGCGAAAACCGCGAACTGACAGGGCGCCTCGTTGAGACCGGCAAGCTTCAGCCGGGCATAGAGTGCAGCGCGCTCTCCCGAAAAGCACGTGAGCGCCTCGGCATTGCAGCGTTCGAAGCAGTCTCTCACCGGCGGTGCGCCGCTCGAGGCTGTCGACCACTACGAAGCGCAAGGGCTGGCTGAGGCCAACGCAGGGCGCAATGCTGGCGAGCTCGAGCAGCCGTTCCAGCTTGCCCTCCGGCAGAGCCGTCGGCTCGAAGCGCCGCACATCCCTGCGCCAGCGCAGCAGCGTGATCAGCCCGGCCCGAAAATCGTCGGCGAAATCGGGAGGTGACGGCATGGCGGTCTCGTTCGGGGCTAGGGATTGCAGTAGGGAGTACGGTGTGGATTGCCAGCTGCCTATTGCCCAAGCTGGCTTGTTGCGTCCGACAAGCGCGCCATGCGGCCCTAACCGCAAACGATAAAAAAATGTTTCCTGGTGGGCGGCGCTATTACGATGCAATCCAGCAAACCAGTTTCGATCAGCTCGCATGGCGGTGAATCATGTGCCAGGGCCTTTGCTAAATGCGCCATTGACACTCAGGCGCACCCGTATCGCTCACCAAGCCTCGGAATGCGGAGAACGTCGGCCTAGAACGCGGCGACGGCGACAGGCGTCTCAGCTTGCATATACTCGTTCCTGCCGCACCGCCTGTAACTCATTTTGCTTCCGACCACGTCGGCCTCGATGTCCCCGAAGGTTCCCCAGGTCATTCGGCAGATACCATCGTCTGACGTCATAGCGCCGGACCAGCACCAGCTGCCCAATTTCATGGGCATTGCTGAGCTTCCAGTCGCCCGCAGTTTCGCCTTCCACCAGTGTCAGGCATCACCCAATTGGGACTCATCCCTCTCACAGTCAATTCGCGGTTGACTTATTTGTCTCCGGCGAAGTGCGACAGCTGCTCGTATCCAGCAGCGTGAGCGATAGTTGATCAAATGCTGCCAATGAGTTTTGATACTGCAATCTTTAGACAGCCGCCTACCATGAATGTGCCATCGCGTTTCGGCGATCGAAGGAGCGAAGCCGGGTGTCCAGTCGTCACTACATATTCCCGGAGAACAGCGAACCTCTGCGGCTATCGCGGCGGCTTGTAGAGGGAATGATCTTCGGAAAGGACGCTCTCCCGCAATACGCCGGCACACGCCAGCGGGTCGTCTCGGTGATAGTTGAGAACGAAGGCACCGCGCCGAATCGGATTCTAGATGCCCAAGGAGCCTATTGGGTTTTCGATGCTGCGGGCGATATCCGAAAGGGCCTCACACGGTCGACTAGCGACATTATGAGCGCCACCTTCAATGATTCCGACAACAAGGGAACGGTGGTGGCACTTCAGCCAAAGCTCTCCAAGAAGAGGGCTGAGGAGGAGCACCGCTGGGTAGTGGGCAAGGCCGAACTCGACAGGATTGCCGCAGACATCTGGCCGAAGGTGAAGTCGGACAAGATGAGATCCGCGCAGGGGGTTCGGTGAAGCGACCGCCGCTTACCTATGATGCTCGGCACGCACTCGACGAGGCTACCGCAAATCTGTGGAAGATTTCGCACGCAGTAGCTGAACTTAAGGAGCCTAGCCTGAAGGGCTTTGCCCATGAGGCTCGTTCGAGAGGTGCCGACCGCCCGGAGCACGAACTTCTCTACCAAGCCATCGCCCAATTGGCAGATCAGCGACTCGAAATTCTGCGACGTCGCAGGACCGGGAAAGGCGTCTGGTATGCCATAGTGGGCGTAATAAAATGGAACGGCGACCACGTAGGCCAGAGCGTAGCCAGGTTCCACGAGAAGTGCGAAGGAAAGCGTTCAGCGGTCGTCGCGGCGAGAAAGCTTCTCGCCGAACATGCCGGTGAATTCGCGGAAAACATGACTGTGGAGGCCGAAGTGCTGACTGACCTTGAATGGCAGGGCAGGCTCCCTGAAGTAGAAGATTGAGGGTCGCGCCATGGCGGGCTACTTGATTTCGGTGTCGCAGATGGTGGCCAAAGACCGACACATACTGCCAGGCATATGCATCTGCGGACGGGTTTGACTTTTGATATTGGGATAGGCAGGAAGGAAGGTCGCTTGCTGTACAGACGAGCTTATCGGCGAGGTCGAGAATCCTAGTACCGGTCAATGGTAGTGCATCCACAGCAGTCTGATTTCGACAGCCGTCGTCGAGCCGGAGTGCGCACCGCCCTGTGCGGTGAGGCCTCCGTAAGGTCTGGGTATCTGAATGCCGTGTTAGCGCGGGCGCGCCAAACCTTGGCTCGCGCCGGTCAAGGCAGTTAATCAAAAAAATGGGACATCCGGGGTTCGCAGGCATACAGTGTGCCATCGACGGCAACTCTAAGGGCGTCCGTCGGCTGTGAGCGATCAACATGCTTCCGCCCCAATAGGGAGAGGGAGCTATGACAGACTCCAGTTCACAAACTCACACTGCCGCGCAACGCGACACCCGCCAAAATTCCATCTATCGCAATTCGCTGCTGCTTCGAATGTGCTCGGCAGATTTGGCATTGCTGCAACCTCACTTGGAAAGCGTCTCCCTTGGACTGAAGACGCATCTCGAAGTGGCGGGGTCACCAATCAGAACCGTGTACTTCTTCGAGAGCGGTCTCGGGTCAGTGGTGGGCGAACTGCGGCCTGGTATTGAAGCTGAGATCGGAATCATTGGTTGTGAGGGCATGACCGGCTCAGCGCTTATCATGGGCGATGACCGATCAACGCACGATTGTTACGTGCAATTAGAAGCCCGCGCCTTTGTTATCGACGCGGGCCTCTTCACCAAGGCGCTTTTGACAAGCCCAACCCTGCGAACTTTTCTGCTCCGCTACGTTCACTACTTTCACCTCCAGGCAAGCTTCACCGCGCTCAGCAATGCCCGGATGAACATCGTCGATAGGCTCTCAAGATGGCTGGTGATGTGTGATGATCGCGTCGACGGAAACCGCTTGGCGATTACGCACGAGTTCTTATCAGTCATGCTCGGTGTCAGGCGGCCCGGCGTCACCATAGCGCTGCAAATGTTAGAGGGGCAAGGTCTGATACGATCGATGCGAGGAGAGGTCGTTATCCTTGATCGCACGCGTCTGATTGCGCTGGCTGACGGGTCGTATGGCAGGGCTGAAGCCGAATACGCTCGGCTAATCAGCCAACTGCCTTGGCCGCAGGCGCCTGATCGCCAATGAATGTGCTCGAACAGGGAGATGGCCGATCTCCTGCATTGAGGCCATGTCCGGGTAAGCCGCCTAAACAGAGCCTTCACCGCCGACGTTGCCGAGCATCAGATCCAAGACGAAGCTGTCATGCCGGCACCGCTGCATGCGCCGCCCCAGGGAAACCGCCCCTCGCATCCATTCAGGATTCCGAAGCACGATACGGCTGTGCACCACCTTCCGGCCACTGCAAAGGGGACCCGAGATGGACTCGGTCCGTAAAGGAGGTTTTCGAAGAGCATCTGAGGCGATATCGAGGAGGATCTTGGGGCGCACTGCCGTCTAACCTCGATTAAGCAGGCATTCATGCGCTGGTTGGAGCAATGGCGAGACTCATTGCACCAGCCCAGTTCAAGGCATGTGCGGACAACCGCTTTGGGCGCCGAACAGATCGATTGGCGGCATAGCCTTATCTTGCCTCACAAGACTTGTGGTCCGGGAAGGCTGTTTCGGGACTTTTCGAAATCAGCGGATCACAGGCTCGCCATGGAAGCGGCGGCGTGATGGAGGAGAAACCCCGAAGCCAACTTCCATCATCAGCCGTGGCCTGTGCGCCGGCACGGTGCCCATATGGAACCCGAACGGATCCTCGACGAAACCGAAACCGGCCTCGCCGGTCAGCGTGACCGGGCTCTGCTTGCCGTACACGTCCAGAATCTCTTGCGCGGGATGGCCGACGACAAGCGTAAGTTGGTGCTTGAGGGCGCGGCGATCATGGCTGCCGCGGACATAGACATGCGGGCCGGTCCCCTCGTCGACGGGCACCAGATAGAAAAAGAACTTCAGCATCCGCCAGTCGTCCAGATCGAAGTGGTATTTGCCGAGCGAAGCCAGGTTCTTGTCGGCGTCCGACGCCTGGCCGGTCGGGAAGCTCCACCAGACGCGCGTTGTGATCAGCGTCGCCTGGCCGCCGAGATAGTGCGCGGCAATATCCATGAGCAGCGGATCGTTTTGGATGGCAACGGCCGAGTTACAGCCCAGAATGCGCTCGAAATAATGACCGCTGAGCAACGGACGGCCAAACCGCGCCTCAGCCTCCGCATGCTCCGCCGGCATGAATTCGTGCCGAAACAAGGTGTGCACCTGGCGAATGCGGCTACATCTTCAGCCACCATTGTTGGCAGGACGAGGCCGGGAAAAAGCCCATCCATCCGCAGCGCGTCGACAACGTCCTGGCAATTGATACCGGCAAACATCGTGTCCTGGGCTCTTTGCGACCTTCGGACCGGCTTTGCACCACGCCAGTGCATTCTCCGTGCCGGCATGGTGCGCGCCAACATGAACATGGGCAGCCACGCCGGGTTCTCGCGAATATCCGACAGGTAGGTCGGAATGCGTACGGCTATGCGACGCAGCATGCTGCCGTTTCGCGCGATCGTCTCAAGGCTTGCCGCGCCGGCTTTGTCGGGGTTCATAACGGTCATCGGGATCCTCAAGGCATGAATGCACTCATCGACGAAGGTTGGGTCCCAGTGCTTCGCCGCGGAAGAACTAGGCGCTTGCCACGTTTTGTGCAACGCACAATTGCACTCAGAAATGGAGGTTGCGCGTTCGAATAAGACAATCGCAACCGCCCCAATTACCTCAGGAACTGTCTGTAGCCGCCGCCCATCAGGTAGCGGCCACGTTGGATGGCGCGACGTACCTGATCGCGAAGATGGCCACCTGGATGACGCCAATCTTCTTCGACGCGGCGTGTCCCGAACAAGGCAATGGCGACCTCCTGATGAGATGCTCCGGCAAGCGAGCCATCCAAAGCCTGGAGTACGATACGCAGACGCGCTCCGCGGTGTTCCGGCGGAAAGCAAGCAGCTGACAGGCGGGCGCAACCATTGACGTGGTTCAAGAACTGAAGGGCAGCGACATGGAACTTGAGGTGCTGCGGCTGAACGATCGCGTCGACATATAGCCGCAACGGGCGGAGGACGGACGCACCGGAAACGGCGATCTGCAGACTCCGGCAGTTCTCCCTCAGCAGCACGTGCTGCACGCCCGCAGCTGTCAGCAGGATGTCCTTGCAGCATGAGAGCGAAGAAAGGTGAAGCGGTTCAAAATCGTGGTCGAGCCCAAGCGGCTCCGCGGCCGCTCGTAGAATACAGGCGCAATCGCGCGGATCCCAAAAGACCCTCGCCGATGTAGCGTCCGAAAGTGGCGCGTCGGCGAAAAAGAAGGCTCCATTGTCTTAGGAGAGCTGATCCTGTCGTCAACTCGATTATCTGCATGTCGCCTTGGGGTCCGACAATGCAGGCGGACGGTGCCATTTTGGCGTGGTCGCGCTGGAATTGTGGATTGCGCCGAAGAAACTCCCAGGCCCAGCCAGTGCGTGGCAATCGTCTGGCATAGTGGTAAGCGTCGTGGCGACGCCAGTCCGGCCAGCATACAAGGCCGACCGTCGCTTCCTTGGACAGACCAGCATCCTTCATGGCTCAGGTGTCCACTATAGCGCTATGCCGACGGGCCTAGAACCGGTTGCCACAGTACCGGTCCAATCAGACGTCCCCTGCTGCGGATGCGCAAAAGGCTCGCGTGGGAAATCTCGAGAAACCCAGCCACCGCCTCCGTTTTGCCGACGCATTTGGGTTCTCCGATGCGCGACAATGGCCACGTAGCCAGGCGGAGGATCCGCTCCATGCGCGTATCCGTCACCGTTACTATCCGGGTCAGATCCTTGGCCAAGCCGAACTCGATCATGCCCGCGAAGAGCTCGTAGGTCGCCTGGGCCAGCCCGCCCGCAGCCTTGGGCGCCGACGGAGGAAGATCGAGCGCGAAACGACTGCTCTCCCATATGTCGGTGGTCGAGGGCACGACGTCAGCACCCAGCAGCACCGGGAAGGTGTCGCGCAACATTGTGGGTCCGGTGCTGGGCAGAAGACGCACGCAACCGCGAATTCGCCAGTCGGATCCTTTGAGGAGCAGATAGACGGGCTTCAGAGCATCAAACGAATCGGATTCCATCTGGTCTTCGGTATCAACTTCCCAATCGAGCCTTTCCTTGAACACCCGAAACCTGAGCCCGTGCATCTCTTTGAGTTCGCCTGCAAACTCGTTGTAAAAGTCTGGTGTTATCAGTTGCATCATGGTCGCCTCCATGTGGGATGTGTTCCCGCCATCGAAGGGCAAAGCTGACAGCGATGCAGCCTGTAGAGGTTTACAGGTATCGTGGCTGAAGAATCAGGATCTCGTCTGGCCGGAGGCAGCCATGCGTGCAACGGCCTGGTTGATCGTTCGAACGCCAAACTTTGCCTTGGCGTTTTCCAAGTGAAAAGTCACGGTGCGCTTTGAGACGCCGAGAAGCTGGCTGATATCCCAAGCCGACTTGCCGCGCGCCGCCCATTTCAGGCACTCGAACTCCCGCGGGGTGAGCGTTACACCATCCACCACGCGATCATCGGCGAGCCTGCGCCGGACGTGGATATGAAAGTTGATGGCCACCAGCTGCAATGCTTTTTCGTAACGTGCCAGTGACCGCAACAGAAGCGGACGGGACTCGTCGGAAGCAAATGTCAAGGCAGCAAACCGGCCGAGATGATCATGCATGGACATCGTCAGGCCGCCGCAGATGCCAAACTCAGCCGCACTCTCCAGAATTTGTTGCTGCGAATTCGGCAGACAGTGCCGAGCGCGATCCACACCCCAATCGAATGTATCCCAGCCTTGGAGCCCGCGCAGGATGACAGGATCGAGACTATGGTACCGCTGTTGCAGATAACGTGATGTCCAGGATGAAGGGTAGTTCGAGATCAATTGGGGGGCGTCGCCGGAGGCCGACGGGTAAGTGAAATAGGCGAATAGCGGGAAGTCAAAGCCGGCTGCAGCGGAGGCCATTGCCTCACTGAGATCGGCAGCATCAACACTTGCAGACAGTTGCTCGACGAAGTTCTCAAACACGCGATGCATTTGCCCTGTGCGTAACCTCCGTGATCGCTCGGTGCTAGGCAAAGACGTTGTTTTGAACGATCCCGGCGGGATACAGCACGTGCCGAGAACGTGGCTAATCTGTTGAACCAATCCGAAATAGTCTGACGTTGTCTATGAGGCGTGTGCCGCCGAGCCAGGCCGCGACAAGCAACCGTGCCGGTCGATCAAGGCTTGTTATCGGGTGCAGATCTGCCTCCTCGCGAAGTTCCAGGTATTCGACCTCGCGATAGCCTGCAGCCAGAATTGCTGCGCGAGATTCTGCAAGCGTTGGCAGGACGGGTGAGCCGCGGCCAAGCCACTCAGCCGTCTTGAGCAGGACCGATGATAGCTTGGGAGCAACAGCGCGTTGCGCTGGCGAGAGCCGCACATTGCGCGATGATAGCGCAAGACCGTCGGCTTCACGGACTGTCGGACAGGCAACAATGGTGATTGGAATATCCAGATCCCGGGCCATGCGCCTGACCAGGTGAATTTGCTGAAAGTCCTTTTCGCCAAAGAAGCCGAAGTCAGCGCTGGTCTGCAGGAAGAGCTTGGCGACGACGGTCGCCACGCCATCGAAATGTCCCGGCCGGAAGGCACCGCACAGGCCCTCGCTGACACCGGACACCGAAACGGTGGTGGCGAAGCCCGCCGGATACATCTCCTCTGCATCTGGCGCATAAAGCAGGTGCGCTCCAAGCGGTGCGAGTTTGGCGGCATCCTCGTCCTCGGTGCGCGGATACGCGGCAAGATCGGCCTGGCTGTTGAATTGCTTCGGGTTTACGAAGAGCGTCACGATCACACGGTCTGCCTTCTCGAGTGCAGCGCGCACCAGGCTGAGATGGCCCTCATGCAGGACGCCCATGGTTGGCACCACGGCAATCCTCACGCCCTCGCGGCGCCATGCGGCGACGGTTTCGCGAAGCTGGTCAGCGCTCCTGACGATCGGCACGCTCACGCTGCTTCTCCGCATTTGGTGGCTTGCGTGTCGGCGGGCGTGGGCGCATCGGCAAACACGTGCTCGGCGGCCGGAAACTGGCGCTCCTTCACCTCGTGCGCATAGGAAGCGATCGCAGCCGCAGCCGCCTCCCCCAGTTCAGCATAGCGCTTGACGAATTTGGGTCGGAAGTCGCCGAAGAAGCCCAGCATGTCGTCGACGACGAGAATCTGGCCGTCACAGGCTGCCGAGGCACCGATGCCAATGGTCGGGGCCGCCACCTCCCCCGTGATCCGGCGGGCGAGCGCCTCAGGAACCTTCTCCAGGACGACCGCAAAGGCGCCCGCTTCGCTCACGGCAAGTGCGTCGCGCCTGATGCGCTCGGCATCCCCGCCCCTGCCCTGCACGCGGTAGCCACCGATGGTGTTGATGGCCTGCGGCGTCAAGCCGACATGAGCCATGACCGGCACGCCGCGTGCGGCGAGGAAGCCGATCGTCTCTGCCATCGTTTCGCCGCCTTCGAGCTTGACGGCCGTGCAGCCGGTCTCCGACATGACGCGCGCAGCATTTCGGAAAGCCTGCTCTGGGCTTTCTTCGAAGGAACCGAACGGCAGGTCGACGACCATCAGCGCCTGCTTGATGCCACGGCGAACCGCCTGGCCATGCGTGATCATCATCTCCAGCGTGACACCGAGCGTCGAGGGCAGACCGTGGAGAACCATGCCGACGCTGTCGCCGACGAGCACCACATCACAATGGGGATCGACAAGCCGCGCGACTGGGGTGGTATAGGCGGTAAGGCAGACGAGCGGCGTCCCACCTTTGCGCGAACGAATATCCGGCGGTGTGATCGCCTTGGTATCACCAAACGCGCTCAATGGATCCTCCTTCCCCTACGTTACCAACCGCGGGTGTCGCCTTTCGCACATTTTTGTGCAGGTGCGAAGAGCAAAAAAATGGCCGTGCAGCTGTGGGGTGTTGACGTGCCGACAGGCGCGCTTACACTAAATCGATTAAGTGCCCCCCCGAGCTGGCAAACCAATTCGCGAACATGGACGATCAGGCAATAGGACTCAGGAAAGACAGAGCCGCCGTGAATGCCGACGACGTCAAAGTGGACCTGATCGCCTTTGTGGTCGCCGTAAACGACAGTGAACCCTGTGTCCTCACCATCGGCCAGGCGGACACCTTGCCCTCCGGTCCCTTTGCGCTTGAGCACCGATCGCTGCAATCCGGCTTGAGGGGGTGGGTCGAGCAGCAGACCGGCCATCGGCTGGGGTACATTGAGCAACTCTACACGTTCGCTGATCGGGATCGCATCGGCGCCGAGCGCCAGCAGCGCGTCATCTCCATCAGCTATCTTGCATTGACCCGCAAGGAACAGGCAGCGGGCCCGCCCAAGTGCGGATGGCAGAGTTGGTATGAATATTTTCCATGGGAGGACCATCGCTCCGGCACGCCTCCGGTCGTGCTGGATGTTCTGCGACCACGCCTGATTGAATGGGCAAACGGCGTCCGCGATGCGGCCACGCGACGTGAACGCTGGCAGCGGGCGACGATAGCCTTTGGCTTCGACGACCGCCTTTGGAACGAGGAACTCACGCTGCAACGCTATGAGTTAGTTTACGAAGCAGGCTTGGTCCAAGAGGCCGTAAGAGGGCGGGACGGGGCGCCCCCTCCGCTGGTGCCCAGCAAGTCCATGGTCGCCGATCATCGCCGCATCGTGGCGACCGGCATTGCGCGGCTGCGCTCCAAGATCAAATACCGGCCGGTCGTCTTTGAGCTGATGCCGACGGTCTTCACGCTTTTGCAGCTGCAGCGAACCGTGGAGGCGCTCGCCGGCAGGCTCATCCACAAGCCGAACTTTCGCCGACTGATCGAACAGCAGGAACTGGTCGAGGAGACCGGAGAGGCCACTACTGAGACCGGCGGCCGGCCAGCGAAGCTTTTCCGTTTCCGCCACGCCGTTCTCGACGATAGGCTCATCGCCGGGACAAAATTGCCGCTGGCGCGGGGTTGACATCCCTTATACTCACAGCAAGTATATGCTGGTTATTTTCAATTAGAGTATAAGCGGGAGAGGGTTGATGAGCGCCATGCTGCCTGCGGCCGCGTTGCTCTACGAGCGCGTCCGGCGAGTGATCCCGCCGATCGAATGGCCGGCTTTCGTCGACGATATCGAGGCGATCCTTGCACTGAAGCGCGAGCGCAATGCCATCATCCTGGCGCACAACTATCAGACGCCCGAGATTTTCCATTGCGTGGCCGACATCGTCGGCGACAGCTTGGCATTAGCCCGCAGGGCTGCGACGATCGAGGCGCAAGTCATCGTGCTGGCCGGCGTCCATTTCATGGCCGAAACGGCCAAGCTCCTTAATCCGGACAAGACCGTGCTCATTCCGGATCTCAGCGCCGGTTGCTCGTTGGCGGAATCAATCACGGCAGAAGACGTGCGCTTGATGCGCCAGCGTTATCCCGGCGTTCCGATCATTACTTATGTAAACACGTCGGCCGAAGTGAAAGCCGAGTCGGATATCTGCTGTACATCCGGCAACGCCAAGGCGGTCGTCGAATCCCTTGGGGTTCTCCGGGTGATCATGCTGCCGGACGAATATCTGGCCCAGAATATCGCCGCCCAGACCGATGTACAGATCATCGCCTGGAAAGGGCATTGCGAGGTGCATGAGCGCTTTACACCGGCCGACATCCGCGAGTTGCGCGAAAGCCATCCCGGCGTGGTCGTGCTCGCCCATCCCGAATGCCCGCCCGACGTCGTGGCTGAAGCAGATTTTTCCGGCTCGACGGCTGCCATGTCCGACTATGTCGAAAGGCAAAGGCCGCCACGTGTCGTGCTGATGACGGAATGCTCGATGAGCGACAACGTCGCGTTAGCGCACCCAGAGGTCGAGTTCATCCGGCCCTGCAATTTGTGCCCGCACATGAAGCGGATCACGCTTGCCAACATCCGCACGGCGCTCGAGCAGAACCAACATGTCGTAACCATCGAACCCGGGATCGCCGGGCGCGCGCGGCTTGCGGTCGAACGGATGCTGGCAGTTTGAGCGCCGACCTCCGCAGCTTCTTCGGGCGTCCCATCATCATCGGCGGCGGCATCGCCGGACTGATGACCGCGCTTCAACTGTCGCCGGAGCCGGTGCTTCTTCTGTCAAGGTCGCTGCTGGGAGCTGACAATTCGAGCACCTGGGCACAGGGGGGTCTGGCTGCAAGTTTCGGCGAAGACGACGATCCGGCAATGCACCTGGCCGATACGCTTGCTGCCGGGGATGGTCTCTGCGACAGAGACGTGGCGAGCCGCATCCTCCAAGCCGCGCCCAAGGCGATAGAGGGGCTTGCGGCCTTTGGGGTTCCCTTTGACCGCACGCCGAAAGGATCACTGTGCCTCGGATTGGAGGCCGCACACAGCCGACGTCGCATCGTTCATGCGCATGGGGACGGCACCGGGCGTGAGATCATGCGTGCCCTGATCGCGGCTGTGCGTTCCACTCCGTCGATAGTTGTCGTGGAGGGCGTGGAAGCGCGCCGGCTGGCCGTGCGAGAGAATGCGATCCGGGGCGTCTGGGCGAGCTGTTCGATCGGACCTTTCTTCTTCGGCTCACGGCGGGTCGTCCTCGCCACCGGTGGCATCGGGGGACTGTTTCTCGACACCACGAACCCTTGGGGAAGTTGCGGACAAGGCCTTGCACTTGCGGCCCGCGCTGGAGCTGTCCTAGCCGACCTCGAATTCATCCAGTTCCACCCGACCGCGCTTGACGGCCCGGAACGCCCTATGGCGCTGGTCAGCGAGGCTGTCCGAGGCGAAGGTGCTGCCCTGATCGATGAAACCGGCCAGGCTTTTCTCCAGAGCGTGCCAGGGGCGGAACTTGCGCCTCGCGATGTCTTGGCCCGGGCCGTGTGGAACCATCTTGCGGACGGCCACCGTGTTTTTCTCGACGCCCGACAACGGCCTGGCCCGGCATTCGCTCGACATTTCCCGACAATCGCATCAGCCTGTCGTGGAGCGGGCATCAATCCCGCCCGCGATCTCATCCCCATTCGGCCGGCCCAACACTACCACATGGGTGGCGTTGCAGTGGACAGCTCCGGCAGAACCTCCGTCAAGGGGCTGTGGGCCTGCGGCGAAGTCGCTTCGACAGGACTGCATGGCGCCAACAGGCTCGCCAGCAATTCCTTGACAGAAGCCATCGTGTGCGCCCGCTGGGTCGCTGAAAGTGTCGCCGGGACGCCTGCGCGCAGAACAAGGCCTGCGTTTGCCAACGTTTACCCACCGCCCGCTCCGATACCCGTGCGTGTTTTCCTGTCGCGCGCACTCGGCATCGTCCGGGACGGTGAAGGGTTGAAAGCAGCCGCGCGTGCCTTATTGCCGCTCGCCGAAAGCAAGGATGCGGTCTCGGATCCGGCGGCTGTCGGGCTAATGATCGCGGTTGCCGCCTTGTTGCGCGAAGAAAGCCGCGGCGCTCATTACCGGACAGATTTTCCTCATCATGCGACTGCCGCCCGACGGTCCGAAATCACCCTCGAAGCCGCCTTGGCTACAGCGCGGGGACTCGGACACTCGCCAAGTCTCGAAGGGCCGAAGTGATGACACTTTCACCGCTACCCACGGTCGTGCTTGAGCCGCTTGTACGGGCAGCTCTTCTTGAAGATCTTGGCAGAGCCGGCGACTTGACCACGCAGGCCATCGTCCCGAAGGAATACCAAGCGGGAACCGTGTTGGTGGCGCGACAGTCCGGAGTTGTCGCCGGCCTCGATCTGGCGATGCTCGCTTTCGGCTTGATTGATCCTGCTGTCGAAATCTCGGTGGAGCGTGCAGACGGCTGCAATGTCGTGGATGGAGAGATCATTGCATCAGTGGTTGGCCCGGCCCGGGCCATTCTCACAGCCGAAAGGACGGCACTCAATTTTTTGTGCCATCTGAGCGGCATCGCCACGGCAACGGCATCGATCGTCGCTGCGGTTCGTGGGTATGGCGCGAAGATCGTCTGCACCCGCAAGACGACGCCCGGATTGCGGGCAGTCGAAAAGTATGCCGTGCGCGCAGGTGGCGGGTCCAATCACCGCTTCGGTCTGGACGATGCAATCTTAATCAAGGACAACCACATCGCCATCGCAGGCGGCGTCCGCCCAGCGCTCGAGCGAGCACGAAGAGCGGCCGGTCATCTCGTCAAGATCGAAGTCGAGGTCGATACTCTGGCCCAGTTGGAGGAGGTACTTGGCTTCGCTCCCGATGCGGTTCTGCTCGACAACATGTCCCTCCCCGATCTTCGCCGCGCCGTCGCAATGGTCGGTGGCCGCGCTATCACCGAGGCTTCTGGCGGGATCACGTCCCATACAGCGCGGGCGGTTGCCGCGACCGGCGTTGATCTGATTTCGGTCGGCCGACTCATCCACAGCGCGCCGATCCTGGATATCGGCCTCGACCATCGGGGCTCATGATTGTCTGAGTCAGGATTGGGTCAACTGTCCTCTCCGATCGTCAACAGTCAGATAGCAAAGACCCCGCAAGACAGACCGGAGGAACAGCATGGACATGCAAACGGCAAGTTCAACGCAGACATCGCCACAGGCTCAATCCCCTGACCCCGGAGCGTGGACCCTGGAGAAGGCTCAGGCACTTTACCATGCCCCCTTCAACAATCTCCTCTTCCTGGCGCAAACGGTGCACCGCCAGAATTTCGATCCAAACAAGGTCCAGCTCAGCCGGCTGCTCAGCATCAAGACGGGAGGATGCCCGGAGGATTGTGGCTATTGCAGCCAGTCGGCGCGTCACGAAACCGGCCTGAAGGCGTCGAAGCTGATGGAGGTCCGGCGCGTCATCGCCGAGGCGACCAAGGCGCGTGATGCCGGCGCCACGCGTTATTGCATGGGCGCGGCCTGGCGAAACCCCAAGGCGCGCGACATGGATGCGGTGGTGGCGATGGTCGAAGGCGTCAAGGCGCTGGGCATGGAGACCTGCATGACGCTCGGCATGCTCGATCTTGAGCAAGCCGCTCGACTGAAGCAGGCGGGCCTCGACTACTACAACCACAACATCGATACGTCGGAACGCTACTACAGCGAGATCATCAGCACGCGCGGCTATGCCGAGCGGCTCGACACGCTTGAGCAGGTTCGTCGATCCGGCATCAAGGTCTGCTGCGGCGGTATTGTCGGCATGGGCGAAGATCCGGTGGACCGGATCGACATGCTGGTGACGCTGGCGAACCTACCCGATCCGCCGGAAAGCGTCCCGATCAACATGCTGATCCCGATCGCCGGCACCCCGCTTGCCGAAGCCAAGCCCATCGAGCCGATCGAATTCGTGCGCGTGATCGCCCTGGCGCGCATCATGATGCCGAAATCGCATGTGCGTCTTTCCGCCGGCCGCACCGCCATGACCGACGAGATGCAGGCGCTGTCCTTTTTTGCCGGTGCCAACTCGATTTTCGTCGGCGACACGCTGCTGACGGCGGACAATCCCGGTGAGGACAAGGATAGCCTTCTGTTCCGCCGTCTCGGCATTGAGCCGATGGAACTCGAGGCGCAATGAACGGGGCACCGCTTGCCCGCTATGACGCGACCTTGCAGGGACTGGCCCGCAAGGACCGGCTGCGGACGCTTACGCCGCGCGCAGGTCTCGATTTCTCGTCGAACGACTATCTCGGGCTGGCCTCGTCCAGGAGACTTGGCGATGCTGTTGTGGCGGCGATTGCGCGGGGCACGCCGGTTGGCGCCACCGGGTCGCGGCTGTTGCGCGGCAATGCACCGGAACACGAGCAGCTCGAGGCAGACGCGGCGGCATTCTTTGGAGCCGACCGCGCGCTGTTCTTCGGCAGCGGCTACATCGCCAACTTCGCTCTGCTGAGCGCCCTGCCGCGGAAGGGCGATCTTTTGGTTCTCGATGAGCTCGCCCATGCCAGCATGCATGAGGGTGCGCAGGCCGGGCGCGCACAGTTCGTGCTGGCCGCGCACAACGATGCCACCGCTGTTGAGGATGCGATCACACGTTGGCGCGCCGCAGGCGGCATGGGATGCGTCTGGATCGCGGTGGAGAGCCTTTACAGCATGGATGGCGACTGCGCGCCTTTGGAGAGCCTGGTCGCGCTTGCCGATCGGCACGGCGCATTCATCGTCATTGACGAGGCGCATTCGACCGGCGTCTGGGGACCGGACGGCCGGGGGCTTGCCGCCGCTTTCGAGGGCCGCGACAACATCGTCGCGCTCCACACCTGCGGCAAGGCGCTCGGCGCATCTGGTGGGCTCGTGACCGGGCCGAGGGCACTGTGCGAGTATCTGATCAACCGTTGCCGGCCATTCATCTACGCCACCGCGCCATCGCCGCTGATGGCAGTGGCAGTGCGCGAAGCACTCGCAATGCTCGCCGACGAGCCTATGCGGCGTGTTCAGCTGCATGAACGCGTTGCCCTCGCCGGCCGCCAGCTGGCCGAGCGCTGCGGCGTGATACCCAGCGGCTCGCAGATCCAGCCCCTCGTAATCGGCGATATCAGGCGCACCATGGCAGTGGCGGCGCGCCTGCAGGCCCGCGGCTTCGACATACGCGGTATTCGTCCTCCGACCGTGCCCGAGGGCACGTCGCGGCTGCGCATCTCACTGACGCTCAATATCGGCGAAGCCGACATTTCCGCCATGGTCGAGGCGCTGGTCGAGGTGTTGGCCCAAACATCACCGGAGGCGGTATGACCCAACGCATCGTCATCACCGGAACCGACACGGGAGTTGGCAAGACCGTGTTTGCGGCTGGGCTCGCCGGTTTGCTCGACGGCTTTTACTGGAAACCGGTGCAATCGGGCCTCGACGGCGAGACCGACAGCGAAGTGGTCGCGCGGCTTGCCGGCTTGCCCTCAGAGCGCGTGCTGCCGGAAGCCTACCGCTTGCGGAGCCCGCTGTCGCCGCATCGTTCGGCCGAGATCGACGGCGTGGCGATCAAGGCTGCCGATCTTGCTTTTCCCGTCCTACCGACGCCGCTCGTCATCGAAGGCTCCGGCGGCCTGATGGTGCCGCTTAACCGGCGCACAAGGCTCATCGACATCTTCGCTGAATGGCGGCTGCCCGTTATTCTGTGCGCCCGCACCACGCTCGGCACCATCAACCACACCTTGCTCTCGATCGAGGCGCTCCGCGCCCGATCCATCCCGTTGGCCGGCATCGCTTTCATCGGCGATGAGATGGCCGATACGCAACGGACCATCGTGGAATTCAGCGGTGCGCCGCAGCTCGGCAGGCTGCCGCACCTCGATCTGCTGACCGGCAAGACACTGAGGGACGCAATGATTGCCGGCTTCGCCTTCGCCTCGATTACTGGAGGTGACTGATGTCGCAGTCCCATGTCTGGCATCCCTTCACCCAGCACGCGCTCGAGCCTGCGATCCCAGAAATCGTCCGGACTGAAGGCGCCTATCTCCGCAGGGCCGACGGCGCCCGCATCCTGGACGCCATCTCCTCCTGGTGGGTCGTCACACATGGCCACCGCCATCCCCGCATCATGAAGGCAATCGAGACAACCGCGTCGAGCCTCGACCAGATTATCTTTGCGGGCTTCACGCACGAGCCGGCAGAGCGCTTGGCCAAGGCGCTTGTCGGCCTCGCTCCCGCTGGACTCGACTGGGTGTTCTATTCCGACAGTGGCTCGACCTCGGTCGAAGTAGCGCTGAAGATGGCGCTCGGTTATTTCCGCAATATCGGCGCCCCACGCTCGCGCATCGTCGTCATGGATCACAGCTATCATGGCGACACGATCGGCACGATGAGCGTCGGTGCGCGTGGCGTGTTCAACGCCGCCTACGAACCCTTGCTGTTCGAGGTCGCCACCATCCCCTTTCCGGCAGCGGGGCGCGAGCAAGAGACGCTGGATCGTTTTGAGGCTGTGACCCGCGATCGACGAGCCGCAGCCTTAATCGTCGAGCCGCTGGTGCTGGGCGCCGGCGGCATGCTGATGTATCCGGCTTCAGTTCTGGCCGAATTGAAGAAGATCACTGAGGCCTCCGGCACGCTGCTGATCGCCGACGAAGTGATGACCGGCTGGGGGCGGACCGGAACCATGTTCGCCTGCGAGCAGGCATCGATCTCTCCAGATATCCTGTGCACCTCGAAAGGCCTGACCGGCGGCGCCATCCCGCTGGCCGTAACGCTTGCCACCGATGCCATCTTCCAGGCTCATTATTCCGAGGACCGGAAGAAGACATTTTTCCATTCGAGCTCCTACACTGCCAACCCGATTGCCTGCGCGGCAGCACTTGCCAATGTCGAGATCTGGCGGGACGAGCCGGTGGCCGAGCGCATTGCGGCCTTGAGCGCAATGCAGGCCACCGGGCTTCGACGCTTTCGCGACAACAGCTTCTTCACCGACTGCCGGGCGACCGGCACGATCGCGGCGCTCGACCTGCGAACCGGTTCCGCAGGTTATCTCGCCGAGATCGGACCGAAACTGCGCGCTTTCTTCCTCGAGCGAGGGCTACTTGTGCGCCCGCTCGGCAATGTCCTCTACCTTCTGCCACCCTATTGCATCACCGGCGACGAGCTCGAGCGACTCTATGACGCCATTGAGGAGGCGGGCGAACGCTTCGGGTCCAGGCCATGAGCAAGTCGTCGCGCATTCTCGGGTTTGGCCATCATGCGCCTGGGCGAAAGGTGGCGAATGCCGAAATCGAGAGCAATCTCGGTCTTGATCCAGGCTGGATCGAAAGGCGTACCGGGATACGGTCGCGCTTCTGGGCAACCGACGAAGACACGCTGTCTGGTCTTGCTGCGCAGGCCGGCGACATGGCGCTGGCGAACGCCGGTATTGCGCGCCACGACATCGGTCTGCTGTTGCTTGCCACCTCGACGCCCGACCATCTTCTGCCGCCGAGCGCGCCGCTGGTCGCACACAAGCTTGGCCTTGGCAGCGCAGGCGCGGTGGATCTGACAGGCGCCTGCGCCGGCTTCATCTATGCGCTGATGTTTGCGGACGGATTTACCCGCCTGCACGGCAAAGCGAGCCTTGTTATCGCCGCCAATATCCTCAGCCGCCGCATCAATCCAGCCGAGCGCGCAAGCTCGGTCCTGTTTGCCGATGCCGCCGGCGCCCTGGTGATCGGTCAGTGCGATGATGCTGATCGGGGCATTCTCGGTGCCTCGGTGGCTTCGGACGGCTCGCGATACGGGCTGATCCAGATTCCCGCAGGAGGAAGCAACAAGCCGTTCCACGGTGACCTCGATCTCGCGCAAACCCGAATGAGGATGACGGACGGCCGCGAAGTGTTCGCAAAGGCCGTCGAGATGATGACCAATTGCTCAATAAGCGCGCTAGCCGCTGCCGGAGTGCGGCCACACGATCTCGGCCGGTTCGTGCCCCATCAGGCCAATACTCGGATTTTCGACGCGGTCGGGAGGAACCTCGGCATCGCGGACCAAGCAATTGTCAAGACGATTGCCGAATACGGCAACTCTTCGGCCGCGACGATCCCGCTGTCGCTCTCGCTCGCCAACCAGACGGAGCCATTCCAGCCTGGAGAGAAAATCCTTCTGTCGGCGGCGGGTGCGGGTCTCAGCGGCGGCGCTCTCGTGGTTGGAATCTAGCCGGCCGGCTCACGCGCGCAGGACTGGTCATGAATGGGAATAGGGCAACAGAACCAATGCCAAAATGGCCTTCTGAAGCTCGACATGACCGAGCTGACGCAGCACGACCCCGTGCGAGCCTCTGGATGAGATCAAATGCATCACCTGTTGCATCATTCGTGCCATCTGAATAAAGCTCAAATACAAAGGGTGAGCCGCCCCATATATGTCTGATACCCGACATTGTTCACATAAAAGGCTCGATGCTTACACGCTCTTTGCTCTCTTCTCTTTGCTGTCTGCTCTTTTCTCTTTGCTCTTTGCTCTTTCGTCTTGACTAGCAGGAGCATGCGGCTTATCTCATTGCCGCGTTAGCACTCGCTTCCGCTGAGTGCTAAGCACGCTCCGGCAACGGAGAACCGTTCAACATCCGCACCAAGGACATCCAAAAATGGCAAAGTCGAATTTCCGGCCGCTGCATGACCGCGTGGTCGTTCGCCGGGTCGAATCCGAATCCAAGACCGCCGGCGGGATCATCATCCCGGATACGGCTAAGGAAAAGCCGCAGGAAGGCGAGATCATCGCCGTCGGCTCCGGCGCTCGTGACGAAGCTGGCAAGCTGGTCCCGCTGGACGTCAAGGCCGGCGACCGCATCCTGTTCGGCAAGTGGTCGGGTACCGAAGTCAAGCTCAATGGCGAAGACCTTCTGATCATGAAGGAATCCGACATTATGGGCATCATCGGCTGATATCAGGCCTTTCCTTCGCACCATCAAATCTGAATTTCGGGCGAGATGCCCAGGAGTAAAAAAATGGCTGCTAAAGACGTAAAATTCTCCCGCGATGCCCGTGAGCGCATGCTTCACGGCATCAACATCCTCGCCGACGCGGTGAAGGTCACCCTTGGCCCCAAGGGCCGCAACGTCGTCATCGACAAGTCGTTCGGCGCACCGCGCATCACCAAGGACGGGGTCACCGTCGCCAAGGAAATCGAACTTTCCGACAAGTTCGAAAACATGGGCGCGCAGATGATCCGCGAAGTTGCTTCGAAGACCAACGACATCGCCGGTGACGGCACCACAACCGCGACCGTTCTGGCGCAGTCGATCGTCCAGGAAGGCAACAAGGCCGTTGCCGCCGGCATGAACCCGATGGACCTGAAGCGCGGCATCGATCTGGCCGTGACCGAAGTCGTCGCGGCGCTCGGCAAGGCTGCCAAGAAGATCAAGACCTCCGAGGAAGTTGCCCAGGTCGGCACGATCGCCGGCAATGGCGACGAGTCGGTCGGCAAGATGATCGCCGAAGCGATGCAGAAGGTCGGCAACGAAGGCGTCATCACGGTTGAGGAAGCCAAGACCGCCGAGACTGAACTCGAGGTCGTCGAAGGCATGCAGTTCGACCGCGGCTATCTCTCGCCCTACTTCGTCACCAACGCCGACAAGATGGTTGCCGAGCTCGAGGACGTCTACATCCTCCTGCACGAGAAGAAGCTGTCCAACCTGCAGGCGATGCTGCCGGTTCTCGAAGCCGTCGTGCAGACCTCGAAGCCGCTGCTCATCATCTCGGAAGACGTCGAAGGCGAGGCCCTGGCCACGCTGGTCGTCAACAAGCTGCGTGGCGGCCTGAAGATCGCCGCCGTCAAGGCGCCGGGCTTCGGTGATCGCCGCAAGGCCATGCTGGAAGACATCGCCATCCTCACCGGTG